>JAJDUQ010000190.1 GCA_022826505.1 Gammaproteobacteria bacterium
CGCTCCCCGAGGACATGAAGCGCAGGCTCGAGCCGCTGCACCAGGTGCACTCGTACGGCGAGATCCGCCGGCTCGAGCCGAGCCTTCCGCCGATGTCGGCCCACGAGCGCGACGCGCTGCCGCCGGTCACCCACCCCGTGACCCGCGTTCATCCCGACCGCGGCTACCGTCGCTCCCTTTATTTCACCTCGAACACCAGCCTCGAGATCGGAGGCGGGACCCACGAGGAGGGCGTCGCGCTTCACCGCCAGCTCGTCGACTTCGTGGGCCGCGAGGAGTTCTGCTACTACCACCGGTGGCGTCCCCTCGATCTCGTCATGTGGGACAACCGGGTGCTGCTTCACCGCGCCGTCGAGTACGACTACGCGAGATACCGCCGCGTGCTCCGCCGCACCACAGTTGCCGGCAGCACGCCGATCATGGGCCCGTTCTGGCCCGAGGCGCGCGCCGCGGCCGGTGCCGCTTGAAGCGAGGTTCAAACAATGGCTGACGACGCGCCGCCCATGGATGTCGGCCGGAGATGACCCACGCGGGAACCAACTGCGCGCGATACGGACCGATCAGGACGCCTGAAGCGCTGGCGCCGCGTGACTCGTCTCGCGCCGTGTCCCACCAGTGCGACTTTGGTCCGGGCCCTTGACGCGCACCGTCCATGAGGCACCGGGGACTTAAGCCCTGACGAATCCCCTGGCCCCGAGTCCGGTATTTCTCGCGGACACTCTGCCAGGACCCGACGAGATCAGGCGCGCTCCGTCGCGAAGGTCCTCACGTTGCGCTCCCGGCTGCTGAACTCCACCGCGACGAGGTAGATGGGCTCGCCCAGGTGCCGGTACTTCTCCGCATACCCCCGCGCCTTGAGCTGCGCCATGGCCGCACCCTCCCCCGCCTGCTCGATCACCTTGAACTCGAACAGGTACACGTGGCCGTTGAACCGTACCGTCATGTCGGCTCGGCCCCGCACGGTGCTGTCCTCCACCGTGATGACCGGACCGAAGGTCGCGGCGAAGTAGGCGTAGAAGACGCTCGCGTAGTAACCCTCGAAGCGGGCGATGTCGTTGTTGGTGTACCACTCGTGGGGGATGCTGGCGTAGAAGGCGTGGAACAGACCTTCGAGGCCGGCGAGGTCGCCGGCGAGCAGCAAGTCGTAGAGGCGCACACTGTTGGTTTCGCGGACGGGGTCTCTCGTGAAATGGGCGAGCAGGCTCTCGTTCAGGCTCTGGCAGACCTCGCGGTTGGGGTAGCCCAGGCGGTAGTGCGTCCGACCTCCGCGCCGCTCCTCGCTACGGATGGTGAGGTAGCCGGTCTGGAACAGCAGTGCCTCGGTCGCCATGTCGTCCACGTCGAACCGGGACAGCAGGGCATCCGTGCCCAGCATGCCGTCGAGGTCCAGCGGGCCGACACCGCGCTCATCGAGCGTCTCGACGAGGAACGCCGGCGAGCCGGTCTCGAACCAGTGCGGAGCGAACTCGCGGTGCTCGAACAGCAGAAGGATGTCGAAGGGGTTGTAGACCTTCTCGTCGCCCCGCCAGTTGTATCCGTTGTACCAGTCGCGGATGGCGTCACGGTCCAGGCCGTCGAGCTCGGGCGCGAACACCGTGTCGAGGTCCGCGTCGGTGTAGCCGCAGATGGTGGCGTAGCGAGGGTCGAGGGTGAGGTCGACGAGGTTGTTGAGATCGGAGAAGAGGCTCACCTTGGTGAACTTGCTGACCCCGGTGAGGAAGGCGAATTCGATGTGCGCGTCGCACGACTTGACCGTGCCGTACAGTCCGCGCAGATACCGGCGGGCGGCACGGGCCGTGTCCGGAACGGAGAACGCGTCGAGGATGGGCTTGTCGTACTCGTCCACCAGCACCACCACGCGCTGGCCGGTGCGCTCGTGCAAGGTCCGGATCAGATGTCCGAAGCGCTCCGGCGCGGTGTCGTGTCGAGGCGGCACGCCCTTTGCCCGCTCGATGCCGTCGAGCTGCGCCATCACGTTCACGTGCAGGTAGCCGGGCTCCGCGAAGTCGCCGGTGGCGAAATCGAGTCGCACCACCGGATGGCACGCCGACCAGTCCCGCCGCGGGTGGATGTGGAGCCCCTCGAACAGCGCCTCGTTCCCTTCGAACAGCTCCTTGAGGGTATCGACGAGCAGACTCTTGCCGAAGCGGCGCGGGCGCGACAGGAAGTAGTGCTTGCCGCGGTCGATCAGACGCTCGATGTGTCCGGTCTTGTCGACGTAGTAGCAACCCCGTTCCCGCAGCTCGCGGAAAGTCTGGATGCCGGTGGGAAGCCGCCTGCGCTTCATCGCGGGCACCATAGACCACTGATCGGTGGTGTCAACTCGCGGTCCGCGCGATGCTTGCACTGAAGTGGCAGGAGCCTCCGTGCCGGGCGGAGGCTCCTGCGGCCGATCTGCAAACTGCGGAAAGCCCTCCGTTCAGCCGGGGAGGTCGATCTCGTGCAACGCCGGCGAAGTCAAGGCGACTACGCGAACCACCACCGTTCGGCGTGCTTGAGACCGTCCAGATCCCAGTTGTTCCCGATGACATCCGGCACGGCCAGCTTGTCGCTGTACGCCATCGTGTCGGCCTGGAACAGCGGCAGGCCGACGCCGCCCTCGTGGTGGACGATGCGCTGCATCTCCACGTACAGCTCCCGGCGCTTCGCCGCATCGAGCTCGGCCCGAGCCTGCACCAGCAACTCGTTGAACCGCTCGTGCTTCCAGTACGTGTCGTTCCAGCTCGCGTCCGCCGCGTAGATCTGCGAGAAGATCCAGTTCTCGGTGGGCCGGCCGCTCCAGTAGCACGCGCTGAATGCCTTGTTCATCCAGACGTTCGACCAGTAGCCGTCATCCGGCTCGCGCACCAACTCGATGTCGATGCCTCCCGGGCGGGCCGACTCCTGCAGCAGTTGCCCGGCGTTGACCGCACCGCTGAAGGCGATCTCGGCGGCATGGAACTGGATGCTCACGCGGTCCATGCCGGCCTGCTTGAGGTGATACTTCGCCTTGTCCGGATCGTAGATCCGCTGCGGCAGCTCTTCGGTGGTGGCCCGATAGATGTTGGCGGGACCGATGGGGTTGTCGTTCCCGATCTCCCCGTAGCCGAAGATGATCTTGTCGAACCACTCCTCACGGTTGATGACGTTCTTGACGGCCAGCCGGACATCGTTGTTGTCGAACGGCGCGGTGTCGGTCCGCATCGGCAGGGTGATCTGCTTGTTGCCGGTGACGGATCGGACGTGAAGACCGGACAGCCGCTTCAATCTCTCGACGATCTTCGGGTCCACGTTGTTGATGCAGTCGACGGCGTTCGTCCGCAGGGCATTGAGCCGTGCGTTCGGATCGGCAATCTGCAGTGTTTCCACTTCGTCGAAGTGCGCCCGGCCCTCCTTCCAGTAGTTCGGGTTGCGCTTGGTCAGCGTACGGATCCCCGGTTCGTGCTCGGCCAGGGTGTAGCCGCCGGTTCCGGTGCCCGACTGCCAGTCGATGGTGCCGTCGCCGTTGGAGGGACAGATGAGGAGGTGATAGTCGCTCATCAGGAACGGGAAGTCGGCGTCGCCGCCCTTCAGCTTGACCGTGACGCCGTGCGGGCCGTCCGCGGTAACGGACTCGATGCCGCCGAGAATGCCCTTTGCCGCGGACTTGGAATCCTCGTGGAGATGGTGCCGGATGGAGGCGACAACGTCCTGGGAATCGAGCGTCTTGCCGTTGTGGAACTCGACGCCCTGGCGAATCCTGAACATCCATATCGCCGCGTCGGGGGTGGAGTCCCAACTCTCGGCCAATTCCGGAATCAGCTCACCCGTGGCCGACACCTCGGTCAGGTTGTTGCGGACCTGACCGAACAACACGCTGATCATGTAGGCATCCAGGATGAGCCCGGGATCCAGGACGTCGCTGGTCGCGCCGCCCGTGATGCCGGTACGCAGCCGTCCGCCCTTCTTCGCCGCTGCCCACGCCTTGTTGAACATGGACGACGCGGCGGTGGTCGACAGACCGAGCGCGAGAGCGGTGGCCATGAAGTCGCGGCGGCCGATCCTTCCCGACCCCGCGGAGGAACGAAGCCGGTTGATTCTGTCCACCGCCTCTCGATCCGAAATCCCGGTGATCGGCTCCCTCGTTTCCTGTCCTGCGGTTTTTCTGGTCATGGGTAAATCTCCTGTCCTGAAGTTCGATGGCAACGACATGGATTGTCGTCTGTCGTCTGATGACAACGGGCGATGATGGTGGAGCGTTGCGCGCGCCGAGGCATGAAACCCAGAATAGCCCAGTGTGCGCACTCCGTCACGCGGCGCCACGGCGATCGAGGCGGTCGAGCAGGCTCCCCGCGAGCATACGGTAGCTGATGCCGATCTGGCGATACCGGTGGAACACGAAACGCTCCGGCCCGCGCACCTCGACCAGCGGCTCGGACTCGTCGAGAATCACGTTGGCGAGCTGCTGCCCCATCAGGGTGGCGCTCGCCACCCCACGCCCGTTGTAGCCGAGGCCCGCGTAGATGCACCGGTCCAGCGCGAGCAGCTTCGGCAGGTGATCGCGGGTCATGGCCGGCCAGCCGGCCCAGTGGTACTCCCAGTCCACCCCTTCGAGCTGCGGAAAGAGGCGCAGCGCCGCGGCACGCACGTGCGAGGCGTCCCCGCGGTCGTCCACGTCGAACCAGCGGCCGCGCCCGCCGATTACGAACCGCCCCTGCCGGTCGAGCCGGTAGTAGACGATGACCCGCGCGGTCTCCGACACCGCGTGCCGGCCCGGCAGCACCGAGGGCAGCACGTTGTGTCCGAGCGGCGCGGTGGCGGTGACGAAGCTCGCGACCGGCACCACGGACTGGCGCAGCTCCGGCCACAGGCCGCCGGTGTAGCCGTTGGTCGCCAGCACCACGAACTCGCACCCGACCGAACCGCGATCGGTGCGGACCGACCACCCGGCGCCGTTGCGCTCGATGGCGGTGGCGGCGCTCGCTCCGTGGATGACCGCGCCCTCCTCGACCGCGGCGCGGGCGAGCCCGCGCGCGTACGCAAGCGGCTGGACGCTGCCGCCGCGCGCATCGTGCATCCCGGAGTCGTAGCGCCGGGTGCCGATGAGGTCTGCGATCTCGTCGTGCTCGAGAAACCGCACCTCGCACCCGCGCGCCGACCACTGGCGCGCCCATTCGCGGTTGAACCGGCGCCCCTTGGCGCCGTATCCGCCCGAGACGTAGCCCGGACGCACCGCCTCGCATTCGATGCCGTATCGCTCGATGAGCTCGAAGACGAGGTCGCAGCTCCGATCGCCGAACTCGATCAGCCGCTCACCCCATACCGGACCCAGAGTCGCGAGGACGTCCTCGGGCAGGACCTTCACGCCGCCCGGGTTCACCTGCCCGCCGTTGCGGCCCGAGCACCCCCAGCCCGGCTCGCCGGCATCGAGCACCACCACCCGGCGGCCGGCCCGGGCGAGGTGGAGCGCGGCCGAAAGCCCCGTGTAGCCGGCGCCGACCACCACCACGTCCGCAGTGTCGTCCGAAGTCAGAGGCGGACACTCGGGGCCGGGAGGCGCGGTGGCCGCCCACAGGCTGTCGGGCATCGCGGGCGTCATGTCAGGCCGTCAGCTCCGTCGGATCCGCCGCGCTCGCGCCGTGGCTTCGCAGTCGTGCGACCGCACCGCGATCGAAGCTTGCGAACACGGTCCCGCCCAGCCGTTCGCCCTGACTCGCGATGGCCCCGTCGGCGAAGTCTCCGCCCGCACGCAGTGCGGCAAGCCCCGCGTCCACCGCGGGCGCGTCCGTGACCACGGGTTCGCTCCCGGCAAGCGCCTCGATGGCGGCAGCGGTGTCGTGCGTGCCGTAGCCGTACCTGCGCCGCAGCACCCAGGCAAACTCGCAGAACACCGCAATGGGCACGGCGATGACAGTGGCCTGCACGAGCAACGCCCGGGCTGCCGCAGCCTGGGCCGCATCGTCCTCGACCACCGCGCGCAGGAGCACGTTCGTGTCGGCAGTGATCTTCACTCCTCGCCGGCCCATCCCTCGGCAGCGGCTTCGTTCATCTCTTCAACCGAGAGCCGCGGCGCTCCCGGTCTGGCGAGCATGCCGAAGACCGCCGCCACCGACGTCCCGCGCTTCGACCTGAGCTGCATCCGTCCATCCCCGAGCAGGTCGACGTCGAGCTTGTCGCCGGGGCGAACCCCCAGATGTGCGAGCACTTCCTTGCGAAGCGTGATCTGCCCCTTGGCAGTGACCGTGAGCGTGATGGCCATGGAATGGACTCGACTGAAACTCTGTTCGGAAGGTAAGGCATTTTTGCCTTTAATTCAATTGGCAGTCATGTGACTCCTTCGTCAATCCCCGCCCCCGGCGCGTTCGCGCCGCTCGCGCATCCGGCGGCGAATCGCCTCGTTGGCCGCCTCCGCGCTGCCCGAGCCGGACGAAGCCGATCCGGCCGCGGACGCGGCGCCGTCGAGGGCCGCGATCACCTCGTCGGTGCGGGTGACGATCGCCACGTTCTGCATCGCATAGCCGATGCTCGCGGCGTGCCACTCGGCGTTCATCGTGGAGCAGGCGTCCTCGGGCACGACCATGTAGTAGCCCTTGTCGGCGCCGGTGCGGGCGGTGTGCTCGATGGACATGTTCGTCCACGCCCCGGTGTCGATGAGGATGTCGCGGCGGCCGGACTTGAGCACGGTCTCCAGCGAGGAGCCCTCCCATGCGCTCATGCGCATCTTGACGACCACGTGGTCGCCGGGCTCGGGCTCCAGGCCCTCCACCGGCGCTGCGCCCCATGTTCCCCTGACCAGCGCGTTTGCGTCCGCGAGGCCCTCGAACAGCGGCGCGTTCAGGGTGAGGCCCGGCGCGCCGCGCTCGACCAGGAAGTGCACGTGCACCACCATCACCCCGCGCGCGCGGCAGACCTCGGCCAGCCGGCGGATGTTCTCGACCACGTTCTGCTCGCGGGCGTGCTGCGGCGAGCCGCTCTCGGCGAATGCACCGCCGTCGGCCATGACGTCGTTCTGCATGTCCTGGATGACGAGGGCACATCGCGCGGGGTCGAGGTCGAGGCCCGTCGCGAGCGGGATGTCGGCGCCCGCCCGCAGGGCCGGGCCGGAGCCGCGCACGGACGATTCGGCACGGGGCCCTCTCGCCGCCGCGGCGCGGCGCGAACCGGCTCCGCCCGCGCGCATGAACGGTTCGAGGTTGCCGCCCACCTTCGTCTCCACCGCGTACACCGAGGTCGTCGCGCACACGAAGAGCGTGCGCCAGTCCTCCCCGCCCCAGTGCAGGTTCGCGGGCATCTCGGGGATGCGCACCGTGCCGAGCTGCGCGCCGCGCGGCGAGTAGACCCGGATGCCTCCCGGCGCGGTCACCCAGACGTTGCCCTTCGCGTCGCACTTCATCCCGTCGGGGAGTCCGGCCTCGCGCGAGGACTGGATCCCTTGCGCGAACAGCCGCCCGTGCGAGAGCGAGCCGTCGGGGGCGACGTCGTACACCCGGATGAGGGCCCGGGTGGTGTCGTTCACGTAGAGCCGGCTCTCGTCGGGCGAGAAGCACAGCCCGTTCGGCTGGTCGAACTGGCGCTTGTCGACGGCGAGGTGCAGCGCGCCGTCGGGCGACACCCGGAACACCCCCTGCCATCCAAGCTCGCGCGGGCGCTCGACGCCGTAGTGCGGCATCCGCCCGAACCACGGGTCGGAGAACCAGATGGTGCCATCGGAACGCACGCACACGTCGTTCGGGCTGTTGAGCTCCTTGCCCTCGAAGTGGGAGGCGAGGACCTCGCGGCGGCCGTCCGGTGCAAGGCGCACGAGGCTCGACGTCGCGTGCTCGCAGATGACGAGGTTCAGGTCCGCGTCGTAGGTCATGCCGTTGCACTTGTTGGCGGGACGCATGACCTCGCGCACCCCACCCGCCTCGTCCCACCGCCGGCGCACGTCGCCCGGCATGTCGGAGAACAGCAGGTAGTGCTCGGTGGGGTGCCAGAGCGGACCCTCGGTGAACGTGAAGCCGGTGCCGATCTGGCGTACCGGCGCGTCGGGGTCTACGAGGGAGGTGAACTCACTGCGGCGTACGTCGTGGATCATTCTTCGGTGCTCCCTGGCCCGGTCACGGCACCGGACTCTCCGTCGTTGGCCCGATTCTGATCGCAAGTGGCAGTGGGCCGCAAACGCGCCGAACGGGATTCCTCGTGATCACGCTCAAGGGTTCCCGCTCATGCCTCGCCGCCGGGGCCGAAGCGTCGTCAGAACCGGTACACCCGCACCGCGGTACCTTCGAAGATGGCCGCGCGCGCCGCGTCGTCCATGCCGGCGGCCGCGGCGAGGAATGCGTCGAGCAGCGCCGCGTAGCTCGTCCAGAGCTTCTCGATGGGAAAGTTCGAGCCGAACAGGCAGCGGTCCGCGCCGAAGACGGCGACCGTGTCACGGAGGATGGTTTCGATGTGGGCCGGATCGTTGCGGTGAATGAACGTGCCGAACGCGGAGAGCTTCGAGACCACGTTCGGCCGTGCCGCGAGCCGCTCCATGCCGGCCCGCCACTCGGCGCGGCCTTCCGGTGAAAGGTCCTCCAGCATCCCGGCGTGCTGGAGGACGAATGTGACGTCCGGGCAGGCCGCCGCAAGCTCCGCCGCGCCCGCCATCTGTCCGGCGAACACCTGCAAATCGAACACCAGGCCGTAGTCCGCAAGCCGGGCGACGTTGCGCTGCAGCACCGGGTCGAGCGCAAGGTCGGGACGCGGCGCGAAGCGGTACATGGCGTTCTCGTGCCAGTGGAGCTGCATGCGCACGCCGCGCAGCAACGGGTACCTCGCGAGCCGGTCAAGCTGCGGGCGCACGTCCTCGCAGAGCAGATCGGCGTAGCCGACGATCGCGTGCGGCCACCCGGACTCGTCGGCCACCCGCTGCACCCACGCGACCTCGTCCTCGAACCGTTCCGGCGCCCAGTTTGCCTGCACGTAGACCGATCGTGTCACCCCGCTGCCCGCGAGATCGTCGAGGTATTCGCCGATGAAGTAGTCGCGCCGGATCGCCTCGTAGGGGCCGAAGATGCGGGGCTGCATCGGCCCGAGCAGCCACGGCAGATCGGCCTGGCGCCAGACGTGGTGATGTGCGTCGACGATCGAAGGACCGCTCATCGTGGATGACTCGGGGAGGTCCGGCCCCGGATGCGCCCGAGCGAGAGCAGGTGGCCGCACAGCGCCTCCGGCGACGAGCCGTCGCCGAGGTCGTCGAGAAACGGCTCGATCGCCGCGAAAGCGGTGGTCTCCGGCCGGAACTCGGGATCGGCCGCGAGCGGGGTGAGCCAGCTCACCCGCCACGCGAGCCTGGACAGTCGTGCGACGGCGCCGGTCATCGTGTCGGGGCCACCGCGCTCGAGACCGTCGGAGAGCACGACAACGGCGGCGCCCCGCGCAAACCCGGCGAAGCGGGGCACGGCGAGAAATGCGGCCAGCGCGTCCCCGATGCGGGTGCCGCCGTCGAAGTCGGGCACCAGGACGGATGCCTTCACGAGCGCCGCCTCGGGGTTTCGCAGCCGGAGCGCACCGGTCACCCGGGTGAGACGGGTGCCGAGTGTGAAGCCCTCCATGCGCTCGGCGGCGTGGTAGAGCCCGTGCGCGAATCGCAACGTCGACTCGGTGTGCTCCTTCATCGATCCCGAAACGTCGACGAGGAGCAGGATCCGGCGTTGACGCGGCGTGCGCCGCCGCCACGGCAGCACCGGCGTGTCGCCTCCGTGGCGCACCGCGGTGCGCAGCGCGCGGGGCAGATCGACGGTCTCGCCCCGGCGCGCCCGCCGGCGGCGCAAGCCCCGGCGGCGCGGAAGCCGTTCCGGCGCCTCACGCGCAAATCGCCGCAGCCGCTCGATCGAGGTCTCCGCCCGAAATTGCCGGTCGCCGAGCATCTCCGCCGCGGTCGCGGACTGCCCCGACTCGCCGAGGTCGGGCGCATCGGGCGGCTCGTACGTCGCGCCGCCCTCGTCGTGAACCCGAATCTCGGTCTCGTCGTCGCTCTCGCGGGGAACGGGCGCGAACTCGCCGTGGAACCAGGCCCGGAACAGGCCGTCGAACTCCCCCGCCCGCTCGTGCGGAGGGCTCAACGTCGCCACTGCGGCCCGGCGCACGTCTTCGATGCTCCCCGGCCCGAGCAGCTCCACCGCCTCGAGGAACGCGACAGTCTGCTCCGGTGAAATGGTGAATCCGAAACCGCGCAGAAACGGGGGGAACCCCGCCAAGTGGCGGGCGGGCGCCGACATCGAAGCGACGCCGCTCATTCGGCGTCCGCTCGCAGCGTCGCCGCTTCGGGCGTTGCCCCGCTCATGTCGTCGCACGCGCCAGCACGTCGTCGATCCTGTCCTCGACGAAGTGCAGGTCCTCCTCGTCCTTGAGCACGGCACCGACGGCGCGCCGAAAGGCGAGCGGCCACCGGGCCCCGGACGTTGCGAGCATCTCCGCCGCCTGCGCCCAGTCAATCGCCTCCGCCACTCCCGGCGGCTTGGCGAGCGGCATCCCGCGCAGCTCGCCGACGGCGGCGACGACGGCGCGCGCGGTGCGCTCGGCAACCTCGGGGGCGCGCAGGCCGACGATCTCGATCTCCTTCTCCGGGTCCGGGTAGGCGATCCAGTCGTACACGCAGCGCCGGCGCAGCGCCTCGTGCAGCTCCCGGGTGCGGTTGGAGGTCAGGACCACCACCGGCGGCTCTCCGGCCCGGAGCGTGCCCGTCTCGGGGATGGAAATCTGGAAGTCGGACAGGAACTCGAGGAGAAAGGCCTCGAACTCGTGGTCCGAACGATCGATCTCGTCGATGAGCAGAAGGGTTCGCCCCGGAGCCCGCAGCGCGGCGAGCAACGGACGCTCGATCAGGAACGTCTCGTCGTACAGGTCGACGTCGCGCTCGCCGGCCCTGCGCAGCGCGAGCATCTGCGCGGGGTAGTTCCACTCGTAGAGCGCCGCCGAGGAGTCCATACCCTCGTAGCACTGGAGGCGGATGAGATCGCGGCCGAGCACGTCGGCAAGCGCCTTGCCCGCCTCGGTCTTTCCCACCCCGGGCGCGCCCTCCAGCAGAAGGGGCTTTCCGAGTGAAATTGCGAGAAATGCTGCCGTGCTCAGGCCCTCGCCAGCGACATAGGCGGCCCCGCGCAGCGCGACGCCGAGAGCCTCGGGGGAGTCGAACCGGCGGAAACGCGGGGCCGGTCGCGGCTGCGCAGGCTCGGACCCCCATGCTGGCGCGGAGCCCGCCACCGTCCGCCCCTCCGCGCCCCGGTCCGATGCCGGCTCGGACACGCCGGCGGGCGCCGCCGGGGACTTGCGACCCGACTTCGCCGGTGGAGTCCACGCGAGCCGGCGTCTCATGTCACTCCCGACGCACGTCCGGCGTCCGCGACGCAGACGCCGGCTCGCCGAAGTCCGTTCCGGGCCTCATTGCGCACCGCCCTGCTCCCTGAGCGCGCGCAGGATCTTCTCCGGCGTGAACGGCATCTCGTCGATGCGCACCCCCACCGCGTCGAAGATTGCGTTGGCGATGGCGGGGATCGGGGGCGTGGAGCACATCTCGCCGACGCCCTTGCCGCCGTAGGGGCCGTCCGGGGCAGGCCGCTCCAGGATTGCGAACTGCTGCTCGCAGACGTCGCCCGGTCCCGGCATCAGGTACTCGTCGAAGTCGATGGGGCCGTGGGAACGATCGGGGTAGTACGGCTCGGTGGTCTCCCACAGCGCATGGCTGATTCCCATCCAGCCACCGCCGACGAGCTGCTGCTCGACGAGCTTCGGGTTCATCGCTCGCCCGACCTCGTAGGCGGCCTTGACGGAGATGACCTCCACCTCGCCGGTCTCGTCGTCGACCTCCACCTCGGCAACGGTGCACGCATGGGCGTAGCAGGTCACCGGATCCATCTCGCCGGTCTCCGGGTCCGGCGTCGACATGGGCACGAGGAAGATCCCGCGCCCCGACACCGTTCGGCCCTGCTCGAACTGCGCGGCGCCGGATGCCTCGGCCACCGTGATCGATCGCGACGGGGCGCCGCGCACGTGGATGTTGCCCCGCCCGTCGGTGACGAGATCGGTGGCATCGACCTCGAGCTTCTCCGCGGCCGCCTCCAGCAGGACCCCGCGTGCCTCCTCGGCCGCGGCGATGACCGCGTTGCCGACCCGGTGGGTCCCCCGCGACGCGAAGCTGCCCATGCAGTGCGGACCGGTATCGGAGTCCGCGGTGTCGACGAATACGTCCTCCACCGGAACTCCGAGAGCTTCCGAGCAGATCTGACGCACCACGCTCTTCATGCCCTGACCCAGGTCGATCGACGAAAGTGCGACGGTAAACTTGCCGCCCGGGTTGGAGTGCACGAGGGCCTGGCTCGGATCTCCGCCGAGATTCATGCCGATCGGGTAGTTGACCGATGCGATCCCGCGCCCGCGTCGCTTCGCCATCGTCGCTAGACTCCTTCCGGTGCCGTCTTCTGTGCCGATGAGCCGAATGCTGCTCGCCGGTCCGCCGGGAGCGCGGGCGTCCCATCGGCACGCGGGACGGCGGACCCGTGGGCGGTCGCCGGCGCGACGCACGCGTTCCCGGAAAGCCGGTTCGCCGGCGCTGTCCCACTCATGTCGCGTTCCAGTGCGAAGCGAAGCATCGCTAGCGCCTCCTGGTTCCAAGCAGGCTCGACATCCGTCCCCGTCCGGCCATGGGAGTGCGCGCCGGCGACGCCGGCGGCGCCCCCCGGGGCGTATCGGCGACGGCCGGGGATTCGGAGGCGGCCGCGATTCCGAGCCCCGCATGCGGCGTGGCTCGACCGGGGGCCCCGATCCCCGAACCCCGGCTCTGCTCGGGAGTCGGAGAGATCACACCCCGCTCGCCGCCGCCGTCGCGCGTCGACGACATCGACCGGAAGCGCTCGGAGAGTGGCCAGTCCGCGAGTTCGGCCGCCGCCTGGACGCATTCGATGAGGGCCGCGTTCTTGGTCACGCGTCGGTGCGCCTTCATGTCGCCGTCCCGGTACGCGTTCAGTATCCGGAACTCCATCGGGTCCATGCCGACCAGGCGCGCGAGCTTGTCCATCTGCACCTCGAGCGCGAAATCCGCCCCCGTGACCCCGAACCCGCGCATCGCGCTCGACGGGGTGCGGTTGGTGTAGACGCACCGGGCGTCGACCCACACGTTCGGGATGTAGTACGGACCAGGCATGTGGGCGGCAGCCTTGACCGCGCCGTAGGGGGTGAGCCGGGAGTAGGCCCCCGCGTCGCAGTAGATGCGCGCGTAGCGGGCCACGACCCGGCCGTCGTTCATGACCCCGTCCTTGATGTAGATTCTCTCCGCCCCGCGCGGACTCGACACCTGCATCTCCTCGGCGCGGGTGTAGGCGCTGCGAACCGGTCGCTGGGTGAGCATGGCGCCGAGAAGCGCGAGCGGCTCGTGGACGCTGTCCACCTTGCCCCCGAATCCGCCTCCGACGGTACCGCCCACGAAGTGGAGCCGGTTCGAGGGCACCTTCAGGATTTGCGCCGCGGTCTCCAGGCTGAAGAAGAGCGCCTGCGTATTCGTGTAGCAGACATAGCGCCCGGCCGTGTCGGGCGCCGCGATGCACCCGCCGGTCTCGGTCGGCGCGTGCTCGATCGGCGACATCTGGTAACGCTCCTCGATGACGTGGTCCGCCTCCCGAAAGCCGCGCTCGACGTCGCCGAACCGGATCTGCTGGTAGTCGTGACCGTCGTAGTCGTACCAGTTTCGGCCGTGGTACTCGTTGACGAGCGGAGCGCCGGGCTCCAGTGCCTCCTCGACGTCGAACACGGTCGGGAGCGGCTCGTAGTCGACCCGCACCCGGGCGGCCGCGGCGGCTGCGGCGGACTCCGTCTCCGCGATCACCGCAGCGAGCGGCTCACCACGGTAGCGCACCTTGTCGAACGCGAGCGGCGGCTCGTCGTCTGGACCGAGTTCGAGGAGGATCAGCAGGGTATGGACCTGCTTCGGAACGTCCTCGAAGGTCAGGACGCGCACGACGCCGGGCATCTGCGCCGCCTCTCGGATGTCCATCGAGCGAATCCTGGCGTGGTGGTGAGGGCTGCGCGCGAACTTCATGTGCAGCATCCCGGGTACGGCGTGATCGTCGAAGAAGCGGCTCCGTCCGGTGACGTGCCCCAGTGCATCCTGGCGCTGCGTGGGCCGGCCGACCTCGTTCAAATCGTCGTCACGCTCGCTCGCGAAGAGGTCCTTGCGGAATTCCATGGTCGTGAGGCTCCTTGACCCGGGTTCGCACGCTATGCGCGGCGAGACGCCCGCGCGCCGGTTCCACCGGACGCCGCGAGGACCGCCTCGATGATCGGCTCGTAGCCGGTGCATCGGCAGACGTTGCCGCCGATCGCGTCGACGACGTCTTCCCGGCTCGGGTTCGGATTGGTGTCCAGCAGCGCCTTGGCGGCCATGAGCATGCCCGTGGTGCAGAAGCCGCACTGGGCCGCGAAGTGATCCATGAACGCCTGTTGCAACGGATGGAGCCCATCGGAACCGGGCAAGGCGTCCGCGGTTTCGATCGCACCGCCCTCGCAGGTCGCGGCGAGAGTGATGCAGGCGAGACGCGGCTCGCCATCGACGATGACCGTGCACGCCCCGCAGGTGCCCTGCCGGCAGCCCTGCTTGATCGAGGTGGTGTCCAGCCGGTAGCGAAGCAGCGCGAGCAGCGTCTCCCCGCCGGTGATCAACTCGGTACGGTCCGTGCCGTTCAGTCGGAAGTCGAGCATGAAGTGCGACATCGCGCCCCAGCCGTTCTACCCTTGGTCGAGAAGCAGTCGCGAGAGGTGCACCGGCAGAACCTCCCGCCGATACCACGCGGACGCGATGGCGTCGGTCGGGGGTGAACAACCGTCCGCGGCAACCGCGGCCGCCTCCTCCACGGTCGACCGTTCCAGGCGCCCGCCCTCCAGCGCACGTTCGACCGCGGCGGCACGCATCGGTGCGGGCGCCATGTTGCCGTAGGCGACCCGAACGGAAGAGAGTCGGCGGGCCGAATCCTCGAGCCTCGCCGCAATGGTGAGCAGCGACACCCCCTTGGGCCGAACCTTCGACACCTTCAGAAACCTGAACGAGCGCTCGCCTCGCGGGCGGGCGAATTCGACCGCGACGACAACCGCTCGCGAATGCGAGTCGCGGTCGCGCAGGAATTCGTCGATTGCGATTTCGCGCGGACTGAATCCGCTCTGGACCGAAACCCGTGCCCCGAGCGCGAGCAGTGCGACAACGAGGTCGCCATAGGGCGGCGGCGCAAACAGATTGCCTCCGACCGTCGCCTGTGCGCGCACGGCGGGTCCACCGACGGAGCGGGCGGCGGAGTGGAGAAGAGCGAGTTCGGAACTTGCGAGAATTCGGGTCATGGTGACCCCGGCACCGATGCGCACCCGCGACCCCGAGGCACGGACCTCGGTCAACGCGCGGTCGGTGCAGCGCACCAGGGTCGAAAAATCGGCGACCTCTTCGTTCAGGGCGCGCACGAGCAGGGTGCCGCCGCCGAGGAAGCGGGTGGAGGAATCGCCCACCACCGCCGTCGAGGCGTCGCGCAGCGTCTCGAAGGTCTGCAGCCGCACCGTCACCGTTTGCTCTCTGTTCGCGGGACCGCGGCAATCGCGGCGTCCAGAGTCGAAGGTGGTGTTTTAGCACAACGACACCGGCCCTGCGTCGCATCCGGATTCGCCTGCGGTCGGGGTAGCTACCACCCCCGCATCATTCCGCCGCGCGGACGGCTGTATCATCCCTTCAATCGTCCGACACCCCGTGGAGCACTCCATGAAGGTCGATCCCATCAAGTTCGAGGTCCTTCGCAACGGCTTCCTCGAGGCCACCGAGGAGATGGCGCTGGCGCTGCGCCGCAGCGCCTACTCCACCAACATCAAGACGCGCTGCGACTTCTCCTGCTGCCTGTTCGACCGGGATCTGCGCCCCATCGCGCAGTCGTTCAGCCAGCCCAACCACCTCGGCTCGATGGTGGGAACCGTGCGCCAGGCGGTCCTCGACTACGGGCCGGAGAACCTCGGACCCGGGGATCACCTCGTGGTCAACTACCCCTACCCGAGCGGCGCCCACCTCAACGACATCGTGGTGGTGGCTCCCTTCCACTACCAGGGCGAAATCCAGGGCTACTTCGGCAACCTCGCCCACCATGTCGACGTGGGCGGCGGCGCCCCGGCGAGCGTGGGCGCCTTCCGGGAGATCTACCAGGAGGGGGTGATCATTCCCCCGGTGAAGATGGTCAAGGGAGGGGAAATCGTCGGCGACGTGTTCCGGCTGATACTCGCCCAGATCCGATCCAAGCGCGAGACGGCGGGCGACTTTCGGGCCCAGTTCGCGGCCAACAACACCGGGGCGCGACGCCTCGCCGCCCTGTTCGAGCGATATGGACCGGAGACCGTGAACTTCTACATGGACGAACTCATCGCCTACACCGATCGGCGCACGAAGGCCGAACTTTCCAGGCTGCCGGACGGCGAGTACGTCGCCGACGGATACGTGGACAATGACGGGTTCACCGAGCGGCCCGTGCACCTGGTGGTGCGGGTGGTGATCGACGCGGATGGGGTCATGTTCGACTTCACCGGCTCCGATCCGCAACGCCGCGCACCCGTGAACTCCACCTTCGCCCAGACCTACTCGGCCGCCGCCTACGCGCTCAAGTGCGTCGCGGACCCCGATCTGCCCGTGAACGAGGGCTTCTACCGGCACGTGCGCCTGCTGGCCCCGGAGGGAACGGTGGTGAACTGCGTGCACCCATTTCCCGTGGTGGCCGGCTGGGAGACCCAGGTCCGCCTCAACGACACCATCTTCAAGGCACTCGCCCAGGCCATTCCCGAGCAGATGATCGCGGGGACGAAGGCGATGCAGTGCCACGCGGGGTTCGGCGGCGTCGATCCCCGCACCGGCGCGTACTACTGCTACCTGGAAACGCTCGGCGGCGGCTATGGCGGCCGGGCGCGAAGCGACGGACCCGATGCGGTGCAGACGCACGGCCAGAACACCGAGAACGCTCCGGTCGAGGAGACGGAGATCAACTATCCGGTGCGTATCCTGCGCTACGAGCTGGTGGAGAATTCCGAGGGCGCCGGCCGACACCGCGGCGGTCTCGGGGTGCGACGCGACTACCGGTTCGACGACCACGAAGTGACCTTCACCGTGCTCGCCGACCGGGACCGCTGGGGGCCATGGGGACTGTTCGGAGGAAAGGACGGACGCAAGGCGTAC
Organism: Gammaproteobacteria bacterium; assembly: GCA_022826505.1. Lineage (GTDB taxonomy): Bacteria > Pseudomonadota > Gammaproteobacteria > HK1 > HK1 > HK1. The sequence continues at coordinate 17,162 of JAJDUQ010000190.1, forward strand.
TACATCCTCGACCCGGACGGCGACGCCCGGGAGCTGGGTTCCAAGACCACCGTGGATCTGAATCCCGGCGACGTCGTCAGCTACCAGACCTGCGGCGGTGGCGGGTACGGGCCGCCGGAAGAACGGGACCCCGCGCTGGTGCTGCGCGACGTACGCGAGGGCAAGGTCTCGGCAGAGCGTGCCCGAGAGGTCTACAAGGTCGCGGTCGATATGGCCACATGGACGGTGGACGAGGTCGAAACGGCGAACTGCCGGCGGTGACGTCGGACTCCGCTGCTCGGGCGGGAAACGGACAACGCCGGCTTACGCGGGACGAACGAACGCTGGATCGCACCCTCACTTGACGATGATTCGTCCCGGCACGATGCCGTCGAAGTGCCTGCGCTGGAAGTTCCAGTCCATCATCGGCATCGCAGTTGCGATCGTGTTGGTCTCGGCTCGCGCCCATGGGGACACCGGTACGGCGATGAAACTCGCCGCCGATGTCGACAAGCAGCACTTCGTTGAAGCTCGGAGCGACCAGCGTGGTCCCGAATGGGCGGCCTCCTGAATCGAAGCCGGCCGGGACGGCAATCGCGCTGAGGTCCAGAAGGTTCACGAAGTTCGTGTAGATACCGAGGTTCGCGTTCAGCCGGATCGGCGGCGCACACCTGCATCGAGACCCTCCAGCTCCTCGGCCCGTTCCAGGACCTGATCGTCCGGAACACGAGAAATCCACACCCCGTCGTCCCCGCGATCCGCGACGCGGCGCAGGACCGTTTCAACGACCGACGTTGGAGTGAGCGAGCCTTCGCGGTATGCGGCGCGCAATGTACCGAGATCCAGGCTGACGTCTTCGCGATCGAGGGTCACGTCCAACCTCCCTGGTCGTTCTCCGGGGGCGGTGCCGGACAACGTGTCCGGTTGCTGCTCACATTACCAGTACCGACCCGGCATCGGCACCGACTCGCCTGCGAAGCACCGCCGGTTTCACCACGGCAACCTGACGATTCCAATCGATTTTCGCCCCTGCCGCCCTGTCGCTATACGGGACTGGTCATCCAGCTTTACAAATTGAGGGGTGCTGGAGCGGGAGAACTGGGAAGTCGCCGGGCGGGGTGTGTGGGATGATTTGAGGTGACGAAGACTCGGGCATCCACAGGAGCAAGCCAGTGACCGTACTCCAACG
>JAJDUQ010000199.1 GCA_022826505.1 Gammaproteobacteria bacterium
GTCTCAGTTGATCTGACAGTCACCGAGACAACCCCCCCGGAGAACTTCTTGCAAGCTCTTCGGGGGGCACCCGCCTTCACACATCACCCAGTGCGAGCAGGATCCCCCCAATTCCCCTCAAACAAGCCGCGTGCACTCATCCGAAGGGCGAACCGCCCAGCCAGCCCTGATCCCTGATTTCGTGGAAGCTGCATTTGCCATCTTCTCGTCTCGCCCCGCAAAGGAACATCGCGAATGAATGAAACCGACACGCGGGAGCAGGTGATTCTGTGGATTCCCTTCGACAGGCTACATCTCGACGACGAGAACCCGCGGCTCCCGGAAGGGCTCCAAGGGGCATCGCAATCGGAGGTTCTCGGCTTCCTGCTCGAGCAGGGAGCGTTGGAAGAGCTCGCGCAGTCTTACCTGGACAACGGCTTCTTCCGGCACGAGCCTCTGATCGTCGTCCAGAAGCGCGGGAAGAAGGGGGACAAGAGGCGCGGGGAGGATAGATACACTGTCGTTGAAGGCAACCGGCGACTCGCGGCACTGAAGATTCTGCACGAGTCTCCCGAAGCTGACGATGCCGGATTCTTCGGCATCCACCCATCCAGTGCGCAGCTCGAGGCGCTCGTCGAGATTCCGTGCTTTCTCATACCGGATCGCGACCAGATCCACGCATATATCGGCTTCAGACACATCGGCGGACTGAAGACATGGCCGCCGGAGGCGAAGGCCCGGTACCTGCTGACCGAGGTCCACCAGCTCGTGGCCAAGGGCTTCGGTGATCCGTTTCGAGAGCTTGGCCGGCGGGTGGGAAGCAACGCCCAGGGGGTCAGGAACCCGTACCTCGCAATCCGCATCCTGCTCTACGCAAGGGAGGAGTTCGGTCTGAACGTCGCCTACGTCCAGGAGCATCGATTCGGAGTCTGGCTTCGCTGCATGAACTCGGCGGACATCAGGAAGTACGTCGGGATAAGAAAGGCACGGTCGTACCAGGAGATCGAGCTGGCCCTGGAGAGAATCGACTGCGACAAGCTCGCAGAGGTGCTTGGAGATCTGCAGAGCAAGAGAGGACGAAGTCGAGCGGTGCTGGGGGACTCTCGGGACGTCACGATCTACGGACGAGCCCTCGCCGACGAACGTGCACGCGCAACGCTGCGCAAGACGGGCGACCTGAGCCTGGCCAGACAGGTCGTCGAGGAGCTGGATCTGGAGCCACGCGCCCAGCGGCTCGTGGAGAGTCTGGAGCTCTTCGTGGAGGCGCTCTCCCGAGCGGAGACGGTGGACTTCTCGAACAGTCTGCTCCAGGCCACGGAGGAGCTTTCGCGGCTTGCCCGCTCGGCGCGGGCCATCGTCAAGGATCGGATGGACGATCGTGATCAGGACGCCTGAGCTCGACACCTATGGCCCCTATGCGCGAGCTTCGTTACTGGCGGACTACGTCGAGCTGCTCGCGCTCAAGGGTCAACCGGTGAAGCGGGCAACCCTCGCGGACTTTCTCGCCGACAACCACTGGAGACTCGAGCACTTCAAGCTGCTTCAATCCCGTGAAGGCGATCATATCGACGGGGAATCCGGAGTGTTGTCGGAGCAGCTCGACGAAGCCGACGAAATGGCGTCCATCGTATTCCGGCAGATGGACGAGCGTTGTGACGTGCTTGCCGATCTATATCCCTTCGAGGTCACGGATGAGGCAGTCGCACTCGGCTCCCGCGTCGACCCCGGCGCAAGTGTGTACGCGGTGGTGCTCGCCCTGACCATCGCGCACGCATTCCAGGTGAGCTCGATGCACCGACCGGCGGAGTTGTTCGAGCGGACTGTAGTGAAGGTGCTGCAGGCTCGCGGAATGTTGTCGGCCGGGCTGGCTGCGCACCGGCGCAAGGGTCACTCATTCGCGGCGGCGTTACGGATCGCCTGCCAACAGGTTGGACTCAAAGCGGCGCCCGACGAGGCGCCGAGACGCGTGTGGGCCCATGACGAAGGGGTGGATGTTCTCTGCCATCTCGGCTGGGAAGAGGACTTGCGGCCAGGTACCTGGGGATTCATCGGCCAGGTCACGGTAGGGAGGAGTGATAGTTGGAGCACCAAGATCAAGGAGCCGAGCCCGAGTGAATGGAAGATCTTCATCGGCACCCGGGTTCCCCCGGCGCCATTTCTCGCCGTACCCCATCACGTCGAGCGTCGGACGATGGATTGGCTGACCTCCAAAGGCGATGCCGTCGTGCTGGACAGGCTTCGACTGGTGCGGTTCAAGGAGGAGATCGAAGCCGACGAACGCGAGATCATCAGGGTAGTACAGGAGGAGGATGTCGAGCCGATCGCGGGTTGACATCGGCCGTCGGACAGAGATCCACGAGCATGCATCTCTCGCAGGTCGTCGCGCGTGCGCGGCACGCACGCCGGCCGTGTGCGATCATTGTCACGTGAAGTGATCCTCGCAGGTCTCCCGGGACCGCGGCCTCGAGAGCACGCCCCCGCGCCTCGCTCCACTGGCCTGCGGGAGCGAGCCCCAGCCGTTGCGCCACCCGCCACACATGAGTATCCACGGGCAGGACGTCCCTTCCGAGGGTGTAGAGCATGACGCACAGAGCGGTCTTTCGTGCCACCCCCGGCAGGCTGGTGAGATATTGCTCGACCTCATCGGTCTCCATGCCCCGGAGCCGATGCAGGCTCAGGCGACCCTCTCGTGCCTCGATCTCTCCGAGGATTGCCTGAATCTGCGCGGCCTTGGTCGGTGCGAGACCGGCCTCGTGGATGAGCGTCTCCAGCTCGTCGGGCGGAGCGTCACGTACTGCATGCCATGTCGAGAGAGAATCTCTGAGACGGGAGTACGTCCTGATGTATTTGACCTCCTGGGTCATCCTGGACAGCACCAGAAAGATCAGATCGTCGAGAGGGTCTGTGGGGTTGAAGTGACGGGGTTGTCCGTACTCTCTCCTCAGCCGATTCTCGATCTCCCGGAGCCGACGGACATCGGCGGCTTCCGGCACCGTGGATCCTCGGCTCGTCATGAGGACTGCTCCAGGGACGTCGTGTCCTGCTCTCGACTCCCGGCGCCGAGCATAGTTGAATCGAGCCGGGAAGCGGGACCGGGGAGCAGACATTGACGCGCCGCAGGGGTCACGGCATCGCCAACGGGCAGCTTCTCTGTCTGTCGACTTTCTCCGGCATCGGAGGGCTTGATATCGGCCTCGAACGCTCGGGGTTCACGCTCGTTGGCGCAGTCGAGAACGATGCCGCTGCACGACGTTCCCTCGCGCTCAATCGTCCCCGGCTGCCCTTTCTGGAGCCGCACGACATCAACGAGGTCGCGCGTGATGTGCGCCCGGATCACCTCGGATTCAGCCCCGGCGAGCTTGCCCTGCTAGCCGCTGGGCCGCCCTGCCAGCCGTTCTCGAAGGCTGCTCAATGGGCCCGGACCGGAGCTCTCGGGCTGAACGACCATCGTACCGACTGTCTCCGGGGCCTGATCACGCTGATCGAGCGCTTTCTGCCCCACGCGGTGCTGATGGAGAACGTGTCGGGGTTCGTGAACGGCGGAAGCTCGGCCCTGCCGTTTCTCCAGGAGCGCCTTGCGGAGATCAACCGCCGAAGCGGCACCAGCTACAAGCTGTCACACAGAGTGCTCGATGCGGCCGAGCTCGGTGCTCCGCAACGCCGCAGACGTGCCTTCGTCATCGTGCTTCGAAATGGCGAAGCTCCCGCATGGCCCCTTGTCACCCATCGCGCCCGTCCGGTGTGCGCTTGGGATGCGCTTCAAGACGTGCGTCCGGACAAGACGCCGGCTCCAAGCGGGCGTTTCGCGGGTCTGCTGCCCTCGGTCCCGGAGGGTCGGAATTATCAGTACTTCACCGAGCGCGGAGAGGGGCCGTCGCTCTTCGGATACCGGCGCCGGTTCTGGTCCTTTCTTCTCAAGCTCGCGAAGGCCGAGCCTGCCTGGACGGTGCCGGCAAATCCCGGTCCGGCCACGGGACCCTTTCACTGGGACAGCCGTCCTCTTGCGCCGGAGGAGATTCTGCGGCTGCAGACTTTTCCGAGCTGTTGGAAGCTCGAGGGAAGCCATCGTGAGCAGGTCCGGCAAGCCGGCAATGCCACTCCTCCGCTCCTGGCCGAGATCCTCGGCCGATCGATCGCCACCCAGCTCTTTGGAGCGGAGTTTCGTGGAGGGCCCACCTTGAGCATCGCGCGGTCCGCAAGAGTTCCACCGCCTGCACCTCCTCAGCCCGTCGCGGCGAAGTACATGGCGCTCGCGGGCCGGCACGCCCCCCACCCTGGTACGGGATGCGGACCAAAGCCCCGGCTTCGTCGATCCGCATGAAGGCGAATCCGAAGGCGGATTGGACACCCGAGAACGTCAGGACAGTGGTCCGTGCACATGGTCTGACGTTTTGAATCAGCTCGCTGCAACGCTCCTTGCGCGAGGGCTCGCCGAACACTGAGGACGGGTGCGGGACGGACCGGCGCGCGGGGACACTTCGCGACGAGCTACGTCACGGCCGTTTGGCCGCTCCCTCCGCAAGACACGTTCCGGGCCTTGCGCCGTTTCCACAGGGTGACCCTGAAGTAATCGTCCGTGGCCTCGAAGTGGGGCTCGGTCCCGTTTCGCTCCCGCATCAGCGGGATCACCTTGCGGCGGATCCCCATGCCCCGGTCGTCCATCAGACCGTAGTCGCGGAGGATGCGCACGATATGCGTGTTGCGCGGCGACTGCTGGCCGGACCGGATCTTGTCGATGGTCATCCCGTTGGGAAGCGCGCCCGGGCTCGTCACCTCCATCCGGTCCCGGTACACGACCAGCCTCGTATCGTTCTGCCTCGTCCAGTCGCGGTGGGCGAACGCGTTGACGAGCAGCTCGCGGATAACCTCCACCGGATAGTCCCAGAACCGGCGCCGCGTCATACCCGACAGGCGCTCGCGGCTGATGTGCGGCTGCAGGTAGCTGAGCGTGCGTTCCGGCAGCGACTGCTCGACGAACCTGCCCTGCGCACCCTCGCCCAGCCCGACGAAGGGCAGGTCAAGCACTTCGTCGATGCTCGCGTCGTAGTCCATGTCCGAGCCGGGGAACACCATCAGCCGCAGCCCGGCCTGCGGGAGGCGCCGTCGCGGCTCGTTGGCGAACAGGACGCAGGCCGCATAGCTGCACCGTACCCCTCCGCCGCCGGTGTCCACCAGAAGGTCGCGGTAGAGCAGTCTGCGCTTCCAGTCGTGCGTGTCGTCATCGCCCAGGATGCGCTCGAAGTACTCGCGCAGGCGCCGGTCGTCCAGCTCCCCGGCGTGGCTGCCGTGCACCGGCATCTTCTCCACGGAGACCAGCCCACCGCTCTCGAACAGACGCGCCATCTGCTCGCGCGACGCAAGCTGACAGGTGTTGCCGAGCCGCAGGTAGTAGTCGAGCCGCTCGCCTCGCTTGACCGCGTAGGGCTTGGCGACGCCCGCAGGCACGTCGATCACCGCCACCATGCCGCCGACGGTGTCGAGCTCGTCGTAGTCGGGAATAATCGGCGGCACCACGTATCGGCCGACCACCGTGTCCATCACCCATGCCTGGAGGTCACGGCGCCGTACGCCGGTGATGGTCCCGTCGTCTTCCACTCCGACCAGAATCCGCCCGCCGTTCATGTTGGCGAACGACACGATCTCGCGGGCCAGCCGCTCAGGACGCACGCCGTCGCGCTTGAACTCGGCCTTGGCACCTTCCCCGGCGTCGATGATGTCTTGCAGCTCGGCCTTCAGCATGACGATGTCCGGCGCTACGCGTCGGCTCCACGGCGCCTGATCTCCCGCCACGCCTCATGCACGTCGCTCGCAAGCACGGTGAGCGCCTCCTTGTGCTTCTCCCACGTCGTCTTCTTGTCAAACGCCCATGATCGGGGCGACCCGCACACCCCGTCGGTCATGTAAGATGCGTTCGGCGTCGGCGCGCGGAGGCCTTGGTTGGAGGGGCCTTTGCGGGGCAGCCTACATCGCCGAGAAGACTCCGCCGCGACGTGATTGAGCCTTCCCGGACCGCACTCTGCCGTCTGGCGGTCTTTCTCGTCCCCGTATCCGAGTGTCTTACACAGCAACAGACAGTACCACTGCTCCCGGGCCCGCTTCGTCTGCGGCGCATTGGGTGGCGTCTCGCACTTGAACGGGATCGTCGCCTGCTGGTCATGGAACTTCTCCCAACACACGTCGATCGCTCCGGGATAGAAGGTCACGCGTATCGCACCGGAGGGGTCGATCACCACCGAATGGGAGCCGGAGACATTGACGTTGTCAGGCAGCGTGATCTTGGGCAGGTAGAAGGTGATGCCCGACTTCGTGGGGCTGCCGCTGGAGGCGATGCTCAGCGCCTTGACCGCATCCTGCCAGAGATCGTCCATGTCCAGCTCCCTGGCCCGCTCGTCAAGTGTCCTGCGGCGCTCGGCATCACTTTGCATCGATCCGGGACCGATGTCGGGCGGCCCTGCGCCTTTCTCGATCTGTCGGGCCAGAAGCATTCTGTCTCCGTACCGGTAGCCGTGAAACGTCAGGAGAGAGATGTCGACCCCTCTCTGCGTCAGGAACTCGACCATGCGGTGCGCCCGGGCGTCGGCGCCGAGGCCGACCAGCACCATCCTCGTCGGCCTCGCGTCGGTCAATGGTTTGCCTTGCCGGTCGCCGTACCACGCTGCGAAGTCGTCGATCTTGTCGACCTCGTTCTTGCCCGAGTGCTCGGCAACATGGTCCGCACCGAGCAGGTCGAGAAAGCCGCCGTCGTCGGTCGGCATCTGACGGCCCACCAGCGTCAGGCCGGTCATCAGCATGTCCGGATTTCCGGCCAGCAACTCCTCCAGCAGCGCCTCCGTCTCCATCCGATTGGTCGATTCCACCGGTGTCGCGGCCTTCGACGGGTCGCCGACCTCCCATATCCTGATGTCGTCGTTCATGTTCCCACCATCCATTCACCCATCAGCGGAAGCCCCCGCTTTCGTCGTATCCGAGAATGTCGTCGGCCGGTCTCGTGTCGAGGTCGGGCAGCGCGGCGCAGCGATTCGAGATATCGAGGATGGCGTCCCTGATCGAGGGCGCGACCTTGCGGCCACGCGTGCGCCGGAGTGCGTCGTCGAGGGCGCCGATGACGGCGCGGGTCACCGTCGTGCCCCGTTCTCGCGCGAGCTCCCTGGCGAGTCGCTCGGCCTCCGCGTTCTTGATGCTCAGCGCCATGAATGCATCCTGCTACAAGAAAAGGTATACGCTACCACCTCGCTGGCCGGTTGCGAGGGTGGCACCGGGCCGACGGGGGGACGCCGGGCCATGACTCGGACGCTTCGAAAGGGAGAAGACCGACGGTGAGCGAATATCAGTACTACGAATTTCAGGCCATCGACAGGCCGCTCGGAAAGACGGACAGAGCGGAGCTGCAGGCACTGTCTTCGCGGGCGCGGGTAACCTCCACGAGCTTCACCAACACCTACAACTACGGCGACTTCAGGGGCGATCCCCGCAAGCTCGTGGAGCGCTGGTTCGACCTGCACCTCCATATCGCGAACTGGGGGACACGGCGGCTGATGATCCGGCTGCCGAAACGCTTTCTGGACCCTTCGCGGCTCGCCGTATTCCTGCACGAGGTCGAATGGGTCGAGGCTTGGGAGTCCGACGAGAACGTGATCGTCGACATGCACTTCCATGACTCGGCATACGCGGATTGGGAAGAAGGCGAAGGCTGGCTCGGCGCGCTCGCTTCTCTTCGCGCCGAACTGCTCGCAGGCGATCTCAGGCTGTTCTACCTCCTCTGGCTGACGGCGGCGCAAGCCGGGGATTTGGGCGACGACGAGCAGGAGCCGCTGCCGGGCATCGGTCCGCTGACCGGTGGGCTCGACGCGTTCGCCGATTTCTTCCACGTCGATCCGGATCTGGTGCGAGCGTCGGCCGAGCGGTCTGCGAGCGTGGATGGCGGAGGAATCTCCGACAGTGCCGTTCGCGATGCGATCGCGGCCATCCCCGAGACCGAGAAGACGGCACTGCTTCAGCGTCTCGTCGATGGCGACCCGCATGTGGCGTCGGAGGTCCGGAGCAGGGTTCGCGAGGCGGCCGGGGAGGGTGGGGAGCGCCGCCGGAGCGTTGCGGACCTGCGCGCCCGCGCCGCGGCGATCCGCAAGGAGCGCGAGACCGCGGCGGCCGAACGGCGGGAAGCCGAACGGCGCCGGCAGGCGGAGCAGGAGGAGCAGGCCCGGCGGATGCGGCTCGGCTACCTCGCGGCGCGCGGTGCGGCAAGCGTCTGGCGCGAGGTGGAGACGGAGATCGAAAGGCGCAATGCCGCCGGCTATGGGCGGGCGGTGGATCTGCTGCACGATCTCCGGGCGCTGGCCGAGGAAGCCGGGTCGGTGGAGGAGTTCTCGGAGCGCGTTCGATCGCTTCGCGAACGGCATGAACGCAAGAGGCGGTTCATCGAGCGGCTGGCGGAGCTGAAGGTGTCCTGAGACGGGATGGGTCATCGACGGGTCATCCTTCTGCCCGCGGGCTGGTTCCATCCCGGCGGAGAACGCGGGCGGGCGTGGCTGGAGGAGCTTGTCGATGAACCCGGGCGGACGAGGCGCAAGCCGCACCTGTCCGATTTGTGGCACGATTGAACGAACGCATCGGCGACAATCGACCCGTGACCGAAGCAGTCTCGATTCCATTGCCACCTGAAGGCTCGGAGCCGGGGTCTCTGCCTGCGGTCACTCGGTGCCTGGAGAGTGGTGACCGGCTCACGCGATGCGAGTTCGAACGCAGATACGCCGCCCGGCCGGACATCAGGAAGGCGGAGCTGATCGAGGGGGTCGTCTACGTGGCATCGCCGGCCCGCGCCACCAGTCACGGAGGCCCGCAAGCCGCCGTTCACGTTCTCCTCGGCACCTACGCCGCGTTCACGCCCGGCACTCTGCACCTGGACAACGCCACGGTCCGGCTGGACCTCGACAACGAGGTCCAGCCGGATGCGGCCCTCCTCGTCAAGTCGGAATCCGGCGGCCGTTCGCGCATAAGCGACGACGACTACATCGAAGGGGCGCCGGAGCTGGTTGTGGAGGTCGCGGCCAGCAGCGCCTCCCACGACCTGCACGACAAGCTGAACGTCTATCGCCGCAACGGGGTGCGCGAGTACCTGGTCTGGCGGACCCTCGACGAGCGTATCGACGGGTTCGAGCTGGTCGACGACGAATACCGCCCGCTACTCGCCGACGACACCGGGGTGCTCCGGAGCAAGGTGTTCCCGGGTCTGCGGATCGACGTCGACGCGCTGCTCGGTGGCGACGTCGCCGGGGCGATCGAAACAGCGCGTGCGGGCGTCGGGAGCCCGGATCACACGACATTCGTCGCCCGGCTTCGAGAAGCTTCCGGCGGTTGATCTCGTCACGGATGGTCGATCGAAACCGACGCAGATGATGGCGGCGTCAACGTTTCGCGACGAGCTACGTCACGGCCGTTTGACCGCTCCCTCCGCATCCACAAGACACGTTCCGGGCCTTGCAACATCGATCACAAGGACCGAGATCAGGCGCGCCTCCTCCGGCGAGAGCGTGTCGCGCAGCCGTTCTTCGAGCGCGGCGGCGCTCTTCGGTCGCGGTCCCGACTCGGGCATCTGGCAGGGTTCCGGCTCGTTGCCGAACCAGAACACGAGGTAGATGCCGTATTGCGCATCTCCGCCCGGGTCAGCTCGATCAAGACATCGGCGGCGATTCGGGGATGCGACGTCAACAACGGGCGTACCAGACGGGCGACCGATCCTCGAGAGACGCCGTGTAGTGAAATGCAAACGCCTGCCGTATCTGTGTCTCGTCCCGCTCGACCCACTCCGCCCGCGCCGCTGGTGCAAGCACTTCCATTCCGGCCAGGAACGGAAACGCCAGACGGTGGCGCTGATGTTCGGAGTGAAGACGGACGATCTCCGACAGGTCCGGAACGTCCGGTCGGCCAACCGTTCCGCAGAAGGCGTCCAGGATCACCCGGACCGGACCGTCGTCGCCGGGCAGTTCATCATCGCGGAGTAGGCATCGAAGCCGGGCCTCCGGGGTATCTCCTTCGACGCCGATGTACCCTCCGAACCAGACTAGGGCGAGCTGTTCGAGAAGCGCCGGATCACCCTGCCCCTCGCCCAGAGCCGCTTGCTGCGATGTCACGACTTCGCGCCATTCCCGGCGCTCCTGTTGCCTCTTCCTGGCCCACGCTTCATCCGGCGCCTCGTCTTCCTGTCGGTGACGTGCTTCCTCTGCGTCGTACCCTTCCAGGACGGCCAGGCGTTCGGCGAACACCTGCCGTAGAGCCGCATTCCCGCCGACGCGTTTCTCGACAACCTCTCTGGAAAGTCCATGGTCATCGTGGGGACGGTGCACCGAGAGAGCGACTTTCTCCATGTAGAAGCCGGCAACTTCCCGGCCGCCACCCGGTTCGGAGGGTTGCCTCCGTTGGTTCCCGGCCGAGGTCTTGGCCACCTGCTTGACGCTCTTCCCCTGCCCCCAGTACGTTGCGCCGCCTTTCTTCGGCCCGGAAACCGACTCGCCAAGGAGCATCGCCTTGAAGACCAAGCTGCACGACACCTGGAACTCTGGAGGGGGCGCCGTCAACGGATGGCTCTCCGCCCCCAACCCCGTCATCGCCGAAGTCACTGGCAAAGCCGGATTCGACTCCGTCACCATCGACCTGCAGCACGGCCTCAACGATTATCAGGCGGCGCTCTCCATGCTCCAGGCGCTGGCAGCGAGCGACTCGACCCCGATGGCGCGGGTGCCGTGGCTCGAGCCCGGCATCATCATGAAGCTGCTCGACGCCGGGGCACTCGGAATCATCTGTCCCATGGTCAACACCGCCGCCGACGCGGCGCGGCTGGTTCACTACGCCAACTACGCTCCGGTGGGTAGCCGGAGCTTCGGACCTACTCGCGCCATGCTCGTCCACGGCGCCGACTACTTCGCGAAGGCGAACGACACCGTGATCACCCTCGCCATGGTGGAGACGGCCGAAGCACTGGAAAACGTCAAAGCGATCGCGCAGACCCCTGGGCTGACCGGCGTCTACATCGGCCCGAGCGACCTCGCCCTCTCGATGGGCCATGTGCCGAAGCTCGACCCGGACGAGCCCGCGGTGGTCGAGGCGGTCGGACGAATTCTCGGCGCGTGCAAGGACGCAGGCAGACGCTGCGGCATCCACTGCCTGGCCCCGGCGTACGCGAAGCGGATGCTCGACACGGGCTTCGACCTCGTGACGCTCGGCAGCGACATCCGGATCTACAGCGCCGCCTGCGCAAGCGCGATTGCCGAGGCGCGAGGATGAGCGGCGCCGCGCATGCCGCCGTCCGCCACACGGACGGCCATGTCCACGTCGATGCATCGGCGATGGAACGCCTCGTCGGCGCAATCTTCGAACACGCCGGCTGCGACGCCGAGGAGGCCCGGCGCATCGCACGGCGGCTGACCGGCGCGAATCTTCGCGGGCACGATTCGCACGGCGTGCTCCGCACCCGCCGCTACGTGGAGTGGATGGAGGAGGGCAAGGTGTTTGCGGGCCGGCGCATCAAGGTCGAGCGCGAGACCGAGGTGCTGGCGGTGGTGGACGGCGACTACGGGTTCGGGCAGACGGTCGGGGAACAGACCGTCGATCTCGGAGTCGCGAAGGCGCGCCGGCACGGAGTGGCGGTCACCGCGCTCAAGAACTCCGGCCATCTGGGCCGAATCGGCGACTGGGCGGAGCGGGCCGCGGAGTCGAACTGCGCGTCCATTCACATGGTGAACGTGCGCGGTAGCCTGATTGTCGCCCCCTATGGAGCGATCGAGCGCCGCGGCAGCACCTCGCCGTTCTGCGCCGGCGTGCCGCGTCCCGACGCACCGCCCATCATCCACGACTTCGCCACCTCGGTGGTGGCCGAAGGCAAGGCGATGGTCGCGCTGCACGGCGGCAAGCCGCTGCCCGGAGATGCGCTGGTCGATGCGGACGGAAACTACACCTCCGATCCGCTCCCCCTCTACGGCGAGACGCCGCCCGGACAGACCCCCAACCCGAATGCAGGCCCGGGCGCCCTCAACCCGTTCGGTCTCCACAAGGGATCCGGACTCAACTTCTTCATGGAGATGTTCGGCGGCGCCCTGACCGGCTCCGGCACCGCCGCCGCCCCCGGCGAGACCGGGATGCGCAGGTTCTGCAACGGAATGTTCTCGATCTACATGCAGGTCGACGCGTTCCATGATGACGACTGGTTCGCCCGCGAGGTGAGCGCCTACGTCGAGTACTGGAAGGCGGCGCGGCCGTTGCGGGCCGGCGGCGAGGTGCTGGTGCCGGGCGAGAAGGAGCGGATGACGATGGCCGAACGACTCGAGAGCGGCCTGCCGCTTTCCGAGGGTGCGTGGGAGGACATCCTCGCCGCGACGGAGAAAGTGGGGATGAGCGACGCCGAGGTGGAAGCGGCGCTCGGCTGAAGCGGACACGACCAGGCGGTGGTGGCGACCAAGGCCACATCGGACTCTCGACGCGCCGCCTTCTTTACGATCAGGCCGGGCATTTGCTGTACGCAGAGGCATGTACCTGGATAGTCGTCTGCTTGACGAAACGGAGACGCCATGGACTTGGATGTCGAACGCCTCCTCGGCGCCGTGGAGCGCACAGTGTCGTCCCTGGAGCGCGACGGACAGGCGGCTCGCGCGGTCACCTTGGCCCGCAGCTACGCGACGACAGTGGAAGACCTCTGGGACGCCGTGACGAGCGCGGAACGAATCCCACGCTGGTTCCTGCCAGTCAGCGGTCGCCTCGAACTCGGCGGTCGCTACCAACTGGAGGGAAACGCAGGCGGCACGATCAGGCACTGCGAGCGTCCCTCGTATCTCGGGCTGACGTGGGAGTTCGGCGGTGACGTGAGCTGGGTGGAGGCGCGTCTGTGTAACGATGGTACCGGCCGCTCGCGCCTTGCGATCACGCATTCCGCGCTGGTGTCGGACCACTGGCGCAAGTTCGGCCCCGGTGCCGTCGGCGTAGGTTGGGAGATGGGCTTGCTGGGGATGGAACTGCACCTTGCGCGGCCGAACGAACCCAAGTTGGACGGAGCAACGTTCCACACGACTCGTGACGGAAAGGCGCTCATCGTCGGAAGCAGTGCGGCGTGGGGCCGGGCGGCCGAGGCGGCGGGAACGGACGCCGACGTTGCGCGCGCAGCGGCACAGCGTACGGCGGCCTTTTACACGGGCGACACGGTCGCGCCGGATTAGGGATTTCCCCGTCTGTATCGGTTCGATCGGTTCATCGCCGCGTGCCAGGTCGAAGCTGAACGTCCGGCCGATGCGAACGACCTGGTCGACCCATGCCTTCAGGGTCGACGGCATGCCGTAGTTGTACATGGGCGTGCCGATGGCGATGACATCGGCGGCGAGCACTTCGTCGATCAGCCGATCGGAAGCCTCCAGAGCGCGCCGTTGCCCGGGCGAGCGTTCCTCCGGCGCGGCGAAGGCGGCGGCGATCCACTCTTCGGTCACATGCGGCGGTGGGTCCCTCGCAAGATCTCGACGAACGATCCGATCCTCCGGCCGTCGCGCACGCCAGAGATTGAAGAATTCCGTGGTCAATCGGCGGCTCAATGACCGCGGTACCCGTGCGGACGAATCAAGCAGCAATACGTGGGCCATTTTCGCTCACCATGGTGGTTTGTTGCACGGTGGTCCGACGATTGTTCTCGCCGTGTCATGTCACTACCGTTCGCCGCCGCTCCGCAGCCCCGCCGAGGCAAACGCCGAGGGAATGTCCTCGACGACGTCCCAGGCTTGCGCGGCGATGCGCCACCCTTCCGGGTTTCTCACCAGCAGAAACATGCTGACGTCTCGCGTCACGTCGGCGCCGTTCTCGGTCATCTCGCAGCCGGCCACTGCCACCGCGACGGAGCCGACGACGTGTACTTCGCACCCGATGCCCTTTTCGGAGAATTCCTTCAGAACGCCGTCGTCGCGCAGCCCTTTCAGCCGGGCCGCGGCCTCGAACGCTTCCGCGTGCGCAGCCACCACGGCCAGTACCGCCCGACGAGTCTCTCGGCGAATGCGCGGCCTCGTACTGAGCATCGACCCCGACCAACTCGACGCCGCCCTGCGCACTTGGCACGAGGCCCATGGTGCAAGCTACCGCGCGCTCGCCATCGACGGCGAGACGCTGCGCGGTGCCATCGATAGCCCCGATTCGGCGGATGCCACTCGACGCCGCACGTCGATCGGCTCTTCATGTCCGTCCACCGGGATTCCGCCTGCTGCGAGCCGGTACGGCACGTCGTCCCGGCTCCGTCGCTTTGCGGGATCCGGGACTGCGTCTGATAGATGCTGCCCACTGACAGGGTCAGGGGCCGGCGAATTCACTCAGCGAGCGTGTACCTCAGGATGGAGGCCTGGATCTGTTGTTTGCAGATCGTGCCAAAGACATCGGCGATGCGTGAGCGTCCGGCACGCACCGGATAGGACAAGACTATACTGGG
>JAJDUQ010000295.1 GCA_022826505.1 Gammaproteobacteria bacterium
CGCATGACGGTATCGACATCGTCGCGCGTCTCCGCCTCCATCAACCAGGCGTGCCCGATCCGATGGTCGCGGTCGATCAGGTATTCGAGCCTTTCGTTCAGGGCAACCAGCACCCGTGGAAGGTCCACGCCCGTACGGTCATGCGCGTCTTGCAGCAGATCGGACTTCGGGGACATCTCCTCGAATCGGAAACGGCGGCGCAGGGCCGTGTCGAGCAATGCGATCGAACGGTCGGCGGTGTTCATCGTGCCCAGAATGTGAAGGTTCGCCGGGAGCGTGAAGCGCTGCCCGGAATAGGGCAGCGTGACGGCCACCTCGTTTTCGGCGCCTTCGCGCTTGTCCTCCTCGAGCAGCGTGATCAGCTCGCCCATCACCTTGGAGATGTTGGCGCGGTTGATCTCGTCGATCACCAGCACATGCGGCAGCTTGAAGATTCGTCGTGAGTCCATCCCGGTGACCCTTCGGGCTCTCTCGGCGATGCGCTTGACGACGCCGGGTTCCACGCCGAGCTGCATTGCGGCGCCTTCTTCGGCGCCGGCGACAGGACGTATCCCTTCGACGAATTCCTCATAGCCGTAGGACTGGTGGAACGTGACGAATTCGATGCGTCCCTCGTCCATCAGCTCCCCGTAGCGCGCGCGGAGTCCTTCATCGTCTTGCGGAGTCTTTCCGTCGCAGATCTCTACGCACCGCTTCGCCGTCGCATGGGTCTTTCCGGTACCCGGTGGTCCGTACAGGATGGTGTTGAGCGGTGCACGCCCTGTTTCGGCAGGCTCCGGCTTGTTGCCGTTCATGTCCGGATCGGGCTGGACTGGTTCATCTCCAACTTGATCCGGCCACAAGCCCGGGCGCTCCGTTCGCCATTCGTCGAGGAAGCGGGGCTCTGCCGCCAGATTGGCCTCGATCCGATCAACAAGATCGGCTGTCAAAGGATGCGATTCCTTTACGGCAATGGAGCCGAGAAGCCGTGCAAATGTGATCGTCCTTTTCTCTTTTCCCTTAACGGCGGCAAGCACCCCGACCGCGGCGGCGGCGCCATGGTTCTTGCGTCCGAAGCGCACTTGGGTATCCACATCGATGTGCCAGCGGTCCAGACCGGCGCTGTGCACAGCGCGAGCCAGCTTGCAAAATAGGGACTTGTCCTCCGGCGTCCATCCGACGCGGAATTCACGAAAAGCGGGCTTGCCGTCGAAATGCTTCAGCACTTCTTCGTCGTCCAGGTTCCGGTGCCTGTCGAGTTGGGCCCACACTTCGTCGTATCCGGGCCGGAAGTCGTTGATCGCCTGAACGGTCGAGTCGACAAGCTCCGGGAGCGTCTTCCTCAGGCCTTCATCCCTCGAAATCTGTGTGACGATCGGAGAGGAATTGTCCTGATTGCCGCGAAGCTTGAGATAGGCTTGGCGAACAGGGTCCCGCTCGCCAAGACCGACGGCGTCAATCTTGATTTCGAACCCATAAACGGCGCTGATGGCGACGGTGTAGGCGAGGTAGTCCGGTGAGTGTTCCTCGGGATAGATGCGGGCCCAGTGGTAAGCGTTGCATTTCTGGGCCTGGTTGGTCGGCCTCTTGCGGATTATGACCTCGCCCGAGGGAAACAGTCTCTCCTTCACCGCTTGGGCCCAGGCCTCGGTAACGGAGTAGGCTTCCCGGAGTTCTTCGTATGCCTGTCCCTGCTCCGGGTCCGAACGGTCGAGCTTGTGCCCTTGCCATCGATCCAGAAGCTCGAAGTGGCGTGCAGTGAATCCGTTCATTGTGCTTCGTCCATCTCCTTGATGCCCCGCTGGCGTGCTGCAGCCGACACCCGGCGAAGTCATCTGCATGTGTCTCTCTGAAACGGGGGTCGTCGAGTCGGATGTGGGCCGTGAGGCGGCGGCGCGTCGGAACCTATCGACCCACGCTGGAGAATCGATCGATGAGATGGTCGCGGACGTCGGAACTCGATAGCAGCCCACGATCCCACAGGTGATAGGCCGCGGTCGTCGCTCCGACGCCGAATCTGTCCAGTATCTGCTCGAACGTTTCGGGGAGCGCCAACGAATCCAGTGATCGGGCATCTCCATGCAATGCTTCGCTCGGCAGCAGGAATTCCGCCGCGAACGCTCCCGAACGCCGTCTGGTCCAAGGTTGAGCGTACGGCGCGGAAGCAGCGCCGAGAGCACCCTGACGATACGAATCCATCAGGAGATGGCCCAGCGCACGGACCGACTCGAATCTCCGACCCCAAGGTGTCTCGGTACGAGGGGTTCGATTGATGACGACGGCAGCGCCGACGCCGCTTCGGGAGCCCGCCAGCATCCGCTCCTGGGCGCATTCAACTTCCGAATCGATGAGGGTCACACCGAATTCTCTCAACTGCTCGTCTACATCTTCAATCGGCTTGCCGTCGATATGCCCATGGATACACATGGCCGATCTCACTGTCCCGGAGCCATCGAGCGACGTGTGATACGAACTGAACAAGAACGTCTTCGCCCTCCGTCCAGCCGATGTCCTGTCGTCCCTGCTCCGCGAGGAAATGCGGGGCGGGGCCTCGCGGGAACTCGGTTGGCGCCCATTCGACGAACAGCCGGTCGGCGCCACGGACCAGGGAGACATTCGGCAAGTGCGATCCGTCGGCTGCCGCCGCCAGGAAGTGACGCGACCACCAGAGTTCCCGGGCATCGAACCATTGGTCTTCGTCGAGTTCGGCCGGCGGCGGCGCATCGCCCCAAGCGCTGACCGTATCGTACTGGGAGATTCGAAGAGGAAAGCAGCCTGGACGTTCCTCGAACGCAAGATACGTCCAGGAACGCACAATCCAGTCCGCAATGGGGGCGATTGGAACGTTGACGCCATGGCGAACGGAATCCGATCCGTCCAGGAGATTGCGACAGAGGTTCGTGCCGTTGACCCAGAGCGAGAACCGCGCCCACGCCGCGCGTTCGGGGAGATAACGGCGCTCCCACGCAGGAGCGAGCGGCTCGAGCTCGATCGCGAAGCTGTTTCGGTTTCCGATCAGCAAGGCTACCCCAGCCTCTTCACCAATCGTCGATTGTCGTTTCAATCTTGTGCGTCGGGTTGGCGAAGTATCGCATGGAGCGTTGGCTCAGAGCTCGCAGGACTGCACCCGCGCGACGTGCGCCTTCGCCATCCGCTCCCAGGCCGCGTCCATCGACCCGTCCAGATCGATGCCCCGGCACGCGTCCTCGATGACCGCGCATTCGAAGCCTTCCCGGGTCCCGTCGATCGCGGACCACGCCACGCAGAAGTCGATGGCGAGCCCGGCGAAGAACAGCCGGGAGATGCCGCGGCTGCGCAGGTATCCGGCGAGTCCCGTGGACGTGCTCTGGTCGTTCTCGTAGAACGCGGAGTAGGAGTCGATCCCCGGGCGGAATCCCTTGCGGATGACGAGGTCGGCGCCGTCCGTCGCCAGATCCCGATGGAAGGCCGCTCCTAGCGTGCCCTGCACGCAGTGATCGGGCCACAGCACCTGCTCGCCGTAGGGAAGGGCGGCGGTCTCGAACGGCGCCTTGCCGGCGTGGCTCGATGCGAACGAGAGATGGCCTGGAGGGTGCCAGTCCTGGGCGAGGATCCGCGCGGAGAACTCAGGAGCGATCCGGTTGATGATCGGGACCACCGCGTCTCCGTCCGGTACCTCGAGCGCGCCTCCCGGGCAGAAGTCGTTCTGGACGTCGATCACCACCAGTGCTGCATCATCGAGTGCCATGGATCAGTCCTCCTTGTGTCCCCGACGGTGCCGGCTGCGGGCGAGGCCCGCGGGCCGGCGGGGTCAATGAGAAACCTCCTGCCGAGAGGCGTCAAGCGGTGTTGGAGCGATCTTGTACCAGACGGTCAGGCCCCGCATGCCATACTTGCCGCCATGCGCTTCTTCAACACCACCGGTCCCGTTCGCCCGCAGAAGCACTACAGCATTCCGCCACTGGCGCGAATCGACCTCGAAGACGTGCTGGACCTCGTCCGGAGCGAACGGTACTTCGTCCTCCACGCACCGCGCCAGACGGGCAAGACCTCCACTCTGCTCGCGCTGCGGGACCTGCTGAACAGCGGCTCCGAGGGTGACTTTCGTTGCGTGTATGCGAACGTCGAGGCCGGTCAGGCCGCCCGGGAAGACCTGGAACAGGCGATGCGCGCGATCCTGGACGAGATCGCGTCGCGCGCGCGATCGACGCTTGGCGACGCGTTCCTGGAAGGGATGTGGCCGGTTGCACTGGAGCGGTCGGGGCCGGTGGGGGCGCTCCGGCACGCCCTGACCCGCTGGGCCGAGGACGATTCCAGGCCGCTCGTGCTCCTGATCGACGAGATCGACGCCCTGGTCGGCGACACGCTGCTCTCGGTGCTGCGCCAGCTCAGGGCGGGATACGACCGGCGTCCGGAAGGCTTCCCGCAGAGCGTGGTGCTGTGCGGCGTGCGTGACGTGCGCGACTACCGCATTCATTCCAACCTGGAACAGACAGTCGTCGCAGGGGGCAGCGCGTTCAACGTGAAGGCGCGATCGCTGCGGCTCGGCGACTTCTCGCGCGGCGATGTGTCCGATTTGCTGGCACAGCATACGCGGGAGACGGGGCAGGAGTTCAGCCCGCAGGCGGTGGAGACGATCTGGATGCGTACCCGGGGTCAGCCCTGGCTGGTGAACGCGCTTGCCGACGAGACCTGCTTCCGCCGGGAGTCGGGTCGCGACCGCAGCCGGGCCATCGACGCCGACGATGTCCGTGACGCCGAGGAAGTGCTCATCGCACGACGGGAGACGCACCTCGATCAGCTCGCCGACAAGCTGCGCGAAGATCGGGTGCGGCGCGTCGTCGAGCCCCTGCTGAGCGGTGGCGACGAACGCACGTTCTCCGCTCGCGATCTGGAGTACGTCCGGGATTTGGGCCTGGTGGCGAGCGACGATCCCCTGCGCATCGCCAACCCTGTCTATGCGGAGGTCGTGCCGCGTGAGCTGACCTGTGCCGCGCAGGCGGGACTGGTCGAGGACACCGCATGGTACGTCGACGTCGGCGGCGGACTCGACTTGGTCAAGCTCCTGAGCGCCTTCCAGGCGTTCTTCCGGGAGCATTCGGAGCACTGGATGGCGCGCTTCGATTACCGGGAGGCCGGCCCGCAGCTCCTGCTTCAGGCGTTTCTTCAACGCATCGTCAACGGCGGCGGGCGCATCGAGCGGGAGTATGGCCTGGGCCGACGCCGGACCGATCTCCTGGTCGTCTGGCCGCAAGGCGCGCATGCGCGCAGATTCGTCATCGAGTGCAAGATCCTTCACAGGAGTCTGGAGCGGACGATCGGCGACGGGCTGGAGCAGACCGTGGGCTACATGGATCGTTGCGGGGCGGAAGCGGGGCACCTCGTGATCTTCGACCGGGATGAAGGCAAGTCATGGGAGGAGAAGCTGTTCCGCCGCGTGGAGTCGGCCGGAGGCGCCGAGGTTCACGTGTGGGGGATGTGATCATTGCCGATGTGACGAACGGCCTTCGCCGGGGCCGGCGGTGACGGAGTGGGAGATTGGCTGGCCGGAGTGAGGTCGGCGAGGCGGCGGCGTACTGCTTTCGGTCCGGGCGCCTGGTCCCTGCACTTGTCCGGCTCCAGCTCCGACGGTGGCTTCGGCGCCTCGCCCGAGCTTGTTCGCCATCTGGCGGATTTCCGCTGCCGTCTCGGCCGCCCGTTCGGCCACGAACTGGCTGATTTGCGCGACGCTCACCTTCTCCGTCGCCTTGTGGGCGAGAACGCCCGCGCAGACCCCGGCGAGCAACGTCAGGCCCGCCGGGCCGCCCAATGCCGCGATCTGCGATGTCGCTACGAGCGTCGCGCCGGTCCCGACCGCGCTCTATCCCTTCCCGGTCGGTCTTCACCCAGTGCCTTTCCCGCTTTCTTCCGCAAGGCCGCGGTGGCTTTGTAGTCCACGTCTCCCGTCCTTCGAGACACACGAACCCGGAACCGCTCCCGCGCCTCTTCCACCGTGTAGTACCCGCGATGCACGTCCCGTGCGACTCGTTCCGGCGCTCGCTCGACGGCGGGCCCGTATCCCCCGCCCCCGGGAGTGCGCACCTCCACCGTGTCTCCGGGCTCCAGCACGATCCCCTGGTCCTTCGACCGGTGCGGCGGGTGGTAGGGGACGCCGCCGCGTGTGACGATCACGACGTTCACACCGCCGTCCTCGCCACCGAGCGCGCCGAGGGGACCGGTGCGGCCGTGGTCCATCACGAACGACGCCTTGGCCGTCCCGCGCCGCAGGCGCACGCGGTAGCTCAGTCCGAACCCTCCGCGTTGCTCGCCCGCGCCGCCCGACCCTTCGTGCAGCGCGTACTCCTCGAACAGCACCGGATAGAGCTGCTCGAAGACCTCCACCGGGGTCGACTTCGAGATGCCGATGGTGGAACACCCGTTCGAGATCCCGTCCCCGACCGGCGATCCGCCGTAGCCGCCGCCGGAGATGACGTACATCACGTACGCCCGGTCGCGTCGCGGATCGTGGCCGCCGAGCGCGAAATTGCCGCTGGTGCCGGCGGGCGCGCCGAAGAGCTGGCTGGGAATGGCGGGCGTGAGGGCGTTGAACACCGCTTCGGCGATTCGCTGACTCACCTCCGCCGCGCAGCCGGAGACCGGTCGCGGATAGCGCGCGTACAGGAATGTACCGTCGGGGTCGGCGATGTGCAGGGGCGCAAACGTGCCCGCGTTGATCGGGACCTCCGGGAAGATGTGCTTCATTGCGAGGTAGATGGACGACCGGGTGGTGGCGATCACGCTGTTCATCGGCCCCGCGCAGGGCGGGCTGGAACCCGACATGTCGAAGTGGAGGTCGGTGCCCGACTTCTCGATGCGCATGTCGATGGTGAGTGGCTCGTCGACCACGCCGTCGGAGTCGACCCACGCCCGGCCGTGGTAGCGACCGTCCGGGATGGTCGCGATGCGCGCACGCATCTGCTGCTCCGCACGCGCCTTCAGCTCCTCGATGCCGGTGCGGACCGTGTCGCGGCCGTAGCGGTCGACGAGCGCGGTGAGGCGGCGCTCCCCGACCGCCAGCGCGGCGGCCTGCGCCTTGATGTCCCCGATGCGCTGGTCCGCGATGCGGATGTTGGACAGGATGATGGAGAGGATCTCCTCGTCCATCGCCCCGCGCTTGAAGAGCTTGACCGGGGGCAGCCGGAGTCCCTCCTGCTCCACCTCCGTCGCATTGGCGGAGAAGCCCCCGGGCACCATGCCGCCGGTGTCCGGCCAGTGCCCGGTGTTGGCGAGCCAGGCGAACAGCTCGCCCCGGTAGAAGTAGGGCTTCACGAAACGCACGTCCATCAGGTGGGTGCCGCCCAGGTAGGGGTCGTTGACGATGTAGAGATCGCCCGGCGCGAGGTCGCGGGCACGCTCGATCACCGCCTGGGTGCCGAACTGCATGGTGCCGACGAAGACCGGCAGGCCGAGCTCGCCCTGCGCGACGAGCTCACCGGTGGTGGCGTGGTAGATGCCGTCGGAGCGGTCGAGAGCCTCGGAAATCACCGGGCTGAACGCAGCGCGCACGAACGCGAGATCCATCTCGTTGCATACCTGCTGCAGGCCGTTCTGGATGACCGCGAGGGTGATCGGATCGAGGAGGGACATTTGCAAGCAAATCGACTGGAACGTGCAGATACTACCGGGCGGGTGCGTCGGGTGTGGCGCACACCCGCCACCCGAGTACCTCGCCGGAGTCCGCCTCCAGCGCCGCCCTGGTGATCGCGGCGCTCAGACGGGCGGCGCGGTCGAGCTCGTGGGGCGCCACCAGCTCCCGCCGGTCGAGCGGAGTCAGCACGTGGCGCACCGAGGCCGACGGGTCGCCGAATCCCGCCACCAGCCGTAAGGCCGGAATGCCCGCCCGGGCGTAGCTCCCATGGTCGGAGTTCATCTGCAGGGGCCGGAACAAGTCAAGCTCGACCCCCGTCCCCGTCTCCTCGGCGCACCCGAGCAGGAACCGCTCCAGCCCCGCGAATCCGCTCGTCAGCGCGGCCAGCCGTTCGCCGCCCGCCACCGAGTCGAGGTTGATGCACAGTGCGATTGCGGCCCGTTGCGCATCGTCCAGCGCCGCCACGTGGGCGGCCGACCCGGTCAGGGCCCATTCCTCCACGTTGAAGAAGGCAAGCCGGAGTCCCCTGCGCCACGTCCTCGCGTGCGGGACGAGCCGGCGGACCACCGCGAGGGCGACGG
Source organism: Gammaproteobacteria bacterium (assembly GCA_022826505.1). Classification (GTDB taxonomy): domain Bacteria; phylum Pseudomonadota; class Gammaproteobacteria; order HK1; family HK1; genus HK1. The sequence continues at coordinate 8,167 of JAJDUQ010000295.1, forward strand.
CCAGACCGGTGGCGTTGTCGATTGCGCTCTCGCCCAGATCGTGTCCGTCGATGTGGGCCGACAGGACCACGTACCCGGGGGAGGGTCCCGGGAGGTCGAAGAACACGTTCTCGACGCTCGCGGGCGCCTCCCGGGTCGAGATCCGCAGCCGTGCGCGCGGTCGGCCGCGCACCGTGCGCCTGAATGCGCGGGCCGTCTCCGGCGCGACCCCGGCCGCGGGAATGCCCGGTTCGTCGCGCCGCCCCGACGAACCCGCCACCAGGTGCCCCGGTTCGGGGCCGGCGATCAGGAACCCGACCGCTCCCGCTTCCACCGCCGCCCGGTACTTGATGCGGCGGTGGATCGTCCCGGGCGCGAACATCAGCTCGTGGCGGACGAGGACGATCCGTCCCGGAATCTCGGTCCGATGGGCGTCGAATTCCTCCGGCGTGCCGCGGCCGAGGTCGAGCACCTCCGCCTCCACGCCCCCGGGGGGAGTGGCGGCGGAACGCACCAGCGGGTTCAGGGGATGGTTCGCGCCGTCGGGTCCGGTGAGCTCCGACGCCGTCGCTCGCCATCCTCCGTAGGTCACCGTCTCGACGCGCGCATCCACGCCGGTCGCGGCCCTGCCCAGCGCCTTCAGCAACGCCACCGCACGCCGCTCCGATTCCGTCCCGGACAGCCTCCCGCCGCAGCGACAGATTGCATCGAACTCTGCCTGAAGCCGGTCCATGTCACTCTCGTTCATGCCCTGCGCCATCATGTCGCCGTCGCGACGGCAGGGACCGGTCCCATGCCGCGGTCGATTGGTTCGGAGCACCGGATCCCCGGGCCATTCGGCGCGATCCGAGCTTCCCGTGCGGCACCACGGCCGCCGGCGAATGTTCGTGTCTCAGGTCCGGGCCGGATCGCCGCCTGGGTGCCGAACCGCATGGTACCGACGAAGACCGGCAGGCCGAGTTCGCCCTGCGCGATCAGCTCGCCGGCGGTGGCGTGGCAGGTGCCGTCGGAGCGGTCGAGCGCCTCGGAGATCACCGGGCTGAAGGCGGCGCGCACGAGGGTCAGGTCCATCTCGCTGCACACCTGCTGCAAGCCGTTCCGGATCACCGCGAGGGTGATCGGATCGAGGCGGCCAGTGAGAGGCTCCGTCTGCACTTGCGGCTACCGGAAATTCTGACCATTGCCCGCAGCGCCGTCAACGCTCGCTGGCCCGGCCGGACGCTCGCGCTCACCGGGCAGGAACATCGACAATCAGATTTCCTGCTGCGTCGACACCAGCTCGAAATTCCGGCGGCAACACCGTCGTTGTGTCGAGCTGCTCGATGATCGCCGGTCCTTCCAACGTGGTGCCCGGTGCGAGCGATTCGCGCCTGATGATCGGAGTCGGTTGCCGGCCGTCGAGGAACCGGACGGTTCTCTTCGCCGGGTCGGTCCGGCGCGCGGCGCTCCCGCTGGCGAGCGTCGCGAGCTCGATGCGGGGACGACGCCCGAGAACCGCGGTGTGCAGGTTCACGAGCACCGCGCGAATCTCCGGAAGCTCGACCTCGAAGCGCTTCCAGTAGGTGTGCTCGAACCGCCGCTGCAGCTCTTCCGTACTCGGTGTCGCGGTCTCCAGTGGAATGCCGAGAATGTGGCTCTGTCCCTGAAACTGCATGTCTGCACTGTGGACGACGTGGATCGCTTCGAGCTGCACGCTCTCGCGGGCGAGCATCTCCCGTCCCCGACGCGTTTGCTCGGCGAGGGTCTCGTGGACGGTCCGGATCCCGAGTTCGTTCAGCGGCGTGTTGATGGTGCGGACAAAGTCGTGGCGCAGATCCGCGACCATGCATCCAAGCGCATTCGTGATTCCCGGCCGGGCGGGAACGATGACCCTGGGGATGCCGAGTTCCCGGGCGAGCTCCGCGGCGTGCAACGGGCCGGCGCCGCCGAATGCGAACAGCGCGAAGTCCCGAGGATCATGACCGCGCGACAGCGACACCATGCGCAGGGCCCCCGCCATTCGATCGTTGGCGATGCGCAGTACCGCGGACGCGGCCTCCTCGGCATCGAGCCCGAGCGGGGCGCCGAGCTCCGCGTCGAATCGTGCCGCTACCGATTCGAGCGAGACCGGACTCTCCACCGACAGCAGCGTCTTCGGGTTGAGTCGGCCCAGCAGCAGGTTGGCGTCGGTGATGGTGACGCGCTCGCCGCCGCGCCCGAAGCAGATCGGACCCGGCGAGGCACCGGCGCTCTCCGGTCCCACCTGCAGCAGCCCCGCTTCGTTGACGAAGGCGATGGAGCCTCCGCCTGCTCCGATGGTGTGCACGTCCACCATCGGAACGTGAATGGGCACCGCGTACTCCACCTCGAGCTCCGAGCTCACCGCCGGCACCCCGTCCCGAATGAGCCCGACATCGCAGCTCGTGCCGCCCATGTCGTAGGTAATCACGTTCTCGAAGCCGACCCCGGCGGCCGTGCAGGCGGCGGCCATCACCCCGGAGGCCGGACCCGACATGACCGTGGTCACGGCGGTGCTCGTCGCCACCGGCGCCGATACGGTGCCGCCGTTGCCCCGCATGACGAGCACGTCGCGCCGGTAGGACCGGGACGCGAGCTCGTCGACGAGGCGCGAGAGGTAGCGGGCGAGAATGGGCTGGACGCACGCGTTCACCGCCGCGGCGGTGCCGCGTTCGTACTCGCGGTACTCGGAGAGGATCTCGTGGCCGGCGGTGATGTAGTCGTTGGGCCAGAGTGCGGCCACGATTCGCTTCGCGCGTCGCTCGTGCTCCGGGTTGCGGTAGCCGTGCAGGAAGTGGATGACCACCGACTCGCACCCGCGCGCGAGCAGAGCGCGCGCCGCCGCCGCCACCGCGTCCTCGTCGAGCGGAACGAGCGTCTCGCCGGCCGCTTCCATGCGCTCGGGCACCTCCTGGCGCAGCTCGCGAGGGATGAGCGGCTCGAACCATCCGGTGAGGCCGTAGGGCTTCGGCCGCGTGCGGCGCCCGAGTTCCAGAACGTCTCGGAATCCGCGGGTGGTGATCAGGCCGGTGGTCGCGAGCTTGCGTTCCAGCAGCGCGTTGGTGGTGGTGGTGGTGCCGTGTACAAGCAGGTCCAGAGCCGCCAGATCGACGCCGGCCCGCTCCAGGGCTTCCAGCACCCCGAACGCCTGGTTGTCGGTGGTGGTCGGGACTTTGGCGAGATTCACCTCGCCCGTCGTCCGGTCCAGGTAGAGGAGATCGGTGAACGTGCCGCCCACGTCCACGCCCACGAGGCGATTGCTCACCTCGGACCTCCGGCCGCGGTCTCGAATTGATCGATGCGTGCCCGAATGCGGGCGCCTGCGCGGCAACGGCGGTCCGGCGCCGACCGCGTCATCCACTGACGGCAATCGACGTTCACGCGCGTTGCCGGGTGGGGGTCGATGCATCGGCGGCATGACGATTGCCGCGCTGACGGTCGATGCCGGTGGCCTCGAGCACCCGCCAGCGCCCCTGCACGGTCAGCGCCGCTCCTTCGATCACGCCGCGGATCCGCAGCGAACGGGCGACCGTCATACCGGCGTCGAGCGCGGCGCCGATCGCTTGCGGGTCGAGTTCGGGCACCGCTACCGTGACCGGGAGATCGCCGAGATCGCTGTCCTCCTCCAGCATTCGGGCCGGTTCGCGGCGTATTCCGGGGTGATCGACCTGCACCGCATTCGCGACGAGGGTGGCGGCCACGTCGGCGAACGCGGCGTTGGGTGCAAGCACGGTGACCGCGTCCGCGATACCCAGCGAGTGCGACCGACCCTGCCACCCGCTGGTCGCGACGCCGCGCACTGGTGAGTCGGACGCGACCTCGATGCGCGCACGTGGAATCGCCGCCCGCAGCGACGGCACCACGCCGACCGACAGGCGCATCCCGGGACCCAGATGCAGAGCGATGTCCCCACCATTGTTCACGTACGCGTGTGTGATGCCCGGCCGCGTCGCGAACATGGCCGTCGCCTCGTCGGCCACCGCGCCGGCGACCGCCGCCATCGCCGTGACGAATCCGCCCGCGCCGGCCCCCGCGTCTATCGGCGCGACGAATCCGCCCGCGCACGCCCGCACCGCAGCGACCATCCGTCGCGCAATCGTCCCGGCGGGCTGCGCGAGGCGCGCAGACTCCGGGCTGCGAAGGCGGGGCAGCTCCTCGACCAATGCTCCGAGCCACGCCGGAAATGCGCCGATCAGCGCCTCGTACGCATCCTCGACGGCAGCCGCGGAGCCATCGGCACGCACGATCAGGTTGATCGGACCGTGATGCAGGAAGAGCCGGCCGCCGTTCAGCCACGACGCCGTCGCGCCGTCGGCAAGCGGCGTCACTTGCGAACCGGCACGCAGCGCGGCGATGGCGCCCCCGCCGTCGACGAACTCCGGCATGGAACGGTGGCGTGGTTCGCGCTTCGGCATCGAATCGTCGCGCACTCCGTACGTCGGCATGGCTCATCGCCCGGAACGAGGAGTCCGATCGCCGTCCCGGGCGAGGTGCCGGGCCCGGGTGATGGCGCTGTCTCCGAATCGCTTGTGCACCACGTCGAGCGTCCGGTCAAGCCGTTCGTCGTGCTGCTCGCGCGAAACGGCGAACAGGTCGAGCTGGTGCGCATCGTTGTCCGTGTCGTCGTCACGAAGCTCGAATGCGGCGACGCCGACCAGTCGCACCGGCATGCTGGAGTCGAATTCGTGCAGCAGGCCCTCGGCCACCTCGACGATCGGACGGGTGGCGTGGGTCGCGGCGCCGAGGAGGGCCTGGCGGGTGTGCAGACGGAAATCGGCCGTGCGCAGCTTCACCCGCACGCCCCGGGCGGTCAGCCCCTCGGCGCGGAGCCGGCGCGCGACGGTGTCGGCCGCGCGCAGCAGCCACGGCCTGATCGCCGCCGCTCCGACGATGTCGGTGTCGAGAGTGTTCTCCGAGCCGATGCTCTTCGCGTCGCGCTCCGGGATGACCGCTCGATTGTCCTGGCCGTGGGCGAGCGCATGGATGTGAGTACCGAGGCTGCCGAACCAGCGTTCCAGATCGCCGAGCGGAGTGGCCGCGACATCGCCGATGGTGTCGAGACCGCGCGCCCGGAGCCGCGAGCAAGTACGCGCGCCCACGCCCCAGAGACGTTCGACCGGCAGCGGGTGGAGGAATCCGTGCACCTCGTTCGGTCCGACCACGGTCAACCCGTCGGGCTTGCGCCTGTCGCTTGCGACCTTCGCGACGTACTTGGTCGTGGAGGCACCGACCGATACGGTGAGCCGCGTTGCTTCGAACACCGCGCGGCGCATCGCCTCCCCCATCGCCCGCGGGTCGCCGAACAGCGTCTCGCACCCCGTCATGTCGATGAACGCCTCGTCCAGGCTCAACGGCTCCACCAGAGGCGAAAAGGTTCCGAGGGTGTCCATCACCACCTTCGAGACCGCCCGGTAGCGCTCGAAGCGGGGCGCGAGCACGATCGCGTGCGGACAGCGGCGCCGCGCGAGCGCCATCGGCATCGCGCTGCCGACTCCGAACGGGCGCGCCTCGTAGCTCGCGGTGGACACCACCCCGCGCGGCCCGGTGCCGCCGACCAGCAGCGCCTTGCCTCGCAGCTCCGGCCGGTCGAGCTGCTCCACCGCCGCGTAGAACGCGTCCATGTCGGCGTGGAGGATGATGCGCGGCCAGCCGGAGGTCATGATCGGATGGGTCCTCGGGACGCGACCTGATCGTGTACCGCTCGCAACGCGCTCCAGTGTACCCGGGCTCGCTCCGATGCCGCTCGGAAGATGTGGGCTGCGTCTGGCGGGAAGCATCCCGATGTCGCGCGCGCAGGACCATCCGACGTGATTTGAGCGTTCAGCAAATTCCGCAATGGAGGACTTCTGGCGAGCCGCCGGCGCGCAGCGCAGCATCGCATTGAGCCGCGGTGATCGCGGGCTCCTACGCGGAGTTTCTCGCCCCCTCGGCGATCCGGCGCGATATCAGTCCCGGAGCGTCGATGGGACCGCCCGCAACCCCCACCTCGACGACGCACAGGTCCACGCCGTTCGCGTGCACGAACACGTTCGCGGCGGCGGCGCCCGCAATGAAGTTCGCCACCATCTGCCGCGTGACCGCCTGCGGACAAGCGGAGACGCCTTCATGGGCGATGCCGTGGTCCACGGCGAACAGGGTGAGGCGACAGCGATGAAGACCGGGCGAGATCTCGTCTCGTCTGGTCCCGCGCCAGGGATTCTCTCCGCGAGCATGCATGTCCGCGTCCAGGATGGCCATCTTCGCGGCGACGGAACCCGGCGTGGTGTGTTCGATCAGGAAACGCGCGATTCGAGCGACGTCTCTGTCAACGAATGGATGCCGGATGACCCTGAATCGCGCCATCGTTTCCGCGGCCCGCGAGGATCTCATTGAAGATTCTCACGAAATCGCCGGGAACATGCTCCACGAACTCCGTGTCGGGCGCCTCGGCGCGGCGGCGAACTTCCTCGGCCATGGCGTTCAGCATGGCCCTGCGCTCGGCCTCATCATCCCGGAGCCGTTGAATGCCCGCAGCGACCACGGCGCTCACCGACGCGAACTCGCCCCGCTCCACCGCCGCCTTGACGAAGGCGTGATGCTCGTCGACGAACGACACTGCGGACTTGACGGTCATGAACGAAAGGTATCACTCGGTGATACCGCCATCAACATCCTGCCGGCGTCGACGGTGCGCTCAGGGTAGCGCTCGTCTTCAGCGCACAGGGTCCGGCGCCCGTCGCGCTCGACGAGGCGCCGCACCACGGTCTCTCCGCCGCGCGCGGGGTCACGGACCGCGACCAGGCTGCCGTCGACCGCGGGCACGTCGGGATCTATCCAGACGTAGTCGCCGGCGCGCACGCGCGGGGCCATCGCGTCCTCGGCGATGCGCACGATGAACGTCTCGTTGCCGAACATCGTCCGCCCGGCTCACCGCCGCGGTGCCGGGGACGCGCGCGCGGCTTGCTCAGCCTGTCTCCCCACGCTCCGCTCCGGCGTTCATGTCACCGGTGCACGCCGTACCTCACCACTGCGTGCGCAGCTCGACCCCGACCGCGTGCTCGGGTGCCGTGCCCTCGCTCTGCCTGCGTGTCGCCTTCACGCCGAAGGAGAGATCGGGCGCGTCGGCGCCGGTCCCGGGGGTGAGCCGCCAGCCGAGGGTGTAGTCGCGTGTGCCCGCGCCAAGGCTCAGGCCCAGGTGCGGGCTGGCGGTGAAGCGTCCCGAGAAGGCGGGGAGGCCCCAAGCGGCTTCCGCCGTCCAGCGGCCTGTCGTCGTGCCGCCGCCGGTGCGCTCGCTCAGCGGGTCGGGGGTGAACAGCGCGTCGAGCCCGCCCGTCGCCTGCCCGCCGAGGGTCTGGCGCAGCTTGAGCGACGGACCGCGCGCGCTCGCCGGATTCGGGTCGAAGCCGAGCGAGGCGGCGAAGCCCCGGTCCTCAAGGGCGTCGGCGTCATGGGCAATCAGGGTGCGGCCCGAGAGGTCGAGGCTCAGGCCCAGTGTGGGGGCGCTCCAGGCGAGGCCGGCGCCGAGCTCGACCCCGAAGCCGGTCTCGGCGTCCCCTCCGTCGTGGCGGGCGCCGACCTCGACCTTAGGCGTCAGGTGCCCGTCGCCCGCGGTGGCGAAGCGGTAGCTGCCCTCGAGGCCGAGGCG
>JAJDUQ010000299.1 GCA_022826505.1 Gammaproteobacteria bacterium
TACTCGATGATCTCCGCACTGTGCCGGGAGAACGGACTACGCACGGAGGCGCGGGCGAGCGGGCGTTCATCTCGATAGGCCCAGTGGCAGCGAGGGATGGGATACAGGTCGTAGTCGATCTCGACGCCGTCGATCTCCAGCGTACCGCAGTCCACGATGTGATCGACCAGCGCTTGGCACCGTTCGAGCGTGGCGTCGAGCGAAGACATACGAAGCCCATGCCCGAGGTCGTCGTTGGACCACTCCTCGCCCGGCTCGCTCGCCCAAGGTCCCAGTGCATCCTGCCGCCGATGACGTACGAGGGTGAACAGGTTGTGAGGCCGCGCACCCGGCTCATGCAACGTCAGAACGGTCATCCGGGCGGCCCGCCCCTTCATGTCCCCTGCCGTCGCCGAGGTCTGAGCCGACATGCCGAAGGGAAGCCCTCGCTCGCCCGCCCATCTTGCCGCCTCGTCAAACGTCACGAACACGTTGCGTCCGTCCTTTCGTGTGGTCAGGTGCTTCCGGTGAATGTGCTGGCGTACGTAGGTTTCGTTCTTGCCTACGACTCGTGCCAGTTCCGCAATCGTGAGGTCCAAGGGTGGTTGTCCAGTGAATGAATTCAGTGTAACGTTACGATCGTAACTTACATCTGTCAAGGCATTTCTCATGCTATCGTCAAACACTGAACAGATCGTCGCGGTGGTGCGGTTGGCGGCTTTTGATGGTGGCGGTGTTCGACATCACCCCCGATAACGTGCTGATGCGCTTACGCAACTTCCAGCCCAACCACGATCCTGTGCCACGCTTGGCGGACAACGGTATCGATGCCGGCCACGTGACCGCGATCACCATCATCGAGGTCATCGACCATCACTGAGTGAGCTCCGAACATGGCGACGGCAACCAACCAGTGCCAGCCCGACTACGCGATCCCACCCGGTTGGATCATCGAGGAACGCTTGGCGGCCCAGGGCATCTCACACGCGGAGCTCGCGCGACGGTGCGGTCGTTCTCCCAAGCTCATCAGCGAGATCATTTCCGGTAAGGCCCCCATCGCACCGAAGACTGCGCTGCAGTTCGAGAAGGTGATGGGGCTCGACGCCAGCATCTGGCTTGGAATCGAAGCGGACTATCGATTGCACCAAGCCGTTGCCGAAGATGCGCCTGAGCGTGGAGGTCGACATGGTGCACATTGAATCTCCGGCCTTCACCCCCGGCGGCGAGGTCGTCGTCTACGAAGCTTCCGATGGCGAAGTGCGCGTGGATGTGCGATTGGAGCAGGAGACCGTGTGGCTGACGCAACGTCAGATGGCGGAAGTACTCCAGACCTCGGTCGACAACGTCAGCCTCCATCTGCGAAACATCTACTCGAATGGCGAGCTGGAGGAATCGGCAACTGCCGAGGATTTCTCGACAGTTCGCACCGAAGGGAAGCGTCAGGTTCGGCGCGTACTGAAGCACTACAACCTGGACGCCATCATCTCGGTGGGCTACCGAGTCAATTCCAGGCGAAGCGTCCGCTTCCGGCAGTGGGCTACCCGCACCCTGCGCGAACATCTCGTCCGCGGCTTCACCCTGAACGAACGCCGGCTTGCCGAACGCGGACTCCGGGAGGCCCGCGAGACGCTCGACCTGCTTTCCCGAACGTTGCTGAATCAGGTACTAGTTGACGAAACCGGGCAGGCCGTGCTGGAGCTGATCGGAAGCTACGCCGATACCTGGCGCCTGCTCCTGGAGTACGACGAAGACCGGCTGGCGACGCCGCCCGGCGCGAAGCCCTCCACCAGCGCACTCGATCACGACCGCGTCGTCGATGCGATCACCGAGTTCAAGCGCGAGCTGGCGGCGAGAGGCGAAGCGTCATCGCTGTTCGGCAATCCGCGCGGCGACGCACTCGCGGCCATCCTCGGCAACATCGAGCAGACCATGTTCGGCGAGCCGCTCTATCGCTCCTGCGAGGAGAAGGCGGCGCACCTGCTCTACTTCATCGTGAAGGACCATCCCTTCACCGATGGCAACAAGCGCATCGGCTCGCTGCTGTTCCTCCTGTACCTGAACCAGGAAGGCGTGGCACACCGGCTCAATCCCCAGGCCCTGACTGCTCTCACCCTGCTGATCGCCGAAAGCGCATCGAGCGGCAAGGACCTGATGGTCCGCCTCATCGTCAATCTCCTGGCAGTACGGGGCGGTTGACCTGTTGAGTCGCGTCGTCAGGCTCATGTTCGGCGAACGGAAAGAGCGGAACATCGGCCTCGATTCAGGCACCTTCGCCGCATTGGCCGGAAGATCGTCACCTTCGAGGAGGGAGGCACTCTTCCGGCCCGGAAGCGCAGAGGCGAGAATTCAGCCTCAGGAGAACGGGTGAGACCGTTCACGACCCGGGAGGCAGCGCGTGCCCCGACTCGATCGGATCGAATTTTGCGGCTTCAAGTCGATTCGTGCGCTCAAGGGCTTCGAGCCCCGGGCTCTCAACGTTCTGATCGGACCGAACGGAGCCGGCAAGTCGAACTTCATCGACCTCTTCCACATGCTCGCCCGCGTGGCCGAGAGACGACTCCAGGTGTACGTGGCCGAGCAGGACGGACCGGACGCCCTGCTGTTTGGCGGCAGGAGGCGGACCGAACACATCGAGGCCAAGTTCACATTCGGCGCCAACGCGTACTGGTTCGCTCTCGTGCCCGCCGGGAGACGGCTCGTTTTCGGTAACGAGAGGACATGCTTCTTCGGCTCCGATTCCCAGACACACAGCCACTCGCTCGGCAGCGGCCACGAGGAATCGAAACTCCAGGATGCCGACGAGAGCGGAACGGACACGTTTGCACCATACGTGAGGAAAGCCATCGCGGGCTGGCGGGTGTACCACTTCCATGACACCAGCACGACCGCTCCGCTGCGTCAGGAGCACAGCTTGCGGGACAACCTCGTTCTCAAGCCGGACGCGGGCAACCTGGGCGCGTTTCTGCGGCGTCTGCGGGAGCGCTACCTCAACGACTATCGGCAGATCGTCGAGACGGTGCGGTTGGCGGCCCCGTTCTTCGGAGACTTCGTCTATCGCAAGGATATCGGCGACAGTATCGAGCTCGAGTGGTTCCATGCGGACGATCCCGACACCGTTCTCGGTCCCCGCCAGTTGTCGGATGGCACGCTTCGCTTCATCTGCCTCTCCACCCTTCTACTGCAGCCCGTCGAGCTGCAACCCAAGCTGATACTCATCGACGAGCCGGAGCTGGGTCTTCATCCCGCCGCGCTGACCCTCCTGGCGGAGATGCTGCGCCACGCCAGCGATTCGAGACAGATCATCGCGTCGACTCAATCGGCGGATCTGGTCAGCGAGCTCGACCCCGAGGACGTGGTGGTAGTGGACCGCAGGGATGGCGCATCGACCTTCACGAGACTCGACCGGGACGATTTGAGTGAGTGGCTGAAGGATTACGCCCTTGGCGAGCTCTGGAAGATGAACATATTCGGCGGCAGGCCCGTGCGATGAGGGAGGTCGTCGTTGTCTGCGAGGGCCCGACCGAAGAGGTCTTCGTCAACCAGATTCTGGCCCCGGTCCTGGGCGAACGGAACGTATTCCTCTCCCCGAGACTCATTTCCACCTCCCGGCACTCCAAGGGTGGTGCTCTCAAAGCTCGGCGTGTGCTGCGCTTCCTCCGGAACACCCTCCAGGAACGCCGGAACACCTACGTCACGACGCTCTTCGATCTGTACGGGTTGCCTTCGGACTTTCCCGGACGGTCGGAGACAGTACGGGAAATCGACTCCGTCGATCAGGCCATCGCGGTCGAAGCGAAGTTCCATACAGCAGTCATCGATGTCGCCGAATGTCGCCCCGACCGGTTTCTGCCCCACATTCAGCCCCATGAATTCGAGGCCCTGATGTTCTCCGACACCGCAAAGTTCGCGGACGTGGAGCCGGCGTGGCGAAAGTACGTGGGTCGACTGGAGGCAGCCCGGCGCTCGGTCCGCAGCCCCGAGCACATCAACGACGGGTCCGACACCCATCCCTCGGCCCGCTTGGAGAAACTGCTCCGACCACGTTACAACAAGGTACGCCACGGGAGAGCGGTATCGGCCCGCATCGGCGTCGATCGCATGCGCGCCGAGTGCGTTCATTTCGACGGCTGGATGGCCCGCATGGAGGCACTCCCGCCACTGCGGCCCGAAATCTAGGTCCCGAAATCACGATTCATGGCCTACCTGTCCGAATCGGTTGTGGAGCAAGCTGCGCTCGACTGGTTTCGTGGGCTCGGCTACGACGTGGTCGGGGGTCCTGACATGCCGCCAGGGCCGCAGTCGCTCAGGGAGAGCTACGCGGATGCGATCTTCCCGTCGGTGGTAAGAGGCGCACTCGAGCGCCTGAACCCGAATCTGCCCACCAACGCGCTGGACGATGCCTTCCGCAGGCTGACGCGACCGGAAGGGTCGAATCTGGAGGCCCGTAACCACGCCTTCCACCGCTTTGCGGTCAACGGAGTCACGGTGGAGTACCGCGACATCCAAGGCGCGATTCGAGGAGCGCCGGTGTGGGTGTTCGACTTCGAGCAGCCGTCGAACAACGACTGGCTCGTTGTCAACCAGTTCACGGTAGAGGAGAGCAACAACAAGCGCCGCCCCGACATCGTCCTGTTCGTCAACGGCCTGCCGCTCGCCGTCATCGAGCTCAAGAGCCCGGGGGACGAGGACGCGACCCTCCGCAGTGCCTGGCAGCAGCTCCGGACCTACCGGGCGGAGCTGCCGTCGCTGTTCGCCTTCAATGCGGTGCTCGCCGTATCCGACGGCGTCGAGGCCCGGCTCGGCACCCTCACCGCCGGGTGGGAGTGGTTCAAGCCATGGCGCACCATCTCCGGCGAGGAGCTGGCGCCGGTGTTCCTCACCGAGCTCCAGGTGGCGATCGAGGGTGCGTTCGAGAAGCGGCGCTTTCTCGCCCTCCTGCGCGACTTCGTCGTGTTCGAGGATGACGGCGGCGGGCGACTCGCGAAGAAGATGGCGGGGTATCACCAGTTCCACGCCGTCGAGACGGCAGTCGGCGAAACATTGCGCGCGGCTGAGCTCCGGGCGAGAGAGGAACCCGGGCGCTACGAGTCCGGCCGCAAGCCCGGCGGGAATCCCGGCGATCGGCGCATCGGCGTCGTCTGGCACACCCAGGGCTCCGGCAAGAGCCTCACCATGGCCTTCTATGCCGGACGCATTATCCGCGAGCCGGCAATGGCCAACCCGACCGTGGTTGTGCTCACCGATCGCAACGACCTCGACGATCAGCTCTTCGGCACCTTCGCACGCTGCCGGGATCTGTTGCGCCAGCCGCCGGTGCAGGCGGACAGCCGGGCGGACCTGCGCGGCAAGCTCGCGGTCGCAGCGGGCGGCGTGGTCTTCACCACCATCCAGAAGTTTTTCCCCGAAGAGAAGGGCGACCGCCACCCCCTGCTCTCCGAACGGCGCAACATCGTGGTCATCGCCGACGAGGCGCACCGCAGCCAGTACGATTTCATCGACGGTTTCGCACGACACATGCGCGACGCGCTGCCCAACGCGTCGTTCATCGGCTTCACCGGCACGCCAATCGAGCTTCAGGACGCCAACACCCGTGCCGTGTTCGGCGACTACATCAGCATCTACGACATCCAGCGCGCGGTCGAGGACAAGGCGACGGTGCCAATCTACTACGAGAGCCGGCTCGCGAAACTCGCTCTCGACGAGGATGAGCGGCCACGGATCGACTCCGGCTTCGAGGAGGTGACCGAAGGCGAGGAGGTCGACCGCAAGGAGAAACTCAAGACGAAGTGGGCGCAGCTCGAAGCCGTGGTCGGGACCGAGCAGCGCCTTGAACTCGTGGCCGGAGACATCGTCACGCACTTCGAGCAACGCGCCGAAGCCATGGACGGCAAGGCGATGGTGGTCTGCATGAGCCGGCGCATCTGCATCGATCTCTACCGCGAGCTCGTGCGTCTGCGCCCCAATTGGCACGAAGAAGACGACACCAAGGGGCGGATCAAGGTGGTCATGACCGGCACGGCCTCCGATCCGCCCGACTGGCAGCCACACATCCGGAACAAGACCCGCCGGGAGGCCCTCGCGAATCGATTCCGCGACGCTGCCGACCCGCTTCAGGTCGTCCTGGTGCGCGACATGTGGCTCACCGGCTTCGACGCGCCGAGCCTGCACACCATGTACGTCGACAAGCCCATGCGCGGCCACGGATTGATGCAGGCGATCGCGCGCGTCAACCGGGTGTTCAGGGACAAGCCGGGCGGTCTCGTCGTCGACTATCTCGGCCTCGCCCAGGAGCTCAAGCGGGCGCTCGCGACCTATACCGAGAGCGGCGGCACCGGGCGGACCGCACTGGATCAGGGCGAGGCGGTCGCGGTCATGCTTGAGAAGTACGAGATCTGTTGCGCCCTGTTCCACGGCTTCGACCGCTCCGCATGGGTCACCGGCACACCGCAGAAACGGCTGAGCCTGCTGCCGGCGGCACAGGAGCACATCCTGGCGCAGGAGAACGGCAAGGACCGCTGCATCCAGGCGGTGCGCGACCTCTCCCGGGCATTCGCGCTCGCGGTGCCGCACGAGGACGCGATTCGCATCCGCGACGAGGTGGGGTTCTTCCAGGCCGTGCAGTCGGTCCTCGTGAAGCGGGCCGCCGCCACGGCGCGGTCCGACGAGGAACTGGACCAGGCCGTTCGCCAAATCATCTCGCGCGCGGTGGCGCCAGAGGGCGTGACCGACATCTTCGCCGCCGCCGGACTCGAGAAGCCCGACATCTCGATCCTGTCCGACGAGTTTCTTGCCGAGGTGCGCGGTATGCCGCAGCGCAACCTTGCCGTGGAGCTGCTGCAGAAGCTGCTGAAGGGCGAGCTTGCCGTGCGCCGTCGGAAGAACGTGGTGCAGGCGCGGTCGTTCGCCGAAATGCTGGAACAGACCCTGCGACGCTACCAGAATCGGGCGGTCGAAGCTGCGCAGGTGATCGAGGAGCTGATCCGGCTCGCCCGCGATATGCGCGAAGCCAACGCACGCGGCGAGAAGCTCGGGCTGTCCGAAGACGAGCTCGCCTTCTACGACGCGCTGGAGACCAACGACAGTGCGGTGCGGGTGCTCGGCGACGAGACGCTGCGCGACATCGCCCGCGAGCTGGTCGACACCGTGCGCCGCAACGTCACCATCGACTGGACGTTGCGGGAGAACGTCCGCGCCAACCTGCGCCGGCTGGTCCGGCGTGTCCTGCGAAAGCATGGCTATCCGCCCGACAAGCAGGAGAAGGCGACGCGAACGGTGCTGGAGCAGGCCGAAGTGTTGTCGGCCGGGTGGGCGGCTTGAAGTCCAGACGCAACGCCGCGGACCGGGGAACGAAGCAGGGCGCGCGCTCATGCGCGAGCGCCGCAGACACCGCGAGTGCGTCACGACTATCGGCAATGGTGCCGTCGCCGCGCTCCGTAACAGAAGATTCTTCATGCGGCGGAGTGGTCTACCCGACCACGGGGGTTTCAAATGTTCCTGACGAGCCGGAGACAGCGCTTCGCCACGCACCGATGGACGTCTATACTCGCACCATGCGCCCGATTCGGATCTCGTCTCGCCCCGCTCTCTCTGGGTTCATGGAACGCCGAAGAGCACTGTGCCTCGCGGCCGCGCTGCCGCTGACGATGCTTGTTGCCGGCTGCGGGCAGAAAGGGCCGCTGTACCATCCGCCGGAGCCGGACCCGCCGGATGCCGACGCAGCAGAAGAAGACGAACAGACGAGCGTAGCGCCCCGGGCTTCGGGTTCGCGTCTTGCTTGACACCTCGCCGATCTTTCCCTTCCAGCCCGATGCGTCCGACCCGTTCCAGCACGCGATTGGGCGGCGGGTCCGCCGTTGAAGGCGTGGCGCTCGAACGGATCGCCCGCGACATCGGTACCCCCTGCTTCGTCTACTCCCGGGCCGCCATCGAGCGGGCTTGGTGCGAGTACGACCGGACGCTTTCCGGCATCCCCCACGAGATCTGCTACTCGGTCAAGGCGAACTCCAACCTCGCGGTCATCGACGTACTCGGCCGCCTCGGCGCGGGCTTCGACATCGTGTCGGGCGGCGAGTTGGAACGCGTACTCGCGGCGCAGGTGCCGGCAAGACGCATTGTCTTTTCCGGCGTCGGCAAGCGCGATGCCGAGATGGCGGCGGCGCTGGAGGCCGGGGTTGGGTGCTTCAACGTGGAGTCGGCCCAGGAACTGGACCGGCTCGCGTTTCTCGCGAAGATGGCGGGGAAGCGGGCACCAGTGTCGCTGCGCGTCAATCCCGACATCGACGCACGGACGCATCCGTACATCACCACCGGACTGCACGAGAACAAGTTCGGAATTCCCGTCGGCGGCGCGCGAGGGCTGTACGCTCGAGCCGCCGCGAGTCCGTCGCTCGAGGTTCGCGGCATCGACTGCCACATAGGCTCGCAGCTCGCGAGCCTCGATCCCTTCCTCGAGGCGCTTGATCGCCTGCTCGCGCTCGTCGACTCGCTGGCCGGCGACGGCATCCCCCTCGCGCACCTCAACCTCGGCGGCGGCCTCGGCATCCGCTATCGCGACGAGTCTCCGCCGCCGCCAGCCGCCCTAGCCGCCGCGATCGCCGAACGGCTCTCGGGCCGGGGGATCGTGCTGATGCTGGAGCCGGGTCGCTCCATCGTGGGAAACGCGGGCATGCTGCTCACGCGGGTCGAATACCTCAAGCGTAACGGGGAGAAGCGGTTCGCGGTGGTCGACGCGGCGATGAACGATCTGATCCGCCCGGCGCTCTACGACGCGTGGCACGACATCGTGCCAGTGACCCCGCGCGAAGGCGACTCGGAGCCGTACGAGATCGTCGGACCCGTCTGCGAATCCGGAGATTTCCTCGGCCGCGAGCGCCGGCTCGTGCTCGAGCCCGGCGACCTGCTCACGGTGCGCTCGGCCGGCGCCTACGCATTCGTGATGAGCTCGAACTACAACACGCGCCCGCGCGCCGCGGAGGTCATGGTCGACTGCGACCGGTACCACGTGGTGCGGAAGCGAGAACGGGTGCGCGACCTCTTCGCCGACGAATCGGTGCTGCCGCCCGACTCCACCTCCTCTTGACGCGAGTCGCGGAACACGCCGGCCGGGACAGGAGGTGGATGAAGACGGTAGCGTGTACCGCCGACGGTCAGAATCTGGTCGGACAGAGAGCGATGCGGCAAGGGGGTCGAGGATCTTGGACGTGGTAGTCGGCGAGAGCCTTGGGGTAGTAGCGAAGCCGTTCGGATATTGGGTGGGCCAAGACGACGCTCAAGGCAGGTTGCTGGACTGCACACGGCGGCGGGACGAGTACGGGTTCAGAGCCGGGTCGGCGAACGTGGGATGGAGAAAGGCGTCTGTGATTTCAGGGGGGGTGCACGTAGTCTCTGCGAAATCCCGGACTGCCTTCGCGCAACGGAGGTGGACGTTGGTGTGGCACAGCCATGATCCCCGGGGGTCTCATTCGTCGCCGCGAGGACGAGACGGAGATTGTCGGCTAAGTAGGGGCGGGTTTCACTAGTGTAGCGTCGCGAATAAAACATAGTTTATTTGGCTGAAATGAGTTACCCTGCTTCGCGGCGGAATAGTGAGGACGATGCGATGCGCGTTGCAGCAGAAATCACCTTGTCGAAGGAAGACTACAGAAAGCTTGAAATGTGGGCTTCGGCACGTAGTACGTCGGTGCGCCTGCGCGAGCGTGCACGAATCGTTCTGATGGCCTCCGAGGGCATGACCAACAAGGCGATTGCCGCGGAGCTTGGAACCGACGCCAACAAGGTCGGGCGCTGGCGAGGTCGTGTCGCAAAAGAGGGGATGTCGAGCATTGAGAAGGAGCGCCCGCGTGGGGCGAACCACGGCGGCAAGGACTCCAGCAAGCAGGCGGAGCTGCGCAGCCGAGTCCTCGAGGCGACGACGCAGACGACACCGAGCCACGCGACCCATTGGTCGTGCCGGTCGATGGCGCGGCATCTGAACACGACTCATAGCTTCGTCAACCGGGTGTGGCGTGCCCACGGACTAAAGCCGCACCTGATCCGCACCTTCAAGCTCAGCAACGACCCGCGGTTCGAGGAGAAGTTGCGCGATGTGGTCGGGCTGTATCTCGACCCGCCGCATAACGCCGCGGTGTTCAGCTTCGACGAGAAGAGCCAAATCCAGGCGTTGGACCGCACGCAACCCGGTTTGCCGATGAAGAAGGGGCGCTGCGAGACGATGACACACGACTACAAGCGTCACGGCACCACCACGTTGTTCGCGGCGTTGAACATCGCCACCGGAGAGGTGATCGGCAAGACGTATCGCAAGCACCGGCATCAGGAGGTGTTGAGGTTTCTGCGAGCGGTGGAGAAGACCGTCCCCAAGGAACAAGAGATTCACATCGTTCTGGACAACTACGCGACGCACAAACACGAGAAGGTGCTCGCATGGATTGAGCGCAAGAAGCGCGTCTTCCTTCACTTCATCCCGACCAACTCCTCCTGGGCCAACCTCGTGGAGCGGTTCTTTGCCATGCTCACGCAGAGACAGGTACGTCGTGGCATGTTCACATCAGTGCCTCAATTGGAGAAATGTTTGCGCGATTACCTGCTCAGCTATAACAAAAACCCACGCCCTCTCGTGTGGACGAAGGCTGTTGACGAAATACTTGAAAAAGTTCACCGAGGTCGCGAGGCTCTGCCCAGAACCTCTTAATCACTATCTTGTTAAGGACACTACACTAGGCTGCAACGCGGATGACGGTCGGCGAAGTGCACGTGGACGATCGGCGGTGGGAAAGACCGTTCGCGCGCAGCCGGGAAGAGGGAAGCTGCCACAGCAGCCATGTGACGGAAAACACTATCTTCAGATTATGGTCCAAATCAGTGTAGTGGATTTGTCCCGGTTGGGCGTTCACCTGCCGGAGAATAGTGTGAGGATGGTGGTTGTCCAGCCGTACCTTGCCGACGGGGCGCTTACGCCGCAGGAGCCGTATCGCGTGGCAGCCGAAGCAAAGGACCGCCAACTGGAGACATTGAAGACGACGATCGACGTTGCCAAGGAGGAGAAAGCGGACTTCACGGTCATTCCGGAATACAGCGTACCGGGTCTCGACGGAGTAGAGATGATCGAAGAGCGTCTTCGATCGAAGGCGTGGCTTCCCGGGGCGATCTTGATTGGTGGTATCGATGGACTGAACAAGGACGAGTATGCATCGATAGTTGAAGCCCATCACACCTGTGTGGATGACGCCAACGGAAAAGAATCGGTGGAAGACGACCAATGGGTGAATTGCTGTATCACTTGGGTCAAATCGAGCGACGGAAGGCTCTTTCGGTGGGTCCAGCCGAAGCTGTGGCCGGCTTGGCTCGAACAAAGTACGCAGCATCAACGCATGTTCAAAGGGAAGTCGATGTTCCTCTTTCGAGGCCGTAGAACCAATGAGGAGGTGTTCACCTTTGGAACCATGATCTGTTTCGATTGGATCGCGCCTACGAGTCCTACGCCGGCTCAGCGGATTCTGGAGGAAGCGCACCGGACGGCGGGTGATTCCCAGATGCCCATCACTTGGCTGTTCGTCATTCAGCACAATAAGAAGCCATCGCATTTTGAGTTTCTCAACAGAATCGTGGAATTCTTTCGCAACCAATCGCATCCGAACGCCACACGGACCGACACATGCTTGATCTTCGCGAACACGGCAGGCCGAGTCGATCCGGGTAGCTGCCATACGCATGGAACAAGCGGGCTGATCCTCGCGCCGCGCGCTCCCTTTCAGACGAAGGGCGGGCTTCCGACGTTCGCGCACGACGGCAGTAAGTTCCGCGGGAATAAAGGAGGGATGCTGGCGGGAGCGGGATGTAGCGACATGGTGCTGAGGGAGCGCGGCGAGTGCATCCACGCGTTCGATCAGATCAATCCGAGATGGGTTCAGTCCGGCGCGGCGGGGAGAAGCTATGCCGCCGAGAATGCCGTTGTGCATACGGCGCGCGGCGGGGTGCACGTTCTGGCCCCGGGAACCGGGGTCGCGGCCGCGGTGAAGTGGGTCAACGATCAACTCGACGAAATGCCCACGACGATGCCGGCCCATGGTGACGAACTGGAGAAGGACTTGACGTCGAATCGAAACTCGGTGGTTGCGGCGTTGCGGCAGGGCAACTCAAGGAACCTGGACGAGGTCGTGCGGCTCGCAACGCCGGATTCGCCGGAGAACCCGGACGAGTGGAGCGGGTGCCAGAGCGACGGCCTCAGCCATGTCGTGGATTCGCTGCAAATTGCGGCGATGGGAGCGAAGCTGGTGTCGGTGGGCGTGGACAAAGTACACGGCGTAGTTTGCTGGAAGGGGCGGTGTTTCGATGTGATGGCGGTGAAGGGGCAGACACATAAGACGTGCGTGAACCACGTGGTGACCAGATACGGGAGGCGCCAGCGAAGAAATCTGCTGCTGGTATCCAGGGATGCGGTAAATACGCCGTTGGACAGACGGGAAGAGAGCATACTTCGGACAAGGGATCCGGCCCCGGGAGCAGAACGACGGTACATCGATGCTCGGAACCCGAGCTATCACGTCGGCTACCAGAACCTAATCGGAATACTTGGCTCGGCACAGACGGCCAATGAAGTGGCGGAGCAACTGTATGTCTCTTCTTGATTACGAGGAACGGACGTTGGAAGCGGTAAGGGACTACCTGGGAAGCGCGCTTCCCGATTCGGAGGTCAAGAAGCTCGCTCCGAACGGGGAAGACAGGCACTTGCTGCTGTTGACGATGCCGCAGCTCGTGGCGGGGTTCGGTTTCACGAGCCGAGAGCTTACAAGCACCTACGGCAGGCTCTACGGGGCGTTCAAGAAAGAGTACGCGGAGCGCCGGAACGAATGGGACGAGTTGGACTTGGCGTTCGTGCTTTGTGTCCCGGAGGACCTTTCTGGACTACAGGCATTCGAATCTTCGGTGGAGACCGATGTCTACTTCTGCCGGAAGTACGTGGTACCCATGAATGGACATGTGGGAACCTCGCTCGCGCGCTTGCCGTTCCTGCCCTTGTTCACCGAGCGGGGAGTGGCGGTGAGACCACCCTCCGCACAGACGTTTCTGCAAGAGAGCGGCATCCCTCCAGTTTTGTCCAGGTACCTAGTGAAGAAGGGCGAACGCAGTGCAAGGTCTGTGTTCGATCAGTGCGTGCGAGGTACGTTCGGCGAGCTTCGGACACCCGAAAGATCGCCGGGAGACGGTGTCCGGGTGATATCCACGGACGAGGCTGAGAGCCGGGTGCAGTCGATAAGCATCGAGGGTTTCCGCGCGTACCGGCGGAAAACGGAACTATCATTTGGCGACGATCTGACGGTTTTGTTCGGACCGAATGGATTCGGCAAGACCTCGGTGTTCGACGCGATCGACTTCGCGTTCACCGGGGAAATCGGTCGTCTCCAGACGCGATCGGAGGAACGCTTCAGGAGAGTCGCGGCGCATCTGGACAGCGAGAACGGAGGGAGCGAGGTCGCTCTGACGGTGGGAATCAACGGTGAGACGCACCGGTTGCTGCGACGTGTGACGGAGCGAAAAAGTGCGGAACTGAACGGCATTAGCTTGGACCGCAAGGCGACGATTGAGAGGCTCACGGGCTGGCGAGGGCCCGGCGCTGACCGAATCGAGAACATGATCTCCCTGTTTCGCGCGACTCACCTGTTCAGCCAGGAACATCAGGAGCTGGCGCGGGAGTTCCGGTCGGACTGCAGGTTGCCCTCGGAGGTCGTCGCCAGACTGCTAGCGTACGAGGATTATCACGCGACCCGCGCAAAGGTGTCCGACGTCTGCGACATCGCAACGAAGGAGATTCGAACCCTAGACCATGAAATCGTAGAGATCGCACGCCAAGCGGAAGTCGAGAGCGAAGAGTTGGAATCGCTCGGCCGCGCGTTGCAGGAGGAATCGCCAAACGAGAGTCTGTCCGCTCTGGTCGAGACGATTGCGAAGCGAATCGTCGCGGTGGGGATCGAGATAGCGTCGGTTGAACCCAAGACGGAAACGGTCAGGTCTTGGCGAACAGCGTTGGAGACCCGCTCGGCCAGCCTAGGGAGGCGAAGCGAGACGCTCACAGCGTGCGTAGGGTTGTTGGAAGAATTGCCAAGACGGCAGGAGGAGTTCGCTCGCGCGAAGGCGCGGCTGGAGAACGTGAAATCCAAGGTGACTCTGGCATCGAAGCGGACAAGCGAGGCAAGAGAGAGACTCAGGGAGAGGACCGCTCAAATTGACCGGCTGGAGGGAAGACTGAGATACCTCGTCGGAAGGCGGGACACGTTGGCTTGGGTGGAAGAGAACGAAGGACTGCATACCGCGCTGCGTACGGAAGTGGCGTCGACTTCCGAACGATTGACCCATAAGACTCGTGACCTCGATCGTTTGGGCGATAGGGAGAAGTCCCTGTCGACAATGCTGCGCGAGAAAGAGGCGCGGAGGGCTTCGGCAACTGGGGCGCTGGGCGAGACGCAATCAAACCTGCAGCATGGACGGACGATTCTTGAGGGAATGGAGGGGTGGCAAGCGAAGATAAAGCGGATGGGGAGCATCGGCGAGGAAGAGGAGAGATTGAGGAGAGCGGTGTTGGAACTCCAGCGGTCCGAAAAACGCCAGCGTACCGCGCTGCAGGCGGAAGTGGAGGAAGAGCATCGGCTGACCGTAAAAATAGAGACAATCGAAGCGAAGCGTGGGGAACTGAGTGACCTGATCGGAGCGCTTGAGAACCACATCGAGGGCGGCGTGTGTCCGACCTGCGGGCAGGATCACGGCAGTCGGCGGGGATTGCTGGATCGGATTGCAACGCAGTTGGGGCGGGAAGTGGCCACCGACGAACGGATGTCAAGGGATGCGGTGCGGATACGTATCGAGGAACTGCACTCATCCATTGAGGAGGTCGAGACGAAAGGAAAACTGGTCACGCACCAGCTTGCAGAGTTGGCTGAGGAGCGGGGCATGGTGACGACTGAGGTTGAGGCATTCCGGGGCCTGTTGGAGCATTTCGCCGTGCCTGTCGGCAACGACGCCGACGCGGCGCAGAAGGAGGTCGTCGCGAAATGCGCCTTGTTGGAGAGGCAGAGTCGGGAATGGACGGCAGAGGTCGCCCGTGCGGCCGAGGAATTGGAGACTACGAGGCGCGAGGGGGAGACGACGACCACTTCGATTCGACGGGTGCAGGAAGAGGTTAACGAGCTAAGGAACGGGCTCAATGGCACCTCAAGACGTCTGGCGAGGTTGTTGGAGGATTCTCGGAATCAAGGCGACGTGGGTCTGGGGTCACCCGAAGAGACAGTGCGAGAGCAGATCAAATCGACGGACGCGGAGGTCGCGTCCACGCACAAGTTGCTGGAGGGTGAGAGGAAAGCACTTCGAAGTGACGAGGAATCTCTAAGCGCTGGCGAGGCGGACCTGGCGTCCAGCGAGCGGGAGTCCACCGTTCTTGTGAGCGAAATTGCCAACCTAGGCGACGCGCGCCAGAGGATCGAAAGTGTGCTAGCCGGCGCCGAAGTGAAACTTGGAGAAGATCACGGGACTGTTCGCGGTCGCGCGCGAGCAATCGCCGAGGAGCTATCAGTCGTCAGCGCCTTGATCGAGGACGTTGCCAGCGCGGAGTTGGTGATCGATGCAGCTACTACCCGGGCAGCCTACAGGCGGCTGCAGTCGAGGTTGGCCGAGCGTCGGTCCGCAATATCGGAGCTTAGGTCCAGGAAAGATGTGTACGCCCGGTGGTTGGAGTACTTCCGCGAAGTCCTCGCACTGGTGGCATCTGAACAGGACAAGGCGGTGTCGACCTTCACGCACGAGTATGGTCCCCGGACGTCCGTCATCCAACGAAGACTACGTCCGGTGTACGGTTTCGACGACGTTGAGATACATAGCGAAGGGCCGAAGATCCTGGTGCGTGTCTCGCGGGACGGCAAACTGCTTCGGCCAACCGACTATTTTAGTCAATCTCAGCAGCAAACCTTATTGCTTGGGTTGTTCTTGACAGCATGCGTGTCTCAGACTTGGTCCGGGTTGGCGCCGGTGTTCTTGGACGACCCGATTGCGCATTTTGACGACCTGAACATTTTTGCGTTCTTGGATCTGATCGATGGCTTGCTGAACGACCACGGCGCGGGAAAGCGTCAGTTCATTGTCTCGACCTGTGATCAGAAGTTTCTTGAACTTGCGCAAGAGAAGTTTTCCTATAGGGGTGAGAGCGTGAAGTACTACTCGTTCGAACGCATCGGAGAGGATGGACCGGTTGTGCAGGCTATCTAAATGGCTGTATATGAACTCGTCACGCATTGGCAGAGGCGATCCGGCGGCTCCGGCAATGGGTACGATTGCGGTTATATGTCCGGCCTTGATGTTGGGAGAACTCTCCCTGGCCACGATGATTTCCGCGCACTGGGTACCAATTGATCGTGACAACATATGAATTACCATGCCATTTGCCGGCCTCGTTCAGTGCGGGTCCGACTTCTCTCGCCATCCCTCTGATCGTCTCTGCGGAACCTGGTGGAGAACCTTGTCCGTTCAGCCCGAGATGTTCGCTGGAATCCACTCGTCATCGAACTCGCTACGGTGACGCACACCACCCACACCACGCGTGCCAGCCGATTTGCAAGGGCCACTGTGCTTTCGAGGCTGCTTCCTCGCTAAGCGGCGTGAACGATTAATCGCACAGCCGTTATGCCATGAGGAGCAACCTCCTTCTACCACCTCCGTGAGATTCTAGAGATAAGATCCCGTCATGGACCAACCACGCAACACCCCGAGCGCAGTTGCCCTCATCTCCGGCGGGCTCGACTCGATGCTTGCCGCGAAGGTGGTGCTGGAGCAGGGGGTTCGGGTCGAGGGCCTCAACTTCTTCACCGGCTTCTGCGTCGAGGGTCATACCCACGCCATTCGCAAGCAGGATCGCGCAAAGCCCAAGCGCAACAACGCGCTGTGGGTGGCCGAGCAGCTTGGAATCAAGCTCCACTTCGTCGATGTGGTGGAGGAGTACAAGCCGATTGTGCTGAATCCCAAGCACGGCTACGGCGCGAATCTCAATCCGTGCCTCGACTGCAAGAGTTTCATGGTGGGACGCGCGGACCAGTGGCGACGCGAACGAGGATTTGACTTCATCATCACCGGAGAGGTGGTCGGGCAGCGACCCAAGTCGCAGCGGCGAGCCACCATGCCGATCGTGGCGCGTGAATCGGGGGCGGGAGACAGGCTCTTGCGGCCGCTTTGCGCCAAGCGGCTCGAACCGACCCTGCCCGAACGCGAAGGGTGGATCGATCGCGAGCGCCTGCACGACTTCCACGGGCGTTCACGCAAGCCCCAGATGGCGCTCGCCGTGCAGTTCGGATTTTCCGACTATGCCCAACCGGCCGGTGGCTGCTGCTTCCTCACCAATCGCCAGTACGCATCGAAACTCGCCGATCTGTGGGGCAGCCGGGGCCGGCGCGACTACGACCTCGATGACATCATGCTGCTCAAGGTGGGCCGGCACATCCGGCCGCGGCCTCACTTCAAGGTCATCGTGGGACGGGAAGAGGGTGAGAACCGCTATCTCAGCGGGTATCGGAAGCGGTTCACGCATCTGCGCACCGTGAGCCACCAGGGTCCGCTGACCCTGATCGACGGCGCCGGCGACGACAAAGATCTGCTCCTCGCCGCGCGCATAACGGCCCGTTTCAGCCAGGGACGCGATGCCGAACAGGTCGAGGTCGAGATCGTGGAACCGGGCGGACAACCCCGGACCGTCGAAGTCGAGCCCCTGCACCCGGACGAGATTCCGTCTTCCTGGTATATCTGAACCCGGGCCGCGCGGACCTGTCCCATGGCAGGTCCGGGTCCGAGTGGACGTCCGCCTCGCCCGACGTCACGGATGTCGACGCACCGAACCGCACGGGCCGGCGCCGGAGCCGCAAATGACGCGACGACACACGCTGGATGCACGCAATCTCCTCTGCCCGATGCCGGTCATACGCGTGCAGGACGCGATGGGATCGCTCGCTCCAGGCGAGGAGATCGAGGTGCGCTGTACCGACCCCGGCGCGATGAGCGACGTGCCGATGTGGTGTCGCGTGCACGGTCACGAGGTGCTGGACGTCGTCGAAGACCTGGACGCAGACGAGATTCGGATCACCATTCGCGCGGGATCGGATGACGACGATGGCCGAACCGTCTGAGTCGGCAAGCTCCGGGCGGGTGCTCATCGCGCAGTTGCGCGACGCGGCACCCGAACGCTACGCCATCATTCGCCGGGTCACCCTGGTCGGTGCCGCCGTCGATCTGACCCTGGCCATCGGGAAGATCGGCGGCGGTTTCGCCGCACACTCCCAGTCGCTGGTCGCCGACGGCGTGCATTCGCTCTCCGATCTCGTCACGGACCTGCTGGTGCTCCTCGCGGCCAGACTCGCCCGGGCCAAGCCCGACGCCGATCATCCCTACGGACACGAGCGCATCGAGACCGCCGCCACCGTGGCTCTCGGGGTCGTGCTGATCCTCATCGGGGCCGGGATCGCGTTCGATGCGCTGTGGAGGCTCTTCCATCCCGAAGCTCTCCAGATTCCGGCGTGGTGGGCAATGGCCATCGCGGCGATCTCGGTCGGATTCAAGGAGGGTGTCTACCACTACACGATCCGCGCCGCACGCCGCTTTCGCTCCAAGCTGCTCGAAGCGAACGCGTGGCACGCGCGTAGCGACGCCGCGTCGTCGATCGTCGTGATCGTCGGTGTCGGCGGCGCGTTGCTCGGGCTCGGCTACCTGGACGCGATCGCCGCGGTGGTGGTGGCGTGGATGATCGGCCGAATGGGCTACCGCCTCGCCCGCCAGAGCGTGGAGGAGCTGATCGATACCGGGCTCGAACCGGAGCAGGTCGAGTCGATCCGCGCGGCGCTGATGCAGATCGACGGGGTGCGCGACCTGCACATGCTGCGCACACGCCAGATGGGGCCGAAATCCCTCGTCGACGTGCACATCCTGCTCGACGACCCGAGACTCAGCGTGTCGGAAGGGCACCAGATCAGCGAGACCGCTCGGGCCGAGCTCATTCGCCAGTTCCACGACGTGGAGGACGTGACGGTCCATATCGACCCCGAAGACGACGAGGAGGTCGCCCAGGGGCGCGATCTCGGTCTCCGGGGCGAGGTCGAGGCGAGGCTCGGAGCGGCCTGGTCCGACGTGCCGGAAGCCGAAGCGATCCGTCGCATCACGCTGCACTACCTCGATGGGCGGATCCAGGTCGAGGTCGAACTGCCTCTCGAACTCGCACTCGGAACCGGTGCCGCGGAGCCGATCCGACAACGCTTCGAGCAGGCGGCGCGGAAGGACCCCGACGTTAGCGAGGTCCGAGTTCTGTTCGGATAACGCACTGACTTGGATCATTCTGCCAAAATGATGCATTGTTTCAGTGCATTTCGCTGCCGGTGATTCGCGGCGGAAGACGTCATGGCCCTTCGCTCTGCGATTGCGACGGCCTGCGGGGACGTGACCTGAATTTGGTGATTCGCGGCGAATCGCGTTGCCGAATCATCGATGTGCGGCAGACGAAGGCACGGGGCTTGGCTGGCCGCAATACTTCACCGATTCACGGCCGTGGGCGCGAATCGGTGAAGTATTGCGGCTGGAACAACGTCGGGCCCACGTTTCTGGCACGCAATCTGCTAACGGATGATCTGTCTGTACAGTTCGCCGCGACGAATTCGCATACCCATTCGATTACAGGAGACTCTCGGAAATGTCCGTCGAAGACGTTTTGAAAACGCTTGCTGAGAAAGACGTGAAGTTCGTCGACCTGCGCTTCACCGACACCCGTGGGAAGGAGCAGCACGTCAGCCTCCCCGTGAAAATCGTGGACGAGGAGTTGTTCGAGGACGGCAAGATGTTCGACGGCTCGTCCATCGCCGGCTGGAAGGGCATTCAGGAATCGGACATGGTGCTCATGCCGGACCCCGATTCCGCGGTGCTCGACCCCTTCACCGACGAGACGACCCTGAACCTTCGCTGCAACGTGCTCGATCCGTTGACGATGACCGGGTACGAGCGTTGTTCCCGCTCTCTCGCGGGACGTGCCATGGCCTACATGCAGTCCACCGGGGCCGCCGATGACGTGTTCTTCGGTCCGGAGCCGGAATTCTTCATCTTCGACTCGGTGACGTGGGACGACAACATGTCCGGCGCCTCCTACCGCATCCGTTCCGAGGAGGCCGACTGGAGCAAGGGGCTCGAGCTCGAGGACGGGAACATGGGTCATCGCCCCGGCGTGAAGGGCGGCTACTTCCCGGTTCCCCCCGTCGACTCGCTTTCCGATCTCCGCGGTGCGATGTGCCTCGCGATGGAGGAGATGGGACTCACCGTCGAGGTCCACCACCACGAAGTCGCCACCGCCGGTCAGTGCGAGATCGGCACCCAGTTCGCGAGCCTCATCCGCAAGGCCGACGAGCTCCAGATCCTCAAGTACTGCGTGTTCAACGTGGCCCATGCCTACGGCAAGACCGCGACGTTCATGCCCAAGCCTCTCGTGGGCGACAACGGCAGCGGCATGCACTGTCATCAGTCGCTGCAAAAGGAAGGCAAGAACCTGTTCGGCGGAAACAAGTACGCGGGGCTCTCGCAGGAAGCTCTGTGGTACATCGGCGGCATCTTCAAGCATGCGCGCGCGCTGAACGCATTCACCAACTCCGGGACCAACAGCTACAAGCGGCTGGTGAAGGGGTTCGAGGCACCGACCCTGCTCGCCTACTCGGGGCGCAACCGCTCCGCATCGGTGCGGATACCGCACAGCAGCGCCGCGGCTCGCCGCATCGAGGTACGGTTCCCCGATGCGAGCGGCAACCCGTACCTGACGTTCTCGGCGATGCTGCTCGCCGGGCTCGACGGCATCCAGAACCGGATCGACCCGGGCGAGCCGATGGACAAGGATCTCTACGATCTGCCGCCCGAGGAAGAGGCGAACATCAAGACCGTGTGCAACACCCTCGAGCAGGCTCTGGAAGCGCTCGACGGAGACCGCGACTTCCTCAAGGCGGGCGGGGTGTTCAGTGACGACTTCATCGACGCCTACATCGAGCTCAAGGAGGAGGAGGTGACCCGCTTCCTGATGACCACCCATCCGGTGGAGTTCGACATGTACTACAGCCTTTGACCGATTCGACGCTCGACAATCCCGGGGATGCTCGACGCCGGCCGGCAACGCTTCGCCGCCGGCCGGCGTCGGACCCGGCGTCATCATCCAACGGTCGGAAGCCGGCGCACATCGCGGCGCCGGCCATGGCGGGAAGCCAACCGACGCCGCCAACCCACGCTCGCAGTTCCGAGACCTCCTGGCCCGGCATCGGACTGATCGATCATCTGACGACCGCGGTGCTGGTGCTGGAGCAAGGCTCGATCATCGAACGAATGAATGCCGCCGCGGAGTCGTTGCTCGACACCAGCCTCCAGGCCGCCCGCGGTTCTCCGCTGTCGGACTTCGTCACCGCGGGCGAGTTGTCCGATGCCATCAATCGCGTGCTCGACACCTCGGAGCCGCTGACGGAACGCGCCCTCCCAATCGTGGTCGACGCCGGCCATACCCACATCGTCGATTGCACCCTGACCCCAATCTCGGGACCTCACCGCGAACCGGGAATTCTGGTCGAGCTGATACAGCTCGACCGCCGCAACCGGATCGCCCGCGAAGAGCGGCTGCTCACTCAGAGTGCCTACGTTCGAAACCTGGTTCGACGGCTCGGTCACGAAATCAGGAACCCTCTCGGTGGGCTGAGAGGTGCGGCGCAACTGCTCGAGAGCGAACTGCGGGACGCCGCGTTGCGCGAGTACACAGGGGTCATCATTCGCGAAGCGGACCGCCTCACGAACCTCGTGGACCGGATGATCGGGACACGGCACCCGCCGCGGATGCAGCCGGTCAACATCCATGAAGTCACGGAGCGGGTTCGAGCCCTCGTCGATGCGGAGACCTCCGCGGGCATCGACGTGAGACGCGACTACGACCCGAGCATTCCGAATCTGACCGCGGATCCGGAGCTCCTGATCCAGGCGATGCTGAACATCGCACGCAACGCGGTGCACGCGCTGGGCGACGCCGGCCGCATCGTGCTGCGCACCCGGGTCCAACGCCGGGTCAACATCGGAGCGACCCAGCACCGGCTCGTGTGCCGAATCGACGTTTCCGACAACGGGCCGGGCGTCCCCGACGAACTTGTCGACAGCATCTTCTACCCGCTGGTGTCCGGCCACGACGCAGGCGCAGGGCTGGGGCTTTCGATCGCGCAGTCACTCGTCTACGAGCACGGAGGGATCGTCGAGTGCGCCAGCCGTCCGGGCGACACGACATTCAGCATTTTGCTCCCGATGGATTCCGGCGAGTGAGGCATGAGGCCGTGAGCGGCTCGGGCGAAGTCTGGGTCATCGACGATGACCGGTCGATCCGGTGGGTCCTCGAACGCGCTCTCGGTCGCGCCGGGTTTGCGGTCGTAGGGTTTGACGGCGGAACCGGCGTGCAGGCGCGGCTCAGGCAGCGCGAGCCGGATGCGATCATCTCCGACATTCGCATGCCCGACGTCGACGGACTGGTACTGCTTGGCGAGATTACGGCTCGCTACCCGCACCTTCCAGTCGTCGTCATGACCGCATACTCGGATCTCGACAGCGCCGTGTCGGCCTACCGGGGCGGCGCATACGAATACCTGCCCAAGCCGTTCGACACCGACGAAGCGGTCGCCCTGATCGCCCGGGCGGTAGCCCACAACCGGCACAATGCGGTTCATGACTCGGGAGAGGCGACGGCGTCGGCACCAGGAATCATCGGCTCGGCACCGGCGATGCAGGAGGTGTTCCGCGCGATCGGTCGGCTGAGCCGGTCCAACCTCACGGTGCTGATCGCCGGCGAGTCGGGCAGCGGCAAGGAGCTCGTTGCGCGCGCGCTTCATCGCCACAGCCCGCGGTCGGCAGGAACGTTCATCGCCCTGAACACGGCCGCGATTCCCCGCGAGTTGCTCGAATCGGAGTTGTTCGGCCACGAACGGGGCGCTTTCACCGGCGCCCAGGCCCGGCGACTCGGCCGTTTCGAACAGGCCGACGGCGGCACGTTGTTTCTCGACGAAATCGGAGACATGCCGGCCGATCTCCAGACGCGTCTGCTCCGAGTGCTGTCGGACGGCGAGTTCTACCGCGTCGGAGGGCACATGCCGGTTCGGGTCGACGTGCGCATCATCGCGGCGACGCATCAGGACCTGGAAGCCCGGGTACGCGCCGGCACGTTCAGGGAGGATCTCTTCCATCGCCTCGATGTCATCCGGGTGCATTCACCCGCATTGCGGGAACGCCGCGAGGACATCCCGCTGCTGCTGGCGCACTTTCTGGAGCAGGCGGCGCGCGAAATCGGAGTCGAACCCAAGACGTTGAAGCCCGAGGTGATTCGCTACCTGGAGGCGCTCGACTGGCCGGGCAACGTGCGCCAGCTCGAAAACACCTGCCGCTGGCTCACGGTGATGGCGTCCGGGAACGAAATTCATTCCGAAGATCTTCCGCCGGAGCTGCGCCGCGCCGGCGACGAGGCCCACGACCTGGTGGACGAATGGGAAGCGTCGTTGCGCCGCTGGGCGGAGCGCCGACTGGGGTTGGGGGACGGCGCATTGCTCGACGACGCGCTGCCGAGGTTCGAGTCGATCCTCATCAAGTGCGCGCTCGCGCGAACCGGCGGTCGCCGCCAGGAAGCGGCCAGGCTGCTCGGTTGGGGCCGCAACACCCTGACGCGAAAGATCAGGGAGCTTGCGCTGGATGTCTGAGTGGGGAAATCGCGACCGCTACCAGATGCGAGCGAGGCGGTACGAGTCGCAGCACGCCGACCGGGGGTCGCGGGTGACGAGACTCGCCCGCATTCGGATGCTCTGGTGGACCAACATGCGATTGACGGGATCGCGACGATCCGTTCTCCCGCGCGAACTGCGGCGAGTACCCCGGAGCACTGTGCCTTCAGATCGGCGACCGGCAAGGTGATCGTGCTGGAACCTCGGCGCGCCTGCCACGTCGGCCCGAACGCCTGTCTCAGTCGGCGCCGGCAGGCAGTGGTGCGGGCCTGCGCCTGCCGGGCAGCAGGGCTCCCGCGGTGGCGGCGACGATTGCGGCGCTGCCGAGCCAGATGTACAGCAGGTTGAAGTCGCCGGTGGTATCGAAGACCCAGCCGGCGAAGATGACCGTCAGTCCGGCCACACCGAGTGCGAGCACGAACTTCGCCCCGTACGCGAGCGAGCGCCACCGCGTCGGGGTGTACTGCGCGACGAGCATGTTCTCCGCGGCGGTAAACGAGAGGTTGAAGCTCAGAACCATCAGCGCGACCAGGAGCAGCGTCGCTCCGGTCGTCGTCGCAATGACGAACAGCAGCGGCACCTGAAGCATCCAGAACACGAGGTAGATGCTGCGCGCGGAGAACCGGTCGGCGAGCCAGCCGCCCAGGATGCCGGCGACCGACGCGGCGCCGGAGACGATGCCGACCAGCAGGCCGATCTGCGTATAGCTGGTGGCCATGCCGTCATCGAGCCCGATCTCGAACATCTTCGGCATGGTGTTGGTGAGGCCTGCGTACACGAACCCGGCGCACGCCATGGTCAGCGTCAGGATGATGAATACCCGGACCGCGTCACCCGGCTCCCGCGCCGGCGCAGGCACCCGGTCCGTCCTTGCATCGGCGACCCAGCCGCGCCGCCACGCGATGAACAACGCGACCCCCGCCAGCACCGCGACGATTCCCGGAATCACGAAGGCGGCCCGCCACGAGAAGTCATCGATCATCACCCCGACGAACACCGGTGCGATGGAATTCCCGGCGTTGCCGAATACACCGTTGATGCCGAGGCTCATGCCCTGCTTGCGCGCCGAAGCCACGATCCACGCGATGCCGACCGGATGGTAGATCGCGGCGAACAGCCCGATCAGGGTCAGTCCGATGAAGATCATGTCCGGACCATCGGCGAGGCCGGTGACGATGGCCCCGATGCCCATCCCCACGAAGAAGATCACCATCATGCCGACCTGGCTCCAGCGGTCGCCGAGCCAGCCGGCCGGCAGGGCGGCGACCCCGAACAGCATGAGTCCGAGGCTGGAGAGACTCAGCAATTCGCCGTAGGGGAGGTCGAAGACCTGTGGCAGATACAGGACCGCGGTGGCGTAGAGCACCGTGAACATGTGGGTGCAGGTGTGTCCGAAGTTGGAGAACGCGATTGCGGTGCGGTCTCTGGCCCGCTCGCTCCGGGCGGCGGGGTTCATCGCGGCGACTCCGGGGCGAGCGTCGATCGGCGCGTCCCGCTGGTCGATTCCATTCGGCTCGCGCCGCCCCGGTGCTCCCCGGTGCGGATTCCGGTGATTCGTGTCCGCGTGGTGTGTCCCCCGGCGACCTCGGTCAAGGCCTTCACGAGGAGCGAGCGGGCCACGCGCATGCGGTAGCGGGCGCTCGCACGATGATCGTCGATGGGTGAGAAGTCGTTCGCGAGGACTGCCGCGGCGGCCGACCAGGAGCCGGGGTCCCGCAGGCGGAGACCGGTCACTGCCCGTTCGGTTTCTTGCGCGCGTTTCGGAATCGCGGCCATGCCGCCGCAGGCGATGCGGGCCTCCGCCACCCGGCCCCGGCGGATGCGAAACCGAAACGCGCCGAGCAGCGCCGAGATGTCCTGGTCGAAGCGCTTGGAGATCTTGTAGCAGCGGAAGTGCTCGCACTCGCCGAGCCTGGGCACGACGATGCGGGTGAGTATCTCGCCGGGTGCGCGGTCCTGGCGGCCGTAGTCGAGGAAGAAGTCCTCGAGCGCCAGCGTCCGGCGTGTGTCGCCGTGGCGCAGATCGATGGTCGCACCGAGCGCGATCAGCACCGGTGGCGAATCCCCGATCGGCGAGCCGTTGGCGATATTGCCGCCGACGGTGCCGGTGGCGCGCACCTGCTTGGAGCCGAGGCGACGCAGCATCTCGCCCACGTCCGGGTCGATCCCGCCAAGCGCTGATTCGGCCTCGGCATAGGTGGCGGCCCCACCGATCTCGACCCGGTCGTCGGTCTCCCTGACCTCGTGCAGCGAGTCGACGCGCCCGGTGTGCACGATGCGCGGGAGGTCGCGGAGCTGCTTGGTGATCCACAGACCCACGTCGGTCGCACCCGCGACGATGGTGGCGTCGGGGTGGCGTGCACAGAGTGCCGCAAGCGCGTCTTCGCTGGCAGGGGCGGCGAAGAACCTGCCGCCGTTACCGGTGAAAAGGTCGGTATGGTCGGAGAGGTCGGCGAGCAACGCCGCGGTCCGGGGGGCGCGTTCCGCGAAGGCGTCGTCGGCCTCCCCGGTGCAGCTCGCAAGCGCGGCGTGCGCAATGGGGCGGTAGCCGGTGCATCGACAGAGGTTGCCCGCGAGCCAGTCGTTCACAGTGGCACGATCCGCGCGTTTCCCGGTGTGGTAGAGGGTGAACAGACTCATCACGATTCCGGGAGTGCAGAATCCGCACTGCGATCCGTGCAAGTCGACCATGGCTCGCTGCACGGGGTGGAGTTCGTCATTCGAGGACGCGAGGTCTTCCACGGTGACGACTTCGGCTCCGTCGATCATGCCCAGCAGCACGATGCAACTGTTCACCGGTTGGTAGACCACGTGGCCGTCGCCGTCGAGACGTCCGAGCGCGACGGTGCATGCGCCGCAGTCGCCTTCCGCGCATCCTTCCTTGGTGCCGAAGGCCCGTTCCCGGATGCGGAGATGGTCGAGCAGTGTCTCCGCCGGCGCAAAGTCGTCCCGCTCGACGATCCGGCCGCGGCGGACGAAGCGGACGCCGTTGCGCGTCACGGCTCAGCTTCCCCGGTAGGTCGAGTACCCGTAAGCGGAGAGCAGCAACGGGACGTGGCAGTGCTGGTCCGGGTCGGCGATGCCGAAGCGGACGGGAATCTCGTCGAGGAAGAGAATATCCGCATGGATGCCGTGCCGGGTCCGAAGATACGCGCCGGCATGAAAACGCAGCTCGTAGCGCCCGGCGCAGAGCGCCTCGCCTTCGAGGAGCGGTGCATCAACGCGTCCGTCGGCGTTCGTGGTCACCGTCTTGAGTCGCCGTGCGCCCTCGCCCGCCGTCCATAGCTCGATGTCGAGACCGGCGGCCGGCGTGCCCGCCATCGTGTCCAGCACGTGGGTGGTCAGTCGACCCATCTCCGCCAGCTCCGCCCGTCGATCCGCGCCGCTCGTCCGGCCGCGAACATCGTATCCGGACGATTATTCCAGCCGGGGGCGGGAGATACAAAGCAGTGGCCGGGAATGGGTGCACGTCAGATTTTTGGGATTGTGAAAAGTAGGCTGGGATATGGCAGGATTCTGTCTGCATACAATACAGGCAGGCAGGAGAGAACGTCATGCCCACCCCCGATGAGCACCAAGCGTTGAGCCGGCGCCGAGACG
>JAJDUQ010000218.1 GCA_022826505.1 Gammaproteobacteria bacterium
CCGCGCCGAAGCTGCTGTCTTGAAGCCCCGGTGGGGGGTCCTCCCGGTCGCGCCGTGTAGTGCCGACCTTTGGGGGTCCGATCACGGAAAATCAATGAGTTATCATCTCCAAATGGGCCGAGTTGGCGAAGTCGGGCTAACATTCTCCCTGCATGGTCACTGCAGGAGGGTCGAACGTGCCGGAGCTGCCGGAGGTCGAGCGAGGTCGCAAACTTGCGGAGTCGGTCGTTGCAGGTCGACGAATCGAGCGAGTGTGGTGCGATGACGACCCAATCGTTTTCGATCCGATGGGGTCGGGCCGGTGGCGGCACGCTCTCGAAGGCAAGCGAGTCGAGGCGGCACGGCGGTGGGGAAAGCAGCTATGGTTCGAACTGTCCGAGCCGCCGCATCCACTGTTCCACTTCGGGATGACCGGAGGGTTCAAGACACCGGCGGCGGAGCCGCTGCAGCTCAAATCCGGACCGCGCGAGGACCCGACGCTCTGGCCACCGCGTTTCGTGAAGATCCGGATCCAGCTCGACGACGGCGGCGAGCTCGCGATGACCGACGGCCGCCGGCTCGGGCGCATCCTGCTGCGCAACGATCCGGAGCGCGAGGCACCCATCGCGCGGCTCGGCTTCGACCCGCTGCTGGCGATGCCGCCGCCCAAACGATTCTCCGAAATGCTCAGAGCCCGGTCGGGCAACGTGAAGTCGCTGCTCCTCGACCAGTCGTTCGCGGCTGGCGTGGGCAACTGGATCGCCGACGAAGTGCTCTACCAGGCCAGGATCGATCCTCGTCGCCGAGCGTCGTCTCTGACGGATGCGGAAGCACGGCGAGTGCGCACCAGACTCGCCTCCATCGTCAATCGCGCGGTTCGCGTCAACGCCGATGATGCATCCTATCCGCGCACATGGCTGTTCCACCGACGCTGGGGCAAACGCGAAGACGCAACCACGTCGCGTGGAGAGCCCGTCGAGCATCTGACGGTCGGCGGGCGCACCACCGCCTGGGTGCCGTCGGTGCAACGCTGATTCGCATGGCGGATCGAAGTGCGAGTCCCGGGGGCTCCGGTCTTCCACCGCCCTGCCCTCGGATCCCCGGACAGAAGCGCCCATCGCCTACACGGGCCGCGCACTCGGCTGATTTTCGCACGGCTCCGACAAGTGCCATCGTAGCGGCACGTTCCGCCCCTGGGGAGCGTACACAGAGGGGGTACCGCACGATGCAATCAAGACAGGACTGGCTCTTGCTGACGCTGTCGAAGTCTCCCGGTGGAGCCATGAGCCCCGTCCAGATTCAGAAATCGCTGTTCCTGTTCGGGCGGGAAGCGGGCAGCTCCATCGGAACGCATTTCTACTCGTTCGTCCCCTACGACTACGGGCCGTTCGACGCCGCGATCTGCGTCGATCTGCGCCGAATGGAGCACGAGGGTCATGTCAGTGGACAATGGAGTCCGGGACGGAGCTGGAAGAACTACACGCTCACCGGGTACGGTCGAAAAACCGTGCTTGTGCTCGAAAGGGACGCGGACGCCCGTCTCGTCGAATTCCTCGAACGAATCGTTGTCTGGGTCAAGGGACGATCGTTCTCGAATCTGCTCCGCAGCATCTACGCTGCGTACCCGGAATTCGCGGCAAACAGCGTGTTTCGCGCCAAGTGACCGTCCTCGTCGGCATCCTGGCCAGTGACGGGGCGGCGGTTGCCGCGGATCGACAGGTCACTGTCGGCCATGTCGGACTCCCGACGCAGAAGATTTCACCCATCGGTGGTGACAGCCTGATCGCATCGTGCGGCTCCCTGGCTCTCGGGCAGAAGATTCGGATGGTGTTCGAGACCCACCACGCCGATCTCAAGACCCATTCCTACGCCGAGAACCTGCCCGCCATCGAGCAGGCGGTTCGGGTCGTGGTCACTCCGACTCTTCAGATGGCCGAGAAGACCAAGTACGTCGTTCCCGGCGCCGAGAACAACGCCCTGGCCTGTTCCCTGGCGTGTATTCCGTTTGTCGACGGTCTCCGCCTGTGTCACGTGGACTACGACGGCTCCATCTACTGTCTGGACGAGAACCTGCCCTACGTGACGGCCGGTTCGGGCAAGATCAACGCCGATCCGTTCATCCGATTCATCTGGGACGTGTTCTGGCCCGATCCGGGTCACCTTCCACCGCTGCGCGAGGCGATCTTCGCCGCGTACTGGACCGTGCAGATGAACATCGAGTACCAGTCCACCGGCGTGGGTATCGGTGTCGACGTCTGGACGGTGAACCGAAACGGCGACGGCAGCTACGCCGCCGCCGAGACGGACCGGACGCGACTGGAGCCGTCCGGCATGTTCATTGAGAGCATGAAGCAGGCCATGCGGGCGCAACGCGACCTCACCTTCGGTCACGGCGAAGCCGCGGCGGACACACCGCCGAGGCTGTGATGGTCGGCTATCCGCGCGCTCCCGTGACAACCTGCGTTGTTCGCTGAACGGGCCGCCGCACGGGTGGCGTCGGATTCCATCGACGGCGGTGCGTTCCATCGACGCGGGCACCCTGTCGTGCGTTGCGGCCTCGTGCACGGATACCGGCCCGACGAGCCCGACCATACGGGTTGATCGTCGTCTCGGGTCAATGAGCCGACCCAACGCACGGGAGCAGATCGCCGATTGGCTGTGACATCTCGTATACGCTGGTCACCGCGAGTTCGTGGTCGTACGGACGTTGCTCGCGTTCGGCCCGCTTGCGGAGCCGCTCTTCGTGAAATCGGAGCACGTCGCCAGGGATTGGCATATTGCCGGGATCGAACATTCGCAGGTATCCGTCGACATCGCGCGCCGGCAGCACCCGGCTCGCAACCTGCCGGTTCGGCGACCACGGAACATCGAGCACACCCGCCTCGAATGCGCGCACCGTGCCGACGGCGGCGTCGCCGTCTCCCATCTCCAGCACCCTGTCGACGACGGGTCGGACCTCCCGGCGAATGAGATCGGCTTCGCGCTCGTATTCCTCCAGCCCGTTCAGTCGAATGTTGCGGGCCAGATAAATCGCCATGCGCGTCATGCGAAGTCCCTCCGCATTGGCGTCGGGAGTAGGAATTCCGATGGCTTCGTGGGTGCTCTTTGTCGTACAGCTTGCCGCCCCGCCGACTGCGGCCAGCGTCCCTCCGTAGGAAATCAGGGTGGCCGCCTGCGCCTCGTCCTGCGGCCATGCTCCCATCCAGTGAAGCGAGATGGACGGCGTGAAGACATCGTGGTGACCGAACCGCGCCAGGTACTCCTGGGCAAGCTCGCGGCAGACATGCAGCGCCGCCGCATCCTGCACGAGGTGCA
Organism: Gammaproteobacteria bacterium; assembly: GCA_022826505.1. GTDB lineage: Bacteria > Pseudomonadota > Gammaproteobacteria > HK1 > HK1 > HK1. The sequence goes on from JAJDUQ010000218.1 coordinate 3,295, forward strand.
ACGTCTGGCCGAGCTCCAGGCCATAGTTGCGGACACCCTGCTCGGCGGCCAGCAGGGCGTCGAGCACCGCGATCGCAATGGCGACGCACGGCGGGATGTTGGTCCCGGTCAGGAATCCCGGCTGGCGCCGGTGAAGCTCGACCCCACGATCCTGATACAGGCTCGTCAGGCGATCGAGGTACTGGTAGTTGCGGATTCCCTCCTCGATGGTGACCTCCTTGGTGTACGACGCCGTGTAGGCGATGCCGGAGCCGAGGTAGCCCGAGTAACCCGCCGCGAGCCCGATCTCCGAGGTGAGTCGCGGCATGGCGGTGCCGGACAGAATGATGGCCGGTCGGTCGATGGCCTCGATCAGCGTACGGCTCGTACCCACCCCGTAGTTGACCATGGGGTAGCCGTTGAGCATCGAGCGTCCAGCGCGGGTCGACTCGTCGATTCCGCGTTGCGCATTCAGCCACTGTTCGTTTCGGGTGTAGCTGTCGGTGGTCGTCGGAATGACGTCGGCGAAGCCGTCCTGCTCGAGCGCGCCCATCAACTCCGTCTGCATCTCGAGGGTGCCGAACCCGCCACGCGGCTGGGTGAGGCAGCGGCGCTCCGCGGCCGCCTTTCGCATGACGGCACCAAGCCGCTTGTGGGGAGGCAGTCCGCGGTGATACTCGGCGGCCTCGTCCAGATCGACCTCCGCCCCGGTGGGCCAGCGCGCCAGGTTCCGACGGCGCATGGCGAGAAACTCGTCCTCCGGTATGCGCGCCGCTCCGAACGGCGGTGCATTCTCAAGACGCTGCAACGCTTCGGCCATCGTTCCTCCGTTCTCCCAGGTCAATCAGGTTGTCTCGCAGAAGCTGCACGGCTGCGCTGGAATCGACCGAGCCGAGCAGTCCGGCGGCGTACAGCAGATAGCCGGAATCCAGCAGAAGATCGGGCTTTCTGGGCCTCAACGACGGAGGATCGTCGGGATGGGCAAGTCCGCCGCCCAGGGCGAATGCGGGATCCAGGCCGTGCGCGAAGACCCCGCCGGTGGCGACGAGAGCCGCTGCGTTGCCCAGGTCCTTGCCATACTGGACGACAACCGGCCCCGTCGCCGCATGGACAGTCTCGATCGTGCCCGCATGTCGCTTGACGGCCAGACGAGTCGCGGCGTGCGCAAGCGCCGCGTCGAGACGCCGCTCCTCCTCGAATTCCGGAAGACGAGCCGCATCCCGCGTGCAGCGGTCGACCATCGCAACCACCCGCTCGGGCGCGAGTGCGGCGCAGGCGGCAATGTGTTCGACCCCCGCGGCCTCCAGAATGGACCGTGCATTGTGACGCACGCCCAGGTCGCCCTCGACGGTCCGCTTCACGTAGGGTTCCGGCAAGCCTCTTCGAACCACTCCACCCTGCGCCGATTCTCCGTCGGTGACGGAATGCACATCCGTGGTGGCGCCCCCCACATCCACGACGACGAGCGGTCCGAGCCCGGCGCACTCCCCGCTGCCCTCCGCGAGCAGACGCGCGCCTTCCATGACCGCGACGGGTGTGGGCATCAGCACCTCGTCGAAACGCTCCTCGGCGGCGTCGATGCCCTTGGCATGGACGATGCGCTCGATGAACACCTTCCGAATCGCCTCGCGGGCCGGCTCGATGTTGAGCGAGCCGAACTCGGCCATGACGTTCTCCGTCACGATCGCGGGCTTGCCGGACTCGACGAGGCATCCCGCAACCTCGTCGGACACCGCACGATTGCCTGCGACGACCACCGGGCAGTCGAGGGGTGATTCGGCGAGAACGTGGGCATTGGCGACGATGACCTCGCTGTTGCCGCCATCAGTGCCGCCCGCGAGCAAAACGATATCGGGCATGCAGTCCGAGATGGCCTTCACGTCGGCGCGCGTGAGTCGCTGCGCGAAGCTGCCCACGAGCCTTGCGCCGGCACCGAGCGCCGCCTGACGCGCCGCCTCGAGCGTCAGTTCGCGCACAAGGCCTACCGCCACCATGCGTAGCCCGCCGGCCGCGCTGCTGCAGGCAAGCCGAACGTCGAACGCGAATCGCCGACCCAGGCGTCGCTCGAGATCGGCAACCGCGCGATCCATTCCCACGGTCACATCGGTCTCCACCGTGGAAGGACCCTGAGCCGAGGCCAGTACCCGTGGAGGGTCCGTCCCGACCGCCCGGAGCTTCGTGTACGTGCTGCCGAAATCGATCAACAAGACGTTCACTCGAACATCCTCCATGGAGCGGCCGGCCCTCGGACACGTCATCTCGCCGCCGAGTCGGGCACGGCGCCGCGCCATTGCCACCGGCGCGCTTCCCTCGAACTCGCCGAGGTTCCATCCGGCATCCCGGACCCGCGCCTGTGCGCGATCTCCACGACGAGACCGCTCCGGATCGATTATTTTGTCACTCCTCCACCCGAGTCTACGCCAAGGCGTCATCGCCCGGCGGGTCGCCGCCGAGGGCGTCACCGTCGACGGCGGAGAATTCGAACCATCGGATTGACAGTCGGGGGCGGGAACCGGGGTCGCAGTCGGCTGCGAGACGTGTGGAGCACCAGGATGATGACCATGCGAAGAACGCTGGTGACGGGTGTAATCGGCGCCGACACGCATATCGTCGGTAACCGGATTCTGGGAATGGTCCTGGAGAAGGCTGGGTACAAGGTAGTGTCGCTCGGCGCGCTGACACCGGCGGAAGAGTTCGTCAAAGCCGCCATCGAAACCGCGGCGGACGGAATCATGGTCTCGTCGCTGTACGGTCAGGGAGAGCTCGACTGCCGAGGGTTTCGCGACCTGTGCATCGAAGCCGGACTCGACGAGATCCTGCTCTACGTCGGCGGAAATCTCGTCGTCGGCAAACAGCCATGGCCGGACGTCGAACGCCGATTCATCGAAATGGGCTTCGATCGAGCCTTTCCACCCGGCGTCCACACCAACGTGGTCATCGAGACACTGCGAGCGGACTTCGAAGCGCGCGAGCGAGGTCGGCGCCTCGCGGACCGGTGACGTCGGCGCACCCGAACGTGGATGCAATGCACCCTCGGCTCGACTGGACCGTCACGTTCGCCGACGACGACCGACCCGGCCACGCACCGTGCGCGCTCCCGGGACGCAACCGATCACGCGCAACTTCGACCCCCGATTCCGGCACCGGGGCCGAACGTTCGTGTGCACTCAGGGGATGATTGCGCACGCACCGTCCCGCCTCGGATCTCCCGCTCCCTCGACGCCGCGCGGACCGGATGCAACGGTATGCGCACCGCCGAAGAACATGTTCGACGCGTCCCAGATCTGATGATCCGGCCACGCTTCCAGTACCGGTGCGATGCGCTCGGCGTCGAACTCTCCTTCGACGCTCAGGAACGAATTCTCGAGGTGGATGCGCGGAGAGGAAACCGCATCTTCCACGTCCATCGTGAAGTCCACCAGGTTGACGAGCACCTGAAGCAACGCGGTACGGATGCGGTTCGAACCGCCGGAACCGGTCGCAATCCGACGGCCGTCCCGCCACGCGAGCGCGGTCGGCGCCATCATCGAAGTCATTCGCTCGTCGGGGGTCCACCGATGGAACCCGTCCGGGTTGAGATCGTCCTCTCCCAGCATGTTGTTCATGACGATGCCGGTTCCGGGAATCACGTAGCTCGAACCTTCGCCATTGGAGACCGTCGCGCTCGCGATGTTGCCGGCCGCATCGATGACGCTCACGTGGGTAGTCCCCCCGAACGCACGCATGCGCCACGCGACCTGCTCGCGCCATTGGGCGACGGAGGCCGGATCGAGAGAGGCCAACGCTTCGATGGTGTGTGCGATGCGGGCTGACGACGACGCCTCCATCGCCGCTGCGAGCAGGCCAACGTGAGCAGTGGAGCCGAACGAGGCAGTGCCGAGATCGTGCGTGCGGAGCATGTCGAGGCCGAAACCAATCAGGGTTCCACCGGACGACGGCGGCGGATTGGTGAGGACTCGCGCTCCACGATACTCCATCGAGAGCGGCGCACGCTTCTCCACCCGGTAGTGCGCAAGGTCCGCCGATGTGAGATGCCCGCCTGCCGTCATGTCGGACGCGAGCGATGCGCCGATCTCTCCCCGATAGAAGAGATCCGCGCCCTCGATGGCAATCGCTTCGAGGGCATCGGCCAGCATGGGATTTGCCGAACGTTCGCCCGCCCGCGCCAGTCTGTCCTGTGCCTCGACGCTCGCGAAGATCGAACGGGACGCCTCGTTCGCATTGATGATTGCTGCCACCACGTCCTGCAGATACGCCTGCATCTCGCTTACTTCGACCCCCACGGTCGCGTGCCGGCATGCCGGCGCAAGGAGCTCACGCAGCGGCACCGTCGCGAGGTCCGCGTGAACCTCGGCGATCCCCCGAATCACTCCGGGCGTGGCGACCGTGCCCCGTCCGATGTGAAACTCCTGCGTCGTGGGGCCGAAGTCGGCCACCGCCGGATAGAACTCGACGTCTTCGCCAGACCGGCGCTCGCGCGGAGTCTGCACGAAGAAGTCGTAGACCCGGGGCGGCTGTCCGACCGGAGCTGCGAGCAGGAAACCGCCACCACCCGGCGACGAAAGGACCGGCTCGGCCACGAACGTGGTCGCGAGCGCCGCGATGACCGCATCGTACGCGTTGCCACCTTCGCGGAGCACGTCCTCCGCCACGGAAACAGTCAGCGCGTGACCAGCGGCGACGACGCTGCTCATCGCGGCTCCCGGCGACGGTTTGTCGACATGCGATCTCCAGGGGAATCGAGGTAGCGAAGCGAATCAATCCAGCGCGCGTGTCTCACCGACTCGCAAAGCGAGGACGCGGAGACGCCGGTATCGACAAGGCGAACGCGATGCAGGGCGCGCAAGCGTACCCGACGGTACGCCGCGCAACCCGACCGCGTTCATCGCGGCCCATACCGGCAGATCCACGGCCGTGAGTCGCGGATATGTGCGGGCTTGCCGCAATCTAACCCATCTTGCCGTGTCGCGGGACCGATCCGGCCCGTCATGCCAAAGCCGGACACGATCCGGACCGCCTGATCTTGTGCGCACGACAGACCCACGAGGATCGAGCGCAAATCCCCGCCCTTGCCAATCGCGGCGCGCGGCCCGTAAGGTTCCCGGCCCGCACGACGCGTGCGGTATCGGCGGATTCCGAGTGTCCGACTATGCCATCCGGTGCCGCGGGCTCGGTCTCGAGCTTGGCGGCCAGACCATCTACGAGTCGCTCGATTTCGATGTCCGCGACGGCGAGTTCCTGTGCATTCTCGGACCATCCGGGTGCGGAAAGTCGACTTCGCTGCGGGTCATCGGCGATCTTCTGGAAGTCGACGCGGGAGGCGTCGAAGTGCTCGGCCGCCCGCCTCGTGATGCCTGGCATCACCTCGCGTATGTGTTCCAGTCGCCGCGGCTCGTTCCGTGGCGCGACGCTGTCGGCAACGTCGTGCTCGGGATGCAGCTCCGCTTCGACCGGATGACGAAACGGGAAATGGAGGCTCGGGCACGCGAGCTGCTCGATCTGGTCGGGCTCGGAGCCGATCTCCGGAAATACCCGCGCGCCCTCTCCGGTGGCGAACGGCAACGGGTCGCGATTGCACGCGCATTGTCAGTCGAACCGCGCATCATTCTGATGGACGAGCCGTTCTCCGCACTCGACCTCAACACCCGCAGGCGCATGCGCGACGAGATCGTCGCGATCTGGCAGCGCACGAAGAAAACCATCGTGTTCGTCACCCACGATGTCGACGAGGCGCTCGTGCTCGCGGACCGGGTGCTGCTCCTGTCGGGCAAGCCGACCCGCGTGCTCCAGACGATTCGGATTGCCGAACCCCGGCCGCGCGATCTCGACGCAAGCCCGGAACTGCGTGCGCATCGCGATCGCCTTCACGCACGATTCAGGATGCTCGAAACCGAAGTCGAGGAATCGACCGTGAATCAGGCCACGGCGGCCTGACTCGCAGCAGCCCCGCCACCGCCATCGAATTTCCACGCATCCACCCCCCGGCACACCCAACCACAGGAGTCGAACCGTGCTCAGGAAAGCTCTGACCGCCGCGCTCGCGGCACTCGCAGTCGCAGGCCACGCCTACGCCGAAGAAACCATCACCGTCGCCCACCTGCTGGACCCGTCTCACGATGCGGCCTTCTGGGCCATCAACAACGGCAAGGTCTCCGAGCCGGGCATCCGAATCGAAGCCAAGGGACTTGCGATTCCCGCCCTCATCCAGTCGACGGTGACGAAGAAGTACGACGTCGTCCAGACTGCGGTGATGGCGATTCCGAGAGCGAAATCGAAGGGACTCGACCTGAAGGTCCTCGCGACGGGGCTTCGCTCCCACAACAAGGAGCACGGCGGCGACATCTGGGTCAGGAAGGACAGCCCCATCCAGAGCGCCGACGATCTGAAAGGGAAGAAGATTGGCGTCTACTCGCTCAATTCCACTGGAATCACCCTGGTGCGTATCGCGCTCTGGAAGAAGTACGGTCACAACGTGAGCTTCCAGGGCGGCGACTCGGAGTGGGTGCAGGTGCCGGCGCCCACGATTCCGGCCGCCCTCTCGTCCGACCAGATCGATGCGGGCACCCTCATCCACGCGCAGGCCTACAAGGCAATGAAGAGCGGCGAGTTCCGATCGGTGGTCCCGGCCGCGAAGATCAACGTCGAGATCTTCGGCATGCCCACCGTCGCCGCAGTCTACGTCGGCTATCCGGACAAGCTCGAGGAGCGCCCTGAAGCATTCAAGGCGTTCACCCGACTGTTCAAGGCCTCGGTCCAGTACGCGCTCGACAATCCCGACGAGGTCTTCACCGCGGTCGGCAAGGCAAAGGACATCGACCCGGATTTCTTCCGGGAGTGGTTCGCGACGTTCTCGCAAATTCCCGCCGCGGTCTCCGACGGAGACATCCTCGCGATGCAGAAGGTGTGGGAGTTCTCGACGGAGATGGGGATTCTCCAGGAGTATCCGAACGCGGGCGACGTCATCTGGGAGCACGCGATTCGCGAGTGATTCCCGGCACCGGAACGCCATAGCGCCCGCCCGTGCTTGCGGCCGAGTCCTCTCCGCGCGCGAAACGCTGGACGGCCCACGCAGCGGCGATCGCCTTCGTCGCGGTGTGGGCCGCCTACGCATCGCAGGTCCCCGACTACCTGCTGCCCGGGCCATGGGAGGTGGCACGCGGCGTCGGTGCATTCGTCACCGACATCCACTCCCTGCGGCACATGGCGGTATCGATCGGGCATATCTTCGCCGCCCTCGCCGCCGCGTTCGTGCTCGGCACCGCACTCGCGTTCCTCGCCCACTACGTCCCGGTGTTCGTCCATCTCGTGCACGGACGCATCGGGCCGTTCCTCAACTCGTTCTCCGGCATCGGATGGACGCTGCTGGCGGTGATCTGGTTCGGACTCGACCACGTCACCGTGGTGTTCGCGATCGCCGCGGTGCTGACCCCGTTCGCTCTCGTCAACATGCGGGCAGGGCTCGATGCGCTCGATCCCGAGCTGCTCGAGATGGCGCGCAGCTTCGGGCGGCGCCGGCCGCGCGAGATGCTGCTGGTGGTGGCGCCGTCGCTGTTGCCGTTCGCGTTCGCCACCCTTCGCCTGAGCTTTGGAGTCGCGTGGAAGGTCGCGCTCACCGCCGAGCTGTTTGGCGGCAATGCCGGCTTCGGGTACCTGTTCAACCTCGCTCGCCAGGAGTTCGACACGACGCTCATCCTTGTCGTCATCGTCCTCATCATTGCCTTCGTGTACTCGATGGACCGCTTCGTGTTCGCTCCGCTTCAGGCGCGGCTCTCCACGCACTACGACGTGCCGTGAACGTGCATCGAGGCGTTGCAACCACATGGCCCGATGGACATCCCCGACGACCGGGCTCCCGCACTCGCGTGAGTGAGGGCCACCGAGTTCACGACGTCGTTCCCGGAAACGCGGAAAACCCGCTTCATCGGCCTGGACCCGAGCCAGCCCTTCGAAACCTGATGACCGTGGGGCCAGCCGAATGAGACGTTCCGGCGGAAGCAGAGGATCCCGGCTCGCCGGGCGACTCATCGGTGAGGGGACGGTGGTGCTCGTCGTGCTGGGATGGTGGGTGCTGTCGACGCGCTTTCCCGACTACGTGCTCCCAAGTCCCGTGGCGGTCGGGAGCCGACTGGCCGCACTCTTTACCGACCCCGCATTCATCGGCGAGACCGCCCTCAGTGCGGCGCGGGTGGTGGGATCGGTGGTCATGGCGACGGCCATCGGCACTGCTCTTGCCCTCGCCGCCCGGCTCGTCCCGGTGCTGGAGTGGGCGGTCGAGCGACGGGTCCAGCCGCTGCTCAACTCCTTCCCCTCCGTTGGATGGGCGATCCTCGCCGTCATCTGGTTCGACGTTTCGAACTTCTCGGTAATGTTCGTCCAGGTGATGATCCTGACGCCGTTCTGCCTCATCAACGTCGCCGAGGGCCTGCGTGCGCTCGACGCCGAGCTCGTCGAGATGGCGCGCAGCTTCACCCGATCACGGCCGCGAACACTGCGCCGTGTGGTACTGCCACTGCTCGCGCCCTACGTCATGGCCGCAGTACGCATCGCCTACGGGGTGGGATGGAAAATTGCGCTCGTCGCGGAGCTCTTCGGTGCCGACAGCGGTCTCGGCTATCTCATGCTCCAGGCTCAGATCACCGCCGACGCCGCCATGGTGTTCGCGACCTGCCTCGCAATCGTCGTCATCTTCTTTGCGGGCGAGAAGCTGATCATCGACCCGCTCTCGCGCCTCGTGCGCTACGAGTGACCCGCCGCGGGTAACATGCGCGCGGGCCGGTCCACCTTCGCAACCAGGGAGTCGGTGCCATGACCACCATCACCACCGAGCGCGTTCCCGGCGCTCCCGGAATCGCATACGACACCGCCGGCGAGGGACCGGTCGTCGTCTTTCTGCACGGTATCGGGGGCAATCGGACGAACTGGCACGACCAGCTACCGTCATTCGCCGACCGCGGCTTTCGCGCCGTCTCGTGGGACGCCCGGGGCTACGGACTCTCCGACGACTACGAAGGGCCGCTCGACTTCGCCGACTTCTCCCACGATCTCGCCCGGCTGCTCGACCACCTGGAGGTCGAACGCGCGCATCTCGTGGGGCTCTCGATGGGAGGGCGCATCCTCCAGGACTTCTACCCGCGCTACCCCGACCGGGTCGCGACCCTCGTCCTCTGCGCGACCTTCCCGGGCTTCGACGCGGCGCTCACCCCCGAGAAGCGCGCGGAGTTCGTCCGGCTGCGCAAGGCGCCGCTCCTCGCCGGCAAGGAGCCGAAGGACATCGCGCCGGTGGTGGCGAAGACGCTCGTCGGCCCGCGGGCGACCGACGCCCACTTCCAGCGTCTCGTCGACAGCATGACGATGCTGCACAAGGAGTCGTACATCAAGGCAATCGAGGCGAGCACGCTCTACGACCGCGCCGCCTCGCTCCCCGACATCGCGACGCCCGTCCTGCTCGTCTTCGGCGGCGGCGACTCGCTTGCCGTGCCTGCCGTCGGCGAACGCATGGCGGCGGAGATTCCGGATGCACGGCTCATCGTGATCCCCGAGGCGGGCCACCTCGTCAATATCGAGTTCCCGGAGGTGTTCAACCGAAACGTGCTGGAGTTCCTGGACGAGCACCGGGTCGCATGAACGACGGCGAGGAGGGTTTCGGATCGGACCCCTCCTCGCGTTGCGGCGGCCCCGCCGTCATCCGGTCCCGGCTCGGTCCACCGCCACCGCGGCGATGAACTCGGCGTGCCCCGGTGTCCCGATGCCGGCCTGCTGCTCGGTCAGCACCCGCGCCACATCGCCGGCCAGCAACGCATCGACGGCGAGGCACAGACCGGGAAAGACCCGGCTTTCGATGACGCCGCCGGCCGCATCCGGCGCAAGCGGCACATAGTCGCCATCCTTCAGCACGAACCAGTCCAATGCTCCGTCATGTACGCGCCACACCACGTACTCCCGGACACCGTTGCGAAGATAGGCGCGCAGCTTCTCGTGCAGGTCGTATGCGGCGCTGCTGCTCGCAACCTCGACGATCAGCTCCGGGGCGCCCTCGATATAGTCATCGTCGCTCAGACGGGAGCGCCCCCCTGCCTCCGGCTCGATGCGCAGCAACGCATCCGGTTGAGGTTCGTTGTTCGAATCGAGGCGGAGCGTGGCGTTGTCGGCCACTCGGACTCCCGGTGTGAAGGCGCAATAGATTCCCAGCCAGGCGAGTATCCAGGAG
>JAJDUQ010000097.1 GCA_022826505.1 Gammaproteobacteria bacterium
CCCTCCCACTCTCCAGTCGCTGACACTCCTCCTCACCCCGGGTGTTGAGCGCAACTCCCGGGCACCTCCTTCTGCCAGTCAGACCCGTCCTCCGGCTACTCTCGCTATCCGGGCTAAAATCCAGCGTGAAATCACCCTGGCGAAACTCGCCATCACCGCGGCAACCGACACGATATTCACCATTGCAGCGACCGCGGACGCCGTGGTCACCATGTCTCCAGCAGAGTGTCCGATGGCCAACCGGCCGCGGGCGTGGTGGTGCGCGCAGACGCCGGCGCACACGAGCTCCGCGTCCGCGTGAACCGGATCGCCTCCGGACAAGTCTCCCGGCGGCCCGCGCTCGGCTTACGACTTGCGGCCGGTGAACAGAACGACTGTCCGGTAGTCGAGGAAACGGCGCGTGAGGTCGAGGAACCAGCGGTGGACGCGGGCATCGAGCGCCGCCGTGTCGACCAGGACCAGATCGTCGCCTGCGAGATCCAGCGAGCGCAGAAAGCGCACGAACTCGCGGGTGAGAAGATCCTTGTGCACGCTCATCACCGCGAGATTGAGTCGTTCGTCGGCCGCGAGCGGCGAGTCCTTCTTGCCGAGTTGCGAGTACAGCCAGCCGTGTCCGCTGGTACAGTGCAGCGCGCCGAGGATCGCGGCGTGGCGTTCGCCCCGAACGTAGCTGTCGACCACATTGCGGTAGATCGAGTCGTCGCGGGCACCGGCACCCGCCGATCTCCGCGCCCGACGTTGTGACGCGGTTTCCTCGGCCCCGCGAATATCGACCTCGGGGTTGCGCTCCACGACGGCTCGAATCACGTCGGCGATGTCGGCGCGCAGCAGGTCGACGTCGCGCTCCCCGATGTCGCTCCTCAGCTCGAGCCACGGCACGGTACCGTCCGTGGCCTCGAGATAGAGCCGATCGACCGCATAGGCGCTGAACAGGCGGCGGGCCATGAAGTCGCGATAGCTGTCCTGGTGCGACTCGCCGACGCACAGGAACCCCGGCGATTGCGCTTCGAGAGCCTCGATCCAGCGCTCGACGGTCCACACGGAAGCTTCGATGCCGGCACGGATCGCCGCGCGCTCGGCCTTCGGCAGCGTGAGGTAACGCCGGTACGCATAGATGCCGAGTGCGATGTAGGGAGGGTGCTGCAGCTTTTCATTCTTGAGCGTATCGAAGAGAAGATGACCATCCTCGAATCCACTGGGTGGGAGGTTGAAGCGGTACCGGGCGCTGCGGTCGATCTCGTCCGGGATGTCGCGCAGTACGGTCGGGGACCTGTCGTGGAGCTTCTCGCGCACGACCAGCAGCACCGCAAGGAGAACCACGACGGCAATTGCGACGGCACGCATCATCGAAGGACAGGCGACCGGCAGTGCGATTGGCTTCGAGCATGATACGTCGGCCCGGACCCGCCGGGTGCACGCTCCATCCCGACATCCGGTCCCTTGCCCGGTCCGCGCGACGCAGCCCCGCACGATGCCCGTCGCCGGCTCGGCAACGCCTCACCGCCACATTTGGACCGGATTTCGTGCCGGTGCCGACGTTCGGACCCTGCTGCACATCGGTCGAGCCAGGGAGGGCAAAGTTCGACGATTGCCCTTTCTCCAGTGGACGAATTCCGTCAATATCGGCCGGGGAACCGCCCTCGTGCGGAGGACTGGTCTTTGTCGCGGCGTTGCGAAATCCGGTTCCAACCTCCGCATGAATGGGCCAGGCCCGAAGCTCCGACGGGAGACATCCTGCCGGTGAACATCAATAGGAGACCAAGGATGACGACAATCAAACGTACGTTGGCGGCCACTGCGGCCGCCGCCATGCTCGCGGCCTCCGCGCCGCAAACGTCGATCGCCCAGGAGATCACGATCGTATCCTGGGGCGGCTCGTACAGCATGAGCCAGCGCAAGGCCTACTACGAGCCCTTCATGAAGGAGACCGGCCTGACCATTCTGGAGGACGAATGGGACGGCAGCATCGCCATCCTTCGAGCTGTGGTGGAGACCGGCAACTACAAGGCCCACATATACGACGGGTCGGTCGCGGTGGCGGTGGCGGGATGCGACGAGGGACTGCTCGAGCCGATCGACTGGGAGGCGATGGGGATGACCCCCGACGACTTCCTGCCGGGCGGCACGACCGAATGCGGAATCGGGACCATCGCCTACGGCACCGTCTTCGCCTATCGCACCGACGTGTTCCCGGACGACCCACCGAAGAACTGGGCGGATTTCTGGAACGTCGAGAAGTACCCCGGTAAGCGTGCCCTCAGGGCCAACAAGGTGCAGAGCACCCTGGAGTTCGCGCTCATCGCCGACGGTGTCCCACCGGGCGAGGTCTACGACGTGCTGCGATCCGAGGGCGGCATCGATCGCGCGTTCGCCAAGATGGACGAGATCAAGGATCACCTGATCTACTGGGAGACCGGCGCCCAGGCCCCGCAGCTCCTCGCCGACAAGGAGGTGGTGATGACCTCGGGCTGGAACGGCCGCTTCTACAATGCGATGGTGGACGACGGCCAGCCCTTTGCGATCGTATGGGACGGCCAGTCCCTCGACTTCGACTACTGGTTCGTGCCGAAGGACCATCCCGAACTGGATCTCGCCTGGAAGTTCCTCGCGTACGCGTCGCGCCCCGACCGCCAGGGTGACCAGACCAACTACATCGCCTACGGCCCGATGGTGAAGGGTGCGGAAAAGTTCGTGAACCCGGACATCCTGCCCCACCTGCCGACCGCCCCCCAGAACACGCAGAACTACTTCATCAACGACTCGGCGTTCTGGGCGGACCACCGCGAGAGCACGTCGGCCCGCATGGTCACCTGGATGGCGAAATAAGGACGCCGGCGCACCCCGAACCTCCAGGAAGTACGTTCCGCAAAGCCCGCGACACCCGTCGCGGGCTTCCACCGGAACATTCAGCACGGCGCGAACACCTCCACCGGTACCCCGACGCCGCGCAGCCGGTGCGCGCCCAGCGACTCGCATTGCGCGCCCGCGGCTTGCGCGAACGCCGCGCTCAGCAGCACCCTTCGCCCGAGCTCCTTGGTCAGATCCTCGATACGCGCCACTTCGTTGGCGGCGGGACCGATCACCGAGAATTCAAGCCGCTCCGGCACCCCGATGTTTCCGTACATGACGTCACCCACGTGCAGGCCGAGGCCGAATTCGATGGAAACGTTCCCGGTCTCGGCCAGCCGCCGGTTCGTGCGCGAGAGCCGTTGCTCCGCCTCCCGCGCGGCGGCCAGAGCACGTTCGGCCGCATTGCGCGCATCGTCGCCACCCTCGCGAATCGGGAAGATCGCGAGCACCGCATCGCCGACGAATCGGAGCACCTCGCCGCCGCCCGCGATGACCGCGCCGGCGGTGCACTCGAAGTACAGGTTGAGCAGCTCGATGAATGCGCGGGGGCCGAGGCGATCGGTGAGCCGCGTCGAGTCGCGCATGTCGCTGTACCAGATGACTGCGTGAATCCGCTCGCCGTCGCCACGCCGTATCTGGCCCTGCAGGACCCGTGAACCTGCATCCGAACCGAGGTAGGTCTCCAGCACGTTGCGGGTGATTCGATCCTGAATCTGGACCTTGCAGGTGACGGCGTAGCGACGCTGAATCCGCGCGAAGACGCGCAGATCCTCGTCTGTGAAGCCGCTTGGCCGATCGGTTGCCCACGATCCCAGGATGCCGTGGGCGTCGGGGCCGGGTTCCGCCTCGGTCGCGAACGGCGCCTGGTAGCAGAGGTAGTCGGTGACGCCGCCATCGCGCAAGTCTTCCAGTACGGGAAAGTCCACGATGGCGTGCGGACCCGCGAGACGGCGCCGCAGGTACGGGATCCGGTGGCGGAGAAGGTAATGCATCGGGCTCCGGCGCCACTCGTCGGTGGAGAACGACTGCTCATGCAGAATCGGACTGCGGTCGACCCCGTGGTTGAGCCTCCACACGAGATTGACCGATCCGAACAGCGGATGCAGTGTGCGGAACGCGGTCAGCGCACGCACCAGCGGAACCCCCGCGGCGTGCAGTCGCTGGCAGCACCCTTCGAATATCGCGTCGACGCCGGTGCGGCCCAGCGCGCTCGACATCAGCCAGTCCGCAATTCGGTCGACGAGGACGCCGTCGATTCCCGAGCTCGGCACGCTCGTGTCCCCCCGAACTCCGAAGCTCTCCGTGCCGGCGATCACTGCATCCGAACCCCCGGTCGGCGGTGACACCGACTTCCCGCTCACCCCTCTTCCCCCTCTCGCTTGCGCCTTCGCAACGCATCCAGCACATCGTGCCGAGCACCGAGATCGGGCTCGCCGCACTGCGCAAGGATGACCGATCTGGCCGCGTCACGGAGCTTCACGGCGCGTTCCCAGCGCGACCCGTCGGGAGCCTCGAAGCTCGGGATCGCGCGCGCCGACCCACGTCGATGATCATCGGTCTCCTCGTCGAATTCTTCCCCAGGCTCCTGACGCGAGCCGTCACGGGACTCCGTCTGCGATGCCGCCGGCGGACCGATGGGGGATGCAATCCGGATCGAGACCGCCCCGGGACGCGGAATCCACTGCCCGTCACGCAATGCCGAGCGCGAACCGGCAATGGTGACGGGGATGACGCTCGCCGCCCCGTCGACCGCAACGGAGAACGCCCCGAGCCGGAACGGCAACAGTCCCGGCATGCGGTGCAGGGTCCCTTCGGGAAAGAACCCCAGCGCGCGACCATGTCTCAGTTGCGATACCAGCGATTCGACTTCCGCCACGCTGCGTTCGTGATCCAGTCGCTGGACGAACTGCGCCCCGAGCGCCCGCAACAGCGGCGCCAGAATCCGGTTCGCCTCCAGCTCGCCCTTGACCACGTAGCCGACCGGCACGGGCAGCGCCGCAAAGAGCAGCGGCCCGTCGAGATAGCTCGCATGGTTCGCGACGAGCACGAAGCGCCGGGCACCATCGAGATTCGATTCGCCGCTGATCCGAATCCGGATACCGAGTGCGCTGAACGCAGCACGCGCGAGCATGCGTCCGCGGCGCCAGCGCGCCTGCGCACTACCGGGCAGCACGACGACGGCCGGCCACGCGAGCGCAAACGTCGCGCCAACCACGATGCCGGCATGGATCGCATAGGCGGCGCGCGCCGCCCGCAGCGCCCACGAGCGCACCGTCCCGCGGGCCGCGGCGAGGGCGAGTCGGACCACCTGAACCCGGACCGAGCCTGCGCCGCGGCGAAGCGCGCCGCTCTCGAACAGTTCACGAACCGCGGTCCGCCGAATCTTTCCGCTCGAAGTCTTGAGGACGCTGTGCGGCGGCGCCAGCACGATCTCGTCGGGGCCCCCGCCAAGCAGCACTGCGGCCGTGCGCGTGATCGCATCCTCGATTTCGCGCCTGCGCTCGGAGTCGTGCTCGCGCGTTTCGGCGACCACCACCAGTCGTTCTGTCCCCGCATCCGGATCCGGTGATGCGAAGACCGCGACGCAGCCCTTGCGTATCCCCTCGACATCACCGACCGCGGCCTCGAGATCGTAAGGATAGAGATTGCGTCCGGCACGGACGATGAGATCCTTGTCCCGTCCCGTGACGTAGAGCTCGCCGCCGGCGACGTAGCCCCGATCACCCGAACGCAGCCAATCGCTGTCGAACAGGGCGAGACTCGCGGCAGCATTGCGGAAGTAGCCCGCCGTCGTCGACGGCCCGCGAAACTCGATAGCCCCCTCCGCGCGCTCTCGGAGTTCGGTCCCGCGCTCGTCGACGATCCGGACTTCGAAACCCGGGATCGGAGGCCCGCACGAGACGAAGCGGCGAACGTGCCCGGTCGATCCATCCACAAGCGGAACCGCCCGGGCGCCGCGCGCGATTGCCTCGGCGTCGACCGTCTCCACTCGAGGCCCCCTCCCGACGGGTGTGAATGCCACCCCCAGGGTCGCTTCCGCGAGCCCGTACACGGGGGTCATCGCTTCTTTCGCGAATCCGCACGGCGCGAATTTCTCCGCAAACCGCGCCATGGTGTCCGGGTTGACCGGCTCGGCCCCGTTGAACGCAATTCGCCAGCTCGAGAGATCGAGTCCTTCGATCTGATCCGACTCCACGCGCCGAACGCACAGCTCGTAGGCGAAGTTCGGTCCACCCGACAGGGTCCCGCGGTGACGGTGGATCGCCCGAAGCCAGCGTTCCGGGCGCGCGAGAAAATCGAGCGGGGACATGAGCACCAGGGGGAAGCCGTAGTACAGGCTTCCCATCCAGCCACCGATCAGTCCCATGTCGTGGTAGAGGGGCAACCAGCTCACGAACACGTCGTGCGGCGTTGCGCCGAGCGCGGCGGCCATAGCCCTGAGCGATGCGAGCACGTCGCCATGGCTGAGCACCACGCCCTTGGGGTCGCCGGTGCTCCCGGAGGTGTACTGGAGGAACGCGACGGAGGACTCGTCGAGTCCCGGACGCTCGCGGTGGCGGCCGTACCGGTCGAGTCCGGCGACGTCGACCACCGTGGTCAATCCCGGCACCTGCGCGGTCAGCAGTCTCGACACGCCGAGCGCAGGACCGAAGGTCACCAGCATCCCGACCGCCGCATTCGCGAGAATTCCCGCGTGTCGACGGACATGATCCTCGAGCTGGCTCGGACGCGCGGGAGGATAGATCGGCACCGGAATCGCGCCGACCATCTGCACCGCGAGGAACGTCGCCAGGTAGTCGAGGCCGGTCGGCAGCATCAGCGCCGCGCTCCGGCCCGGTTCGAGTCCACGCTCCACGAGTCCGGCCGCGATGTGCTCCGCGCGTTCCACCAGCGCCGCGAACGTGACCCGCGTCGGCTCTCCCGCCGATTCGTAGAGCTCGACGTGCACGCTGTCCGCATGGTGTCGCGCGTGGAAATCCACCGCTTCGAGCAGCGTCTCGGCACGCGCGGGAATCGCGTCCACCGCCTGGAGTCTGGATTCGCGGCCGCGCACCGACACCGTCGCCCGAGTGCGCCGGCCGCCCGCCAGCAACGCGGGGAGCAACTCCCGAGCCGTCTCCGCGTTCGCCATCACCGTCCCGGGTATCGCGGCGCCGAACCTGCGCTCGATTCGCGAGAGCAGCTCCATGCGCGAGAGGCTGTCGAGACCGAGATCCCGGTCAAGCGAACTGTCCAGGGTAATGTCAAGGCGCGCACCGAGGTGGGGGTGCAGTTCGACGACCACATCACGGATCGCCTCGAGCAGCGACTCGGGGTCGGGGGTCTGCGGCTCGATCGAATTTTCCTTCGCGCGTTCGGACATGACGCTAGCGTTCCGGGCGGGCGGCGTCGCGCGCGAGCAACGCCTGCACCGCCTCGCCCGCGCTGGACGCGCCGGTGACGACGGCACGTACCTGCTCGCATATCGGCATCTCGACGCCGAACCGCCGTGCGAGCGCCATCACTCGGGCGCTCGTCTCGATGCCTTCGACCACCTGTCCGACGGCGGCCACCGCCTCCGCCGGAGATGCTCCCCGCGCGAGCGCGAGCCCGAACCTCCGGTTGCGTGACTGGTCGTCGGTACAGGTGAGCACCAGATCGCCCAGCCCCGCGAGCCCCATGAAGGTCGCGGAACGCCCTCCGGCCGCCTCGCCGAGACGAACCAGCTCGCTCAGGCCCCGCGCTATGAGCGCGGCGCGGGTGTTCGCGCCGAAACCGAGCCCGTCCGCGATGCCGGCCGCGATCGCGAGGACGTTCTTGACCCCGCCCGCAATCTGCACGCCGGCGAGATCGTCGCTCGTATAGACGCGGAACCGGGAATTGGAAAGGCGGGCCGCCCATTTCCGGGCGAATCCGTCATCGGTCCCGGCCAAGGTCACGGCGGTAGGGAGACGTCTCGCCACCTCTGCGGCAAACGTTGGCCCGGACAGCACACCCAGAGGGACACCGGAAGGCATCAGTTCCGCCGCTACCTCGTGAAGGAGACGACCGCTCGCCGGATCGAGTCCCTTTGTCGCCCACAACAGACCCGACGGGCTTGCCGACATGCCCGCGAGTCGGTCCACCAACTCCTCGAAGGCATGGCTGGGGACGGCCACCAGCCATTCGGTCGCCGCTGCGATGGCCCGCGAGAGATTCGGCTCGACCGTCAAGCGTTCGGGGAGACACAACCCGGGAAGGTACTTCTCGTTGCTGCGGCTTCGAGAGATGGCGGTGAGCGTTGTCTCGTCACGTCCCCAGAGGACGACCTCGTGTCCGTTGCCCGCCAACAGGGCCGCGAGCGCGGTGCCCCATGAACCTGCTCCGAACACCGCAATCCGACAGCGAAGGTTCATTCCATTCACATGTGATTCGCGGGACGGACCTCGGACCGGAACGAGCCGGGGTCACATCGGTCATGGAGGCTACTTCTTGGTCAGGGGTAGGCTCGCCCCCTCCCAAGCCAGGATGCCGCCGTTGAGGGCATATACCCTTTCGAACCCGTCGGCCACGAGCTTGCTGCCCGCCTTCAGGCTGACCTGTCCGGTGCGACAGGTGGTGATGATGGGTCGCCCGCGGTACTTGTTCAACTTGCCCAGGCGGTCCGCGAGCTGCGATTCCGGGATGTTCAGGGCGTTGACGATATGGCCCTGGCGAAATTCTCCATCCGAACGCACGTCGACGACGACCGCATCTTCATGATTGATGAGGCGAGTCGCATCCGACGGACTCAGCTTGCTCACGCCGCGCGACGAACCCTGGAAGAACGTCCATGCAATCCCTCCCAGGATCGCGACGAACGCCATGCAGAGACCTGGATTGTTCGAGAAGAATTCTTGCAGCCTGTCCACTTGCACCGCCTTCGGGTAGAGGCGCTCGGGCGGAGGTTCCCACCGGCCCGCGCCAGCCCGGCGACGGGCCGCGAGATTAGCGCGATGCACTTCCTCCCGCAATCCTCGACGCCAGGACCCACGAGCGTCACGGCGGGCGCCAGTCGGCAATCCTTCGCCACCGCGTGAACTGAACAGGGTCCGGGCGTGGGCCGCATACCGCGTCGTGGCGTGGTTCGAGTCGCGCGATGCCGTCTCCCACTTGTCAGGGTTTGACATCGAACCGATCCGCGCACGACGATCACGATGTGGCCAACGATGCGGTGTGCGCGCGACGTGCGTCATTCTCCCGACTGGCGGGCGTGTGGATTCCTGTGTCGCTTCTTGCCTGCGGCTCCGGCGCCCTGGGAGAGTCCGACTTCGAGGTCCAGAGCGATCTGGAGCAGGTGGGTGCGCGGCTCGAGGCAGTCGCGCGGGAGCTTGCCGAGGCACGCGACGCGCACGACACCCATACCGAGGCGCTGGCGCGAAACGAAATGCGGGCGGCCGAAGTTCGCCGCGAAATCGCCAGTGTCGACAAACGTCTGGCGTCGACGCGCCAGCGCATCGACGCCGCGCATCGCGCGAGCGCGCAGACTCGCGCGGAGCTCGTCGAGCGCCAGCACGATCTGGCCCGAGCCATACGGGCCTCGCACAGGTTTGCGCGGCGCGACCCGATTGCCAGACTTCTCGACCTCGAGTCGTTGCGCAGCATCGACCGCATGTTCGCCTACCACTCGGTCGTCGCACGCGCTCACGAGAAGAGGATTCGCGGTATCGCCGACATTGTCTCCAGGCTCGAGAGGCAGGAGGCGATCATCGCGGAGGAAGCGGCAGCCATCACCGCACTGCGCGACGAAAAGCAACGCCATCTGGGCGAACTCGAGGTGCGGCGCGCCGCGCGGGCCGACGCGATGAGCGCACTGGCCGAACATATCGAGGATCGCGAGAGTCGGATCGCCCGGCTTCGGATCGACAAGCAACGGCTCGTGGAGCTCATCGCCGCACTGCGTGCGTCCCTCACCGACGACGCCCTGCAAATCAAGGGCAACGAGACGTTCGGGGAGTTGCGAGGCAAGCTCCGGTGGCCGGTGAGCGGCCGCGTACTCGCCCGCTACGGATCCCGTCGCGGCGTGATGGACCTGACCTGGCAGGGAATGCTGATCGGGGCGCCGGCCGGAGACGCGGTGCATTCCATACATCGGGGTCGCGTCGCGTACGCCGGCTGGCTCCGGGGGTTCGGTCTGCTCCTCATCATCGAGCACGAGGACGGCTTCATGAGCCTTTACGGGCACAACGACACGTTGACCAGAGAGACCGGCGACTGGGTGGAATCCGGCGAGGTCATCGCGACCGTCGGTGACAGCGGCGGAAATTCGCAATCGGCCCTGTACTTCGAAATCCGGCACGCCGGTCGCCCGGTCAATCCCCGGAGATGGTGCGTCGCTCCCCTCACCGCCGCGCTTGTAAGCCGTTAGCGGCGGCGAGTATTCTCGTGACGCGGTCGCATCCGAATTCATGGATGCGAATCGGAGAGACGGGATGAAATCATTCGCACGATCGATTGGCTGGCTCTTCGCCGGCGGCGCCATCGGAATATTTCTGGCCGTCGGGCAGGGTGTGTTCGCGGAGCGCACCACGGAAGGCACGCTGCCGCTCGAGGATCTTCGGACGTTCACCGAGGTGTTCGCCAAGATCAAGAACGACTATGTCGAGCCGATTGAAGACACGGCGCTGCTCGAATACGCGATACGGGGGATGCTGTCGGGTCTCGATCCGCATTCGTCCTATCTCGTTCCCGACGACTACCAGGAGCTGCAGGCGGGCACGAGCGGCGAGTTCGGAGGTCTCGGAATCGAGGTCGGCATGGAAGACGGGTTCGTCAAGGTCATCGCGCCGATCGACGACACCCCCGCACAGCGCGCCGGCGTCGAGGCGGGAGACCTCGTCATTCGGCTCGACGACACTCCGGTGAAGGGAATGTCGCTGGGCGATGCGGTGAAGGTCATGCGCGGAGAGCCGGGCACCGACATCGTCCTCACCATCGTGCGCGAAGGGGTGGATCGCCCGATTCGAATCACCATCACGCGTGACGTCATCCGCGTCACGAGCGTGCGCAGCCGTGCGCTCGAGCCGGGGTACGGATACGTCAGGATCAGCCAATTCCAGCTCCGAACCGGCGAAAGCCTGCGCGAGGCGGTCGACGAGCTCCGCGATGAAGCGGGCGACGATGGCCTCAAGGGTCTCGTTCTCGACCTGCGAAACAATCCCGGCGGCGTGCTGAACGCAGCCGTCTCCGTGTCCGACGCGTTCCTCGAAGAGGGAATCATCGTCTACACCGAAGGGCGCATGGACGACGCCAAGCTCACCTTCAGCGCCAAGGGTTCGGACATTCTCGACGGGACCCCTCTCGTCGTGCTCGTCAACGCGGGTTCGGCGTCGGCCTCCGAGATCGTCGCCGGCGCGCTGCAGGATCACGGGCGAGCCGTCATCATGGGAGAGAAGACCTTCGGGAAGGGGTCGGTCCAGACGATTCTTCCGCTCGGCAACGGATCGGCGTTGAAGCTCACCACTGCGCGCTACTACACGCCCTCCGGAACCTCGATTCAGGCGCGTGGCATCGTTCCCGACATTGCGCTCGATCGCGTACGGGTGTCTCAGCTCGACATCGGCCAGGGCGTCAAGGAGGCCGACCTCGCTCGCCACCTCGAGAGCGAGGGCGACGAGGACGACTTCAAGGCGGCCCGGCAGTCGCAACAGGACGAGGTGGAAGTTCCGCTCGCACAGCGCGATTACGCACTCTTCGAAGCCCTCAACCTCCTCAAGGGTCTGAACATTCTCAACAGTCGTTCGTAGTCCCCGAACCGTATCGAGCCGAACCCTGCGGTTCGGCAATCGAGAGCGACGTCACGGTTCCCGCGTCGGCGGCGACGGATGCATCCGCCCTCGAGTGGAACCGGACAGGCCCCGGGTCCGGCCGGTCAGCGGTCACCGTCACCGTGCAGCCACGCCGCGAACGCGAGGCCGATCCCGGTCCCGCCGAGTATCCACGTCCACACCGGCGCGCCCCACCAGCTCGCACGCTGCTCGCCGCCGAGGGCGAGGATCACCGATCCGCTGATGAGCAGCGCCGCGCCAATCAACGCCAGCACGGTACGCCGACTCGCCCGGTGAATCTCGGCGCGCAACCGAACGAACTCCTCGGAACGCATCCGGACCTCGATCTCCCCGGCGCGGGCCAGCTTCAACGTCTCGTACGCGAGTCCGGGGAGCGCAGGCAACGTCTCACCCCACCTCGGAGCCTGGCGTCCGATCTCGCGCAGCAACGCCCGCGTGCCGAGCTGCTCCCGCATCCAGCGATCGAGGAAGGGCTTTGCGGTCTCCCACAGGTCGAGGTCGGGGTAGAGCTGGCGGCCGAGACCCTCGATGTTCAGCAGGGTCTTCTGCAGCAACACGAGCTGCGGCTGCACCTCCATGTGAAAGCGCCGTGCGGTCTGGAACAACTGCACGAGCACCCGCCCGAACGAAATCTCCTTCAGCGGACGATCGAATATCGGTTCGCACACGCTGCGGATTGCGGCTTCGAACTCGTCGATTCGAGTATCCGCCGGCACCCACTTCGATTCCACGTGCAGTTCCGCCACCCGGCGGTAGTCGCGGTTGAAGAACGCAAGGAAGTTCTCGGCGAGATAGCGCTGGTCCTGCTCCGACAGGCTGCCCATGATGCCGAAGTCCACCGCGATGTAGCTCGGACGATCGGGGTGAGTCCGATCGACGAAGATGTTTCCCGGGTGCATGTCGGCATGGAAGAAGTTGTGGCGCATCAATTGGGTGAAGAAAATCTCGACCCCACGCTCGGCAAGCGCCCGCAGGTCGACTCCGGCGTCGAGCAACGCGTCGATATCGCTGATGGGAATTCCCGAGACCCGCTCCATCACCATCACCCGGCGGCGCGTGAGCTCCCAGTGCATTTCCGGCACGTAGAGCAGATCGGAGCCGTCGAAATTCCTCCGAAGCTGGGACGCCGACGCGGCCTCGCGCAGCAGGTCGAGCTCGTCGAGGATGGTCTTCTCGTACTCGGCCACGACCTCGCGCGGATGGAGTCGCCGGGCGTCCGGCCAGAATCGATGCGCGAGATCCGCGACGAGGTGCAGCAGGCTCACGTCGCGCCGAATGACCCGTTCGATCCCCGGCCGCACCACCTTGACAACCACCTCCCGGCCGTCCCGGAGCCGGGCCGCGTGGACCTGGGCGATGGATGCCGACGCCAGCGGCTCGCGCAGAAATTCGCTGAACATGTCCTCCACCGGGCGCCCGAGCGCATCTCGCACGATCCGTGCGGCGGTTTCGCCCGGGAACGGCGGCACCCGGTCCTGGAGGTTCGCGAACTCGTCGGCGATATCTCCGGGCAGCAGGTCGCGGCGGGTCGACAGAATCTGGCCGAACTTGATGAAAATCGGACCGAGGTCCTCCAGCGCGCGGCGCAGCCGCACCGCACGCGGCGGTTGAGACCGGCGAATCCAGTTCCAGGGAAGGAGATAGAGCAGGAACCGGATCGGTCGCAGCAGGTGCGTTCGCAGCACGATGTCGTCCAGGCCATGCCGCACGAGCACCATGTTGATGTGGGCGAGCCTGAGAATCTGACGCAGCGGAATCACGCGCACGGACTCCGCGGACGCTCCAGCCGCCTGATACGCGCCTCGAGACGTTCGACATCGTCGCGAAGATCGTCCACGTCTTGTGTGAACCGCTCGGCGTCGGTTCGGGACGGCGTCATGGCCGCTTCGTAGCGAATGGACTCCGAGACGTCCGCAAGCAGTGACGCCCCCGTCGCCCGCATCCAGCCGCCGAGTCCGCGGAGGCCTCGCATGAGTTCGTGTGCAGGGATGTCGCCGAAGCGCTGCGCCAGCCCCTCCTCGATATCGATGTCCATCCCGGACGCGATTTGCTGGAGTCGCGTCGCCAGCCCGATGTCGCCGTGCAGACGCACCTCGTCGTTCAGAATCAGCGACCCCCGGTCTTCGGCGAAAATGAACCGCAGCAGGGAAATCGGAGCACCGCCGATCGTGACGTCGGCCTCGACGGCCGCGTCCCGCGGCTCCACGTGGATACGCTGGCCGTCGATGCGCAGACGAAGCACTCCGGCGCCCCTGACGTCGAGATCGACGACCTTGCCCGACAATCGGGCGACGGCGTCACGCGTTTCGGGATCGAGCTCGAGCACCCCTTCGAGCAATCGCCCGAGCAGGCCGAGCGGCGGTTCACCCACAGTCGCTCCAGCGCTCTCGCCGACGCCGGCACTCCTCGAATTTCCGCGTTGGTCGGCACAGGCGGAGCCGCCCCCGCAATCGCGCCCTCCCCCGGTCACATCGCCGCTCCCGATGCCCCACGGACGCTTGCATGCCCGGAGACCGGCGCGAACACCGGACATGCGCAACGTGGCGGACGACGAACGGTGTTCGGCCGGTCACAGCCGGTATCCCCGGTGAACGGCGACGATGCCGCAGGTCAGATTGTGACATTCGCGGCGCTCGAAGCCGGCCTCACGCATGGTGGCGAGCAGCGTCGACTGATCGGGATGCCGGCGAATCGATTCCGCCAGATATCGATAACTGTCCGCGTCGCCGGCGACCACGCGGCCGAGGGCGGGTAGCACCGAGAAGGAATAGAGGTCATAGGCACGCTCCAGCGCGGGTACCGTCAGGTGCGAGAACTCCAGCACCAGCAGCATCCCGGCCGGGCGCAGCACGCGATACATCTCGCTCAGCGCGCGCTCCTGGCGCGTGACGTTGCGGAGCCCGAAGCCGATCATGACGCGGTCGAAAGTGCGATCGGGAAATGGCAGGCGTTCGGCATCGCATTGTGCGTAGCGAACGTTTCCCGCAATTGCGCGATCGATGAGGCGCGTCCGGCCGCGCTCGAGCATCGCGCGACTGACGTCGGCGAGCACCACGCTCCCGCGCGGACCCACCCTCGGCGCGAGGCGCGCGGTCAGGTCGCCGGTGCCGCCGGCGAGATCGAGCATTCGTGCCCCGGGTCGAACGCGGGCGACCTGGACGGCGAACTGCTTCCACGCGCGATGGAGACCGAACGACATCAAATCGTTCATGAGATCGTAACGCTCGGCGACGGACTCGAAGACCGCTCCCACCCGACTGCGCTTCTCCGCGGCCGGAACCTCTTCGTATCCGAAATGGGTGGTCTCTTCGCTCATGGCCGACCTTCCGGTACGAGCCCGGTACACGGCGACGTCGCGATGCGGTCGCGCTCGTGGGCTCTCCCGTGCGCCGGCAACCGACGTGGCCGTGGACGGGCGTTCGCGTGCGCATTCGGGAACGGGGTGCGACACCACCGGATCCGCGTCGGAAAGCCCGTTTCCTCCTCCGCGCCCACGTGTTCACGCATCCATTCGGCGACGGTGTCCGGCGGCCTGCAGGCGTTGCAGGTAGTCGTTCCACAACCGTTGCTGGTGTGTACCGAGCCAGTGCAGCTCTTCCCAGGAATACAGCCCGGTATCGTGTCCGTCGTCGAAACACAGGCGTACCGCGTAATTTCCCACCGGTTCGATGGAGTCGATGCCGACACGCTCCTTTCCCACCTGCAGGACCTCCTGGCCCGGTCCATGGCCTCGAACTTCCGCCGACGGCGAGTGCACCCGCAGGAACTCCGCCGTGTATGAGAACCGCTCTTCGCTGTCGAACGTGACGTGCAGGACGTGCGCCGCGGTGTCGTAGCGCAGCTCGGTCGGGGTAGGTGATGTTGCAGCCATGGTCATGAAGCCTCCTGGCCGACCGGCCTGACTCGATACGCGTTGCCCGGTCAGAGAATGTACCGGGACAGGTCCTGATCCGAAGCCAGCTCGGCCAGATGCGCATCGACGTACTCGGCATCGATCTCCACGCCTCGTCCGGCCATGTCCGCACTCTCGAACGAGAGGGTCTCGAGCAGCCGCTCCAGTACCGTGTGCAGCCGACGCGCCCCGATGTTCTCCGTCGACTCGTTCACCTGCCAGGCAATCTCCGCAATCCGTCGCAGACCTCGCTCGGTGAACGAGAGCACGACCTGTTCGGCACCGAGCAGCGCGGCGTACTGCTCGGTGAGCGAGCAGTCCGGTTCGGTGAGGATGCGCAGAAAATCGTCCACTCCCAGCGCGGCGAGCTCCACCCGAATCGGGAACCGTCCCTGGAGTTCCGGAATGAGATCGGAGGGTTTCGCGGTATGAAACGCTCCGGATGCGATGAACAGGATGTGGTCGGTGCGCACGCTGCCGTACTTGGTCGACACGGTGCTGCCCTCGACGAGCGGGAGCAGGTCGCGCTGGACACCCTCGCGGGAGACGTCGGCGCCAACGCGATCGCTGCGGCGGGAAACCTTGTCGATCTCGTCCAGAAACACGATTCCGTTCTGCTCGACGTCTTCCACCGCGCTCGACTTGAGATCCTCCTCGTTGATCAGCTTGCCGGCCTCCTCCTCGGTCATCAGCTTGAACGCATCGCGAATTCGGAGCCGGCGGGTGCGGGTCTTTCCTCCTCCGAGATTCTGGAACATGTTCTGGAGCTGGCTGGTCATCTCCTCCATCCCCGGCGGGGCCATGATCTCGACCCCGATGGCGGGCACGCTCAGCTCGACTTCGATCTCCCGTTCGTCGAGCTTGCCCTCACGCAGCATCTTGCGGAATTTCTGCCGGGTGGAGGCAGGCTCGTCGGGGCCGTCTCCGCCAACCGAGGCCACGCCGGCCCGCGCGGGTCGGAGCAGAATGTCCAGAATCCGTTCTTCCGCCGCGTCCTCTGCCCGGCGCCGGACCTTGTGCATCTCCCGCTCGCGGTTGAGCTTCACCGCCACGTCGGTCAGATCGCGCACGATGGACTCGACATCGCGGCCCACGTACCCGACCTCGGTGAACTTGGTTGCCTCGACCTTGATGAAGGGCGCACCCGCGAGGCGGGCGAGCCGGCGGGCAATTTCGGTCTTGCCGACGCCGGTCGGCCCAATCATCAGGATGTTCTTCGGCGTGATCTCGACCCGCATCTCCTCGCCGACCTGCATGCGGCGCCAGCGGTTTCGCAAGGCGATCGCCACCGCTCTCTTGGCGTCCGCCTGTCCCACGATGTGCTTGTCCAGCTCGTGGACGATCTCCCTCGGCGTCATTGGGGTCATCATTCCTGCCCGTATGTTCTCGGAACATGCGGTCGGCGATCAGACGGCGGCGCCACCGAGTTCCTCGATCGTGAGTTCGCGGTTCGTGTACACACAGATATCGGCCGCGATGTGGAGCCCACGCTCGACAATCTCGCGGGCTCCCAGCTTGGTGCAGTCGAGCAGCGCGCGCGCCGCCGCGAGTGCAAACGGTCCGCCGGAGCCGATCGCCACCGCATCGTGCTCGGGGCTGATGACGTCGCCGGTACCGGAAATCATCAACGTCTCACTGTCATCGGCCACGATCAGCAGCGCCTCGAGCCGACGCAGCAGCCGGTCCGTGCGCCAGTCCTTCGCAAGCTCCACCGCGGCTCGCGTCAGGTGGCCCGAATGCTGGTCGAGCTTTGCCTCGAACCGTTCGAACAGCGTGAAGGCGTCCGCGGTGCTGCCCGCGAACCCCGCCACCACCCGGTCCTTGTACAGACGCCGCACCTTGCGAGCGTTGCCCTTCACCACCGTCGCTCCCATCGAGACCTGTCCGTCGCCGCCCACCACCACGTGGGCGCCGCGCCGAACGGCGAGAATGGTCGTACCGGAGAACGTGGTCATGGCCGGACATGGGTTGGGCGGGCGGGCGATCTTACCGCAAGCATCCCGGCGTCGGAGGGTCGGCGCAGCGCTTCGCACCGCCGTGAAGCTCCCACGTTCTCGGTGGACGGGCCTGGCGACGAAACGATGGGACTATTTCTTGCGTGCTCTCGGATGTGCCCGGTCGTAGACCGCGGCAAGATGCTGGAAGTCCAGGTGCGTATAGACCTGCGTCGTGCCGATGTCGGCGTGGCCGAGCAACTCCTGCACCGCGCGCAGATCGCCGCTCGACTCCAGCAGGTGCGTGGCGAACGAATGTCGGAGCATGTGCGGATGGACGTGAACGCCGATCCCGCTTTCCATTGCGCGCTTCGCGAATCTGGCCTGCACCGAACGCGCCGAAATACGACGCCCGCGCCGACTCACGAACAGCGCGCTCTCATCCGCCACGGCCAGTTCCGCCCGCGCCGGAAGCCAGGACCGAACCGCTTCGCGCGCGTGACGTCCGACCGGTACGACCCTGACCTTTCGCCCCTTGCCCAGTACCCTGACGATACCGGCTTCGAGGTCGACGTCCGCAACCGCCAGTGCGCAAAGCTCCGCCAGGCGCAGTCCCGACGAATAGGTCAGCTCCAGCATCGCGCGGTCGCGCAGGCTCAGCGGATCGTCGCCGTCGAGCTCGACGAGCACCCCTGCCCGATCGGTATCGAGCGCATTCGGCAGCCGCCTCGAGGCCTTGGGCGCACTCACGGCCCGGGCCGGATTGCCGCTCATCACTCCCTCGCGCACACAGAAGTCGAAAAACGTGCGCAGTGCAGAGAGTCCTCGCTGGATCGAGCGGCCACCCACCGAGTTCCGGTGCCGCCACGCAACGAAGCGCCGCACCAGGCCCGCGTCGATCATCGGCCAGTCTCGTCCCGGCATCGACTCCAGGTGCCGGACGAAGACGGCGAGATCCCTCCGGTACCCCTGAACGGTATGGGTCGACAATCCCCGCTCGTTCGCCAGGTGACGGCAGAAACGCTCGATCCACTTGCCGCAGTCCGCCGCCTGCCCGCCGTCGCACCCGGACGCATCGCCGACGGGACGCACGTCTTCGGATCCACGCGGCGACATCGGCCGCCCGGGACGGCGATCCCGGTTCACAGCTCGATCTCCGAGTCGAATACCCACGCCGTGGGGCCCGTCATCCAGACCGCCTCGCCTTCGCCTTCCCATTCGATTCGGAGCCTGCCGCCGGGAAGATCCACCTGCGTGCGCTCATCCAGAGCGCCACTCAGTCTCCCCGCGACGACCGCCGCACACGCCCCCGAGCCGCATGCCCGCGTCTCGCCGACTCCCCGTTCGAACACCCGCAGGCGCAGCCGGTCACGCGCAACGACCTGAGCGAACCCCACATTCACACCTTCCGGGAAAAAGGGATTCGCCTGCAGCGCGGCCCCCACGCGCGCCACCGAAGCGACCGCCACGTCCGGCACCCGCACGACCGCGTGGGGATTGCCCATCGACACCGCCGCAAACCGAACCTCGTCGTCGCCAATGTCCAGGCGATAGCTCGCGGCGCGCCGCGACGCCGCGATGGGAATTTCGCCGGGTTCGAGCCGGGGGACTCCCAGGCGCACGCGAACCGAACCGGCGCCGCCGACCGTCGCGAGCACGCACCCTCCCGGCGTCTCGAAGCGGATTTCGTCGGAAGCGACGAGACCCCGCTCGCGCGCGAACACCGCCATGCAGCGCATGCCGTTCCCGCACTGCGCGGCGCGGGAGCCGTCGGCGTTGAAGATGACGACACCGAGGTCGCGGTCCGCAGCCCCAGGACGAACCGCCATCAGCACCTGGTCGCACCCGACGCCCTCGCGCCGATCCGCGAGAAATCGGATTTGCTCCACGCTTGGCAGGGGCGAACGCGTCGCGTCGGCCACCACGAAGTCGTTGCCGAGGCCGTGCATTTTCGAAAAGCGCAGACGCATGTCAGAGAGGGTTCAAGAGTGAATCTCGGATACGGAATACGGCCGCCAAATCGGCACCGGCAATCGCTTCAATCGCCGGTGAGCCCGATGTCGCGGACCATCCGATTCATTGCAGCCGCTCGGCAATCCAGAACTTGATGAGTGACTGTCGGGTAATGCCCAGACGTCGTGCCTGCCGATCCAGTCCCTCGACCATCCACACCGGGAAATCCACGTTGACCCGCTTCATGCGTGCATTCGGCCGAGCGGCCCTGGACCAGTCGACCTGATCGTCGATGTCCTCTCCGTCGTCGAACTTCCGGTCGAAATCAGCCGCTTTCATATCGTTCGACCTCCTGATTTCGCGCCCGACGCACCGAAATGATCCGAATATTGTTTCCACGGCGGACACAGACCGCAGACCAGTGCCGGCCCCGGTGCCTGCCGATGACCAGGAAGCGAGGTTCGTCCTCGGTCCTCGCCGGAGCTTCGAGAAGTCGGGGATCG
This sequence comes from Gammaproteobacteria bacterium, assembly GCA_022826505.1. Classification (GTDB taxonomy): domain Bacteria; phylum Pseudomonadota; class Gammaproteobacteria; order HK1; family HK1; genus HK1. Next base: position 19,919 of record JAJDUQ010000097.1, read on the forward strand.
CTCCAGAGCGCCTGAGCCTCTTCGAAGTCGATACCGTGCTTCGCCTTGTTCGTAGCGCTCTTGCCCAAGTCGTACTCAAACACGATGAGCGGATTCTATACAAAAATTATACTTTTTTGGATCCTCCATTGAACCGTTCCACGATGTGTCATGTCGGGCCGCCATCGTGTCGTACGTGACCACACCGATTCGAGCCGGTCGGACTCCGCGTATTTCCCGATTCCGGCACAGACTATCGTTGTCGCGGTGTCTTCAGCCGCCGCACGCGGCTCAGGTATCGCGCTTCATCCGGAATGCCGCCGGTCCGCTGCGCGTCCCACAGCGTGTCCGCAAGACACTCCATGAGCGCGTGCTCCAGCCGGTGCGCATCCGCGAATCGGGGCAGCAGCTTCGCATACAGCTTGCGCAGACCCGGCGGGCGATCCGTCGCGAGTTGCTCGCGAATCGCAACGTGCAGGCCCATGTGCAGGAACGGATTCGATCGATCGGCCTCGGACGAATATTCACGCGCGAGCACATCCGGGGACTCGAGGACGGGATGGTACTCCGGGTGCTCGGCAATCACCTCGGCAAGGAGGCGCTCCAGGGGCTCGAGGGCGTGTCCGGCGCGCGACTTCGACCACGCGTCCACGTAGGCCCGTCGCAGGTCGTCACGGTCGCTCCCGTACAGCAATGCCCTACCTACCCGGTTTCCTTGTGCCGGTACTCGCAGAGGTCGGCGATGATGCAGCGACCGCAGGCGGGTTTTCGGGCCGTGCATACATATCGGCCGTGCAGGATCAGCCAGTGGTGCGCGTCTCGCTTGAACTCGCTCGGGGTCCAGCGCTCCAGGCGATCCTCGACCTCGCGGGGAGTCTTGCCGCGGGCCAGCCGGGTCCGGTTGGCGACGCGGAAGATATGGGTATCGACCGCAATCACGGGTATGCCGAACGCGGTGTTCAGCACCACGTTCGCGGTCTTGCGTCCCACTCCCGGCAGGCGCTCCAGCGCCTCGCGCTCGCACGGAACTTCGCCGCCATGGTGCTCGAGGAGGAGCCGGCAGGTCGCGACCAGGTTCTTCGCCTTGGCGTTGAACAGGCCGATGTTCCGGATGTGCGCCCGCACACCCTCCTCGCCAAGGTCGCGCATGGCCGCGGGAGTGGAAGCGGCCGGGAACAGGGATCGCGTCGCCTTGTTGACGCTCACGTCGGTCGCCTGCGCGGAGAGAATCACCGCGACAAGCAGCTCGAACGGCGTCGAGTACACCAGTTCCGTCGTCGGCGACGGATTCTCGGCGCGGAGCCTTTCGTAGATTGTCCTGCGCTTGTGCGCGTTCACCGTCCGGTCTCCGCGCCCGGCGTCGGCGCGAGAGCCTTGCGCGCCTCGACCCTGGCCACCGCCGCCGCGATGTCCGCCCGCCTCTGCTCGACGGTACGCATTCTGAGGGATTCGACGGAATCGATCCGATCGGCCCGCACCCGGCGGTGTGGCGCCGTATCGAGCGCCGCTTCCCGCGCGCGATGGCGTTCGAATCGCCGCCGCGCGAGTGGAGCGCGTTCGGCGAGCCACCCTTGCACGTTCACCGGACCGGTGCGCGCCGGAACCATCGAAATGCAGTCCACCGGGCACGGCTCGACGCACAGGCCGCAGCCGGTGCACTCGCATTCGAGCACCGCATGCATCCACCGGCGCGCACCGATGATCGCGTCCACCGGACAAGCGCGGATGCACACCGTGCACCCGATGCACTCGTTCTCGTCGATTCGCGCGGTCTCGCGCGGTCCCGCCACGCCGCAGGCGGAGTCGAGCGCAACGACGGGACGTCCCAGAGCGTGCGCGAGGGCCGCGACGGTCGGCTCCCCGCCGGGCGGACAGCGGTTGATGTCCGCTTCACCACACACCAGAGCCTCGGCGTAGGGACGGCATGCGTCATAGCCGCAACGGCGGCACTGGGTCTGTGGCAGAAGCGCATCGACGGCGTCGATCGTGGCGGCGGTGGAAGCGTCCGAGGGAACACGGGCATGCACGGTTCGTTCCGGCACCGTTTCGGCATCGCGACCGGTGGCGGCACTCACGGAGTCCGCATCACGGCGGGACCGAACGCGCGAGGGGCGATGCCGACGGAGGTCCAACGGCGCTCACTTCACCCGCATGCCGGTCGCCACGCCCTCGTCGACACCGAGCAGCCAGATGTCCGTCCCCCCGGGGCCCGCGGCGAGAATCATCCCGTCCGATACGCCGAACCGCATCGCTCGGGGGGCGAGATTGGCGACGACCACCACATGACGGCCGACGAGGGTCTCCGTCGGGTACGCCGCGCGGATGCCGGCGAACACGGTTCGCTCCTCGTCGCCGATGTCCACTCGAATCTCCAGGAGCTTGTCCGCGCCTTCCACGAGCCTGGCATCGAGAACCCTGGCGACGCGCAGGTCGACCTTGGCGAAATCCGAGATGTCGATGCGGTCGAGCGTCTCGGCGCCCGGCTCCGCTCCGGGATCGTCCTTCTCCTCCGAGTCCATGGATTCCGAGACCATGGCATCAATCTTCCCCTGCTCGACTCTCGTAAGGAGAGGTTCGAATCGGGCGATCTCGTGGTCGAGCAGCGGCGATGCCACATCGTCCCAGGCGAAATCGCCGCAGCGCAGGAACGATGCCGCGCGCTCGGCGGTACGGGGCAGGACGGGCTTGAGCCAGGTCATGAGCACCCTGAACAGGTTGAGGCCGACGGTGCACACGTCGCGCACCTCCTCGCGCTTCGAATCGTCCTTGACCAGCACCCACGGCTTGCGTTCGTCGATGTACTGGTTCGCGCGATCCGCGGTCGCCATCACCTCGCGCATGGCCTTGCCGAACTCGCGGGAATCGTAGAGCGCGGCGATGCGCGTCGACGCGCCGACCGCCTCGCGGTACAGACCGGGCTCCGAGAGCCGCGCGGACAGTCGGCCCTCGAAGTGCCGGTTGATGAAGCTCGAGCACCGCGACGCGATGTTGACGACCTTGCCCACGAGATCGGAGTTCACCCGCCGGGAGAAGTCGTCGAAGTTCAGATCGAGATCGTCGATTCCATGCGAGAGCTTGCACGCGAAGTAGTAGCGCAGGTACTCCGGATCCAGATTGTCCAGGTACGTTCGGGCCTTGACGAAGGTGCCGGTACGCTTCGACATCTTCTGGCCATTGACGGTCAGGAAGCCATGGACGAACACGCCGGTCGGCATGCGAAAGCCGGCTCCGTGCAGCATGGCCGGCCAGAACAGGGTGTGAAAGTAGGCGATGTCCTTGCCCACGAAGTGGTACAGCTCGACCTCGGAGTCCGGGCGCCAGGAACTCTCGAAATCGAGGTCGCCGCGGCGAGCGCACAGATGCCTGAAGCTCCCCATGTACCCGATTGGCGCATCCAGCCAGACGTAGAAGTACTTGCCGGGGACATCCGGAATCTCGAACCCGAAGTACGGAGCGTCACGCGAGATGTCCCAGTCCTGCAGTCCGGCGTCGAACCACTCGTCGAGCTTGTTGGCGATCTCGGGCTGCACGGGAGGGCATCCTTCGCGGCCGCCGCCGGCCAGCCACTGCCGCAACGTCTCCTCGAAGTCGGCCAGGCGCACGAAGTAGTGCTCCGACGAGCGGAGCTCGGGCTTCTCCCCGGACAGGACCGACACCGCATCGGCGAGATCGGCCGGGCTGTAGGTGGCGCCGCAGACCTCGCAGTTGTCCCCGTACTGATCCGCCGCGCCGCAGCTCGGACACGTACCCTTGACGTAGCGATCCGGCAGGAACATGCCCTTGACCGGATCGTATGCCTGGGCCACGTCCTTGCGGGCGATGTGGCCGGCCTCCTTCAGGCGAAGATAGATCAGCTCCGAGCACGCACGATTTTCCGGCGAGTGGGTGGTGTGATAGTTGTCGAACGAAATTGCGAAGTCCCGGAAGTCGGCTCGATGTTCCTCGCCGATCGTTTCGATGAGATCCTCCGGGGTCATCCCCTCCTGCTCGGCCTTGAGCATGATGGGCGTGCCGTGGCCGTCGTCGGCGCACACATAGGCGCAGCGATGACCCAGCCCGCGCTGGAATCGCACCCAGATGTCGGTCTGAATGTATTCCACCATGTGCCCGAGATGAATCGGGCCGTTGGCGTAGGGAAGTGCACTCGTTACCAGAAGAGTGCGAGGCGGTTCGGACATGGGAACGATTCCGTTGCTTCGCCGGCCTGTGGAAGGCGGCGTACGTTAGCATCGTCGCACGAGGCCGTCATGGCGTACCTGCGTACCCCCGGGTCCGAGACGAGTTCGATGTGCTCGCCGGTTTGACGGACTTCGCGAAAGACGGGCGCGAGCGCACCGACAGCGACGGACCACCGGCCCGGGCCGGCACCGCAGGCCGGGTGCCGGCATCCGGCTCCCGAGGTCGATGGTCGAACCTGGGGGCTACTTCCCGCGCATGATCGCGGCCTCGAACAGGTGCATGCGGTCCTTGCCGAAGAACTGCCGGTCTCCGGCGAAGAAGGCCGGGGAGCCGAAGACTCCCCGATCCACCGCGGCCTGGGTGTAGTCGATGAGCTTGCGCTTGATCTCCGGATCGCGGGTTCGGGCGAAGATCGCCTGGGCGTCGAAGCCGGCGGCGGTCAACACCTCCTCGATGACCGCGGGGTCGTCCATCTTCTTCTCGTCCACCCACATCGCATGGAAGACGCTCTCGACATAGTCCGCGAACCGGTCGGTGCCCAGCAGCGCCACCGCGCCGCGCATGATGCCGAGCGTCATCACCGGAAAGTGGGGATTGCGACGGAAGGGAATGTCCAGGTACTCGACCCAGTCCCGGATGTCCCGGCTGAAGTACTTCCGTTTGGCCGGGATCGACTTGAACGCCTCCATGGGCGACGTGTTCCCGACGAGCTTGAACACGCCCCCGAGGAGTACCGGCACGTACTCGACGGTGATGCCGGTACGGGATTCGATACCCGGAATCTGGGTATGAGCGACGTAGGCGTTCGGGCTTCCGAAATCGAAAAGGAACTCTGCCTTCACTCTCTCTCCTCCTGAAACGGCTGCGTCACGGTGTCCTGCGCGGGGGTGCGATTCATGCGTGCGTGTCGGCGAGGGCAAGCAGTTCGCGGGCGGTGGCAACCATCGCCCGGTCCACCATGAGTCCGTCGAAGGTGACGGCAGCGCGCCCTTCGCGCTCGGCCGCCTCCATCGCCGCGACAATTGCGATCTCGGCCAAGACTGTCTCCTGAATCCATTCTCGGTGCGGTTCTCCGTGTCGCATTTCGCCCGGTCGGTGTCGTCGAAGGCGCGCTGCGCGACGAAATCGACTTGACTCAAGTACGAATGCGGTATGTCAAGCGACAAATTTGGCGGTGGGGGTGGGATTCGAACCCACGGAGCCTCTCGGCTCGCTGGTTTTCAAGACCAGAGCTTTCGGCCACTCAGCCACCCCACCGGGCGCGGGTCGCCGCCGTGCGGCGGCACTCGCGCACCGCCGGACGGGCGGGACCGGCGGCGAGAGGCGAGGAGCATAGCGCAGAGACCGGACGGCATGAAGATTGCGCGCATCCCGGATACGCGCCGGCCACCGAGGGTCCTCGCAATACACTCCCGGTGGAGACCGGCCCGATCGCCGGGAACCGGGAGGATACGTCGAGCGCGGACCGCCCCGGCTGCGTGTCGCGCGACGCAATGCCGCGGGCCCGACGATGTCATGCTTCCATGTCGGCCCGCGACTCGCAGAACCGGACCGTTGAAACACGGGAGCCCATGAGTATGATCGGCTTGAACGAAGTTGACTCGACGCGGTCGAAGCAGACCGCATCATCCAGGTTCGATCGGTAATTCAGGAGGTTGACCGGCCATGGCATCTCTACAACCAAGCGTAATCCGCACTCGGCGCACCGAGTCGGTGCTCGCCACCAACAAGCTGATTCGCAACACCTACACCCTGCTCGCGATGACGCTCGCGTTCAGCGCCCTGACCGCCGGCGTCGCGATGGTGATCAACATGCCGCCGCTGCACTGGCTGATCACCCTCGGCGGCTTCTTCGGGCTGCTGTTCCTGACCTACAAGTGCGCCAACAGCGCCATGGGTCTGGTATGCGTCTTCGCGCTGACCGGCTTCATGGGACTGACTCTGGGTCCCATCATCAGCTTCTACGTGCAGGCGTTCTCGAACGGTTCACAACTCGTCATGATGGCGTTCGGCGGCACCGCGGCGATCTTCCTCGGCCTGTCGGCCTACGCGCTGACCACCAAGCGAGACTTCAGCTTCCTCGGGGGCTTCCTGATGGTCGGCATCCTCGTCGCATTCCTCGCGGGCATCGCGGCGCTCGTGTTCTCCATTCCCGCGCTCTCGCTCGCGGTGTCCGCGATGTTCATCCTGCTCATGTCCGGCTTCATCCTGTTCCAGACGAGCCAGCTCGTGCATGAGCCGAACACGAACTACATCCTCGCGACGGTGAGCCTGTACGTCTCGATCTACAACCTGTTCACGTCCCTGCTCTACCTCTTCGGAATCTTCGGGGGCGACGACTGATTCGCATCCGCTTCCCGCGGCTGCAAGTGAAAAACCCCGGGCTCGCCCCGGGGTTTTTCGTTTCCGGGCCTCGAACCGCCGCGTGCGCCGGCGGATCATCGGACGGTGGACAGCCCGTGCAGCGGTGAAATTCGATTTACCGGAGTGACGTCGGTGCCGGAGAGAACGGTCTTGGGGAAAGATCATCGTTCCCCTCAAGGCGAACTTCCATCTCCTTGGGGCCCGACGGGACCGGCTGGACATCCCGGTCAGGTACGAAATCGACTGCCGTGCGACCAGGTCGCCCGGAGAACGAATGTCGGTTCGGAGTATTCAGCGTGCGTCGCAATCCGGCGCTCGCGTCATTCGCCCCGTCCGATCACGGTCATGCCGCCCATGTACGGCACGAGGGCCTCGGGCACCCGAACCGATCCGTCCGCCTGCTGGCAATTCTCCACCACCGCGATGAGGGCGCGCCCGATGGCCACCCCGGAGCCGTTGAGGGTGTGCACGAACTCGGTCTTTCCGGTCGCCGGGTTGCGCCACCGCGCCCGCATGCGCCGCGCCTGGAAGGCCTCGCAGTTGCTGCACGAGGAGATTTCGCGATAGCGCTGCTGACCCGGCAGCCAGACTTCGATGTCGTACGTCTTGGCGGCGGCGAAACCGATGTCGCCGGTGCACAGGGTAACGACCCGATAGGCGAGCCCAAGGCGCGAGAGAATCGTCTCCGCATGTGCCGTGAGTGATTCCAGCGCCTCGTAGGACTCGTCCGGGCGAACGACGTGCACGAGCTCCACCTTCTCGAACTGGTGCTGTCGCAGCATCCCACGCGTGTCCTTGCCGTACGACCCCGCCTCGCGCCGGAAGCAGGGTGAGTGGCAGACGAACCGCATCGGCAGCTCGTCGGATTCCAGGATTCGATCGCGCGGGACGTTGGTCACCGGAACCTCGGCGGTCGGAATCAGGTAGAGGTCGTGACCCTCGATCCGGAACAGGTCGTCGACGAATTTCGGGATCTGCCCGGTGCCCCGCAGGACATCCGCGGAGACGACGTACGGGATGTAGATCTCCCGGTAGCCGTGCTCGCGGCCGTGCACGTCGAGCATGAACTGGATCAGGGCGCGGTGCAGCCGCGCGAGTCCTCCGGACAGGGTGACGAACCGGCTCCCGGCGAGCTTCGCCGCCAGCTCGAAATCGAGCTCGCCGAGTCCGACTCCCAGGTCGGTGTGGTCCTTGGGCTCGAAATCGAAACGCGGCAGCTCGCCGACCCGACGTTCCTCGCGATTGTCGTCTTCGTCCCGACCCTCGGGCACGGAGTCGTGGGTGAGATTGGGGATCTCGAGGGCGATGCTCTCGAGCTCGGCCTGCAGCTCCGCGAGGCGGGTCTCCGCCGCCTTCAGATCGTCACCGAGCCGCGCCACGTCCGCGAGCAGCGGCTCGATGTCCTCGCCCCGGGCCTTGGCGCGCCCGATCGACTTCGAGCGGGTGTTGCGTTCGTGCTGAAGCGCCTGGGTACGCTCCTGGACCGCCTTGCGCTCGTCCTCGAGCCGGGCGATTCGGTCCGTATCGAGCTCCACCCCCCGGGCCGCCAACCGGGCGGCCGTCGCGTGCAGATCACGCCTGAGAAGTACCGGATCGAGCATGGTGTGGTCTTTGCCGTCGGGTTGCCGTCACTACCCGCTGCGAGGCTTCGTTCGCGCCGTCTCGTCGCGTGCCCGCAACTCCCGGAGCTTCTCGGCAATGCGCCCTTCGAGCCCTCGCCCGGTCGGCTCATAGTAGCGCCTTTGTTGCAGCGCGTCAGGCAGATATCGTTCCCCCGCCGCGTAGGCACCGGGCTCGTCGTGCGCATGGCGATAGCCCTCCCCGTGCCCGAGCGACTCCAGCAGCCGGGTGGGGGCGTTGCGCAGATGCTTCGGCACCTCCAGCGAGCCCTGCTCGCGCGCATCGCGCATCGCCGCCCCGAACGCGGTGTACACTGCGTCACTCTTCGGGGCGCACGCCATGTACACGGCGGCATGTCCCAGCGCGAGCTCTCCCTCGGGGCTCCCGAGCCGTTCCTGGACCTCCCAGGCGTCGAGCCCGAGGGTGAGGGCTCTGGGATCCGCATTGCCGATGTCCTCCGAGGCGATGCGAACGAGACGTCTGGCGACATAGCGGGGATCGCATCCGCCGTCGAGCATGCGCGCGAGCCAGTAGAGCGCGGCGTCCGGATTCGACCCCCGGATCGACTTGTGGAGCGCGGAGATCTGGTCGTAGAACGCATCGCCGCCCTTGTCGAAGCGCCGTGCCGAGCCGCCTTCGAGCACACGCAACAAGACCTCTTCGGTCAGGATGCGCGATTCGTCGCTCACGAGGTCGGCGGCAATCTCGAGCAGGTTCAGCGCCCGGCGGGCGTCGCCGTCGACGGCGCCGGCCAGCAAGCGGCGCAACTCCGGCGCCATCTCGATCCGCCTCGCGCCGAGTCCGCGCTCGGCATCCGCGAGTGCCCGATCGATCACGGTCACGATCGCGTTTCCGTCCAGCGCCTCCAGCACATAGGTTCTCGCCCGCGACAACAATGCGTTGTTGAGTTCGAACGAAGGATTCTCGGTCGTCGCCCCGATGAACGTGACCGTCCCGTTCTCCACGTGGGGCAGGAAGGCGTCCTGCTGGCTCTTGTTGAAGCGGTGGGCCTCGTCGACGAAGAGCACGCACTCTTCCCCGTGCTCGGCACGGCGCCGCCGCGCCTCGGCGATGACCTCCCGGATGTCCTTCACCCCGGAAAGCACTGCGGAAAGCGAAAGGAAACAGGCATTCGAATGGATGGCGACGAGCCTGCCCAGGGTCGTCTTCCCGGTTCCGGGCGGCCCCCACAGGATCATCGAATGGGCGCGACCGCCCTCGATCGCGGCTCGCAACGGCTTCCCGGGACCGAGGATGTGTTCCTGCCCGATGAACTCGCCGAGGGTGCGCGGGCGCATGCGATCGGCGAGGGGTCGTGCGGCGTCGGCGGCGGAGTCGAAGAGTCCCTTCTGCATGGTCACGGGCAGTGATGTCTCGCTGTGGACAGGTCGCGTCGGAGTTCTTCCGCAGACAGGTCGAACATGTCAACGCCGTAGTCCGCCAACTTCATCAGGAACGAAGGCTTGGGTACGCCGGCAAGTTCAGCCGCTGCACCGGTGGACAGTCGACCCGTCTCATGGAGTTTGAAGGCGACAAACATCCTCGCCTCCTCGCTGAACTCCTCCGGAGTCAAGCCCAAGGCGAGAAGAACGTCATCACCATATTCGATGGTCACCGATCGCTTCATCAAGGAACCTTCGTTCTTCGCCTTGCCTCTCACGGCTCTCAGGGACGCGCTTCCACCGAGACGGGGCGGCCTGAGACGGCCGGTTCTTGCCTTCCCCCAAATGGAGTGCTCTGAACCTGTCCATCCGCTTGATCGGGAAAATCAGTGGCCGCTCCTGCCGCAGACTCGCCCCCTTCCGGACAAAATTCCTCGTATCCGAATTCTCGGGACGGAGAACTGAGGTGACAGGCGACGGCAGAATCCACGAAGGTATCGAAATCGGGCACCTACTGGAACGCCAGGACCAGTGAGACGTCACGGTCACAACGGCATTCAGTCTAGCCCAGCAACCGGGCGCGGCGGAGCGCGATCTCGGCTATCTCCTGCTTCATGACCTGATCGGAGAAGAAATACGCCATCCAGTTGACGAATGCGATCCACAAGTCGTTGGTGGAGAAATCATCTCCGGCGATCGTCTCGAGCCAGGAACTCGCGTCGGCCCGTGTAAGGGTCATGTCCTCAGACGCTTCAAGGAGAGTCTCGGCGAGTGGTATCGCGGCAAGCAGGGACCGAATCGCATCCCGAAACTCGTGTTCTTCGAGGCCCGGTGGAAGGTTGGAGCTTGCCAGGTCAGCGAGAAGAACGTGATCGGCAGCCCCGACGAAACTACTCGGTGGCTGCGCGTAGAATCCGTACGCCTGCTCGGGACGGCGACTTCCGGGAAACCAGGGGGCATCCAGCACACCCCTCGGTGTCGTCGAGTCGGCAAGGCTATCGGCAAGGCGCCGAGCCGTCTGTGCCATGCTCCTTGTCGCTGCGCGTTCAGCTCGGGCGATTGCCTCGAGCGTTGCCTCGATTCCAGGGTTGTCGATGGTCGACTCCACGAGGACTTCGATATTGCCGCCGTCACCTCCTTCTCCGAGGCCGGCAAGGGTCACGTTGGCCGAACCGACGAGACACCGGTCACCGGCGATGTAGAGCTTGGCGTGCAGCCGGTCCACGAGCGAGAGATCGAAATCGCCGCGCTCCTCCAGCACGTCCAGGATCTCCGGATCGGACACACCGGCTGCGACCTCCCGAGGAAGCCAGCGCGTGACGCAACGAAGATGCGTATTCGATGGAATGACGTCGAGCAGCGAGCGCATCGCATCGACCTTGATGAACGGCGCGATGATGGCGACCTCACCCGCGGCACTCTCGAAGAGCGCCCGAATTCGAGTGCCTTGAGTATCGCCGGCCATGGTCACGACCCCTACACGAGATCCGTCGGGGGGACCGAGTCATCGTCTTCGTCAAAGAACTCCTCCGCGTACTTGCCCCACTCCACCCGGGCGTTTCTTACCTGACGCCGAGCCCGTTCGGTCTGCTCCTCCTCATAGCGAGCCCACGAGTAGACGAGAATCCGGAAGGCGGCGGCGGATCGAGCGAGCCGCTCCCGCACTTCATCCTCGGTCATCTCTTCGATGTCCGGGTGCATGATGTCGTACAGATAACGGTGCACCGGATGCTCCGTGTTGAGGGCGACCTGAATCACGTTGGGCAACGATTCGACGTCGAAGAACGCTGGGCCGGACTGTGCCGACTGGATCCAACGCACGCGGCTTCGCGCCTTGATCGTCTCGTCGATTCGTTGCAGCGCGTCCCCGCGATCGAGATGATGCTTCTGAACGAGCGATTCGGCTTGCGCCTCTCTGTGCTCCTCTTCGGTGCCTGATTCACCGACTCGATCCGACTCTCCCGTGTGGCCTTCCTGGATTCGGCGCCTGATGGCGGCGGTCGTCTTGGCGTCCGCTTTTCGATCTTCGTCGAGAACATGGCGCAAGCTGCGGCGCTGTCGCGCCTCCCGAACTCGAGGCCGCATCGCCGCTATTGCCTTTTCGATCTGCGTCCGGAGATCAAGAAGATGGATTCGGTGATCCCCTTCCCGCTCCATCCGGCGGCGCACGTCGCCCGTCGATTCCTCGCCAGGAAGCGACTCTCTCCTCCAGTCGTATCGAGCGAGCCGCTGGAATGTCATCGTGCCCTGCTTGTTGTTGGTCACACCAAAGACTTCATCGAGTTCGGTTGGAAAATCGACCTCTACCGTCCACCACCGCTCTCTCGGATCGTCTCCGCTCACCCAGGAGTCGTCGAGCTGGATCTCGCGGTGGGCCCGAATGAGCGAGACGCCCATGTTCTGATCCGCGTGCTTTCCCCATGGAGCATGACCGGCATCCCTGCCCTTCCATTCATCAGGCCAGTCGGCGTCGGAGGCGGACGGATCGCGGACATGGGGGCGCGCGTAGCTTGCCCGGACGCGGACTTCGTACTCCCTGTCCTTGTATTTCACGGGCACGGAAAATGGACTCGCATCCAGCTCCGTGAACATGGGTGCCGGGCCGAAATCCTCCGGGCAGGAAGTCCCGGTCATCAGGTACAGAGGATCGTTGGGCCTCACTTCAACGACGTCGGCCTCCCGGACTTCGAATGCACCCTCCTGGTCCTGAATGGGAATGCAGGTGATGGTGCGCCGCGGTCCGACCTCGTCTCCCCTCGAATCGCCGGTATGCAGACGCTCCGACGGCTTCGCCAGGAAACGCCGATAGATCCGTCCAAGGAGGGTTTCCGTGTGCTTGAATGTCGTCGATGCCAGCTTCCATTCGACGCGATCGAGCTCGCTCCACACCACGAGGGTCCCGGTGTCTCCGAAGCCGTTCCGGCTCTCTTGGCGGTACGCCTCCGGGATGGGTCGCGGCTCGGGTTTGGGAATTTCACGGGCGCCGCATTCCACGTCCTCGATGTAGAGTCGCGTGTGGAGGGCGTTCGTGACCCCGGAGCGCCATGACCACACGTCGACCCGCTTTGCCTGGGACAGTGACGAGTTGGGAAGCCCGAGACCGAATCGGCCGATCCCTCGCCGTTCTCGGCGGGTCCCGTGACCGTAGCGGAGGCTTCCTCGCAGAGTGACGCCATCCATGCCTTCGCCGTCGTCGAGAACCGCCAGCTCTTCGAGCGTGAATCTTCCGGTGTGGCTGTTCCGGCGACTGACCCCGAACATCTCGATCGCCGTCGCCCCGCTTTCGATCGAGTTGTCGATGAGCTCGGCCAGTGCATGCGTCGTGGACTTGTAGCCGCTGTCACGCATCGCTTCGACCGTCATTCTGGGCTCGACGATGGAAAAGCTCGGTTGGGCGCTAAACTCGGTCACCGCCATACGTCCTCCCAATTCAAAAACGCCGCCGCCACATCGCCGAAGCCTGGAAGGCTCGGATCGACGACGGTCAGGATTTCGCAAGCTTCGGTGCCGCCCGCCTTGGGACCACGGATCGCGCGCCCCACCATCTGGCTGAACAACACCAGGGAATGCGTCGGACGGGCGATGACCACCGCGCTCGCCTTGGGTGCATCGAACCCCGTCGTCAACACGCCGAAGTTGACGAGGACCATCGGTGCCTCGTCATCCGACTTGAAGGTCCGAATGGCGCGCTCCCTCGCACGCACGGGAGTCAGACCCGTCACTACATTGCTCCAGATGTCACGTGCGACGAGAATCGCGGTCAGTATACGAGCGTGCTCGACCGTAGCAGCGAAGACGAGCACGCGCCGGTGACCTGCGCGAAGCAACCCCTCGATCGCGCCGAGCACCGCCGTCACATACTGTTCGCTCATCGACAGAGCGGCCACGATGTCTTCGGGGATGTCCAACGCCCGGCCGATGCGAGCCAGCTCGCCATCGGTGATGGCGAGGCCCGGCTCGGAGAAGAGCGTTCGGAAGCTCGGCCGGGAAAGAAAGCCGTTGCCGATAAGGTACTCGATGGGATTGTCGCCAGGGACTTCGAGTGTGACCTTGTTTCCGGAAAAGAACTCGGCAAGCTTGCCGTCCTTGTCGATATCCGCCCACGTTCGACCCGGTGTGGCGGTGAGTCCCAACAACGCACATCGGAAATCGAGGGTGAGATCTTCGGTGATCCGCCTGTAGGTCCCGGCGATGCTCTGGTGAGCCTCGTCGAAGACCACGAGCCGAACCCGCGGGGCGAGTCGTGCCGCCCAGTCCGGGTCGGTCCGTGAAATCACGGCCCAGCCCTTTGCGAGCCCGACGGCAAGAAATCCATCGGAGAACCGTTCGAGATCCGGCATCCGATCGCCCCACATGGTTCCGATCTGGAGCGGTCTCGTGCCCAAGTGCGTCCAGGCTTCCTTGAACGCGACCACCGCTTGCTCCAGCAACTCTCTACCGGAGGCCAGCCACACCGCGACCGAAGGCTCGTGCGCGCGTAACGAATCCGCCACTACGTGCATGGCCGTGCGGGTCTTGCCGACCCCGGTCGGCAGATGAAGAACCGCTCGGCGCTCATCCTCTACCAGTAGCGGCGCCAGCCTCCGAAAGGCGTTCCTCTGGTGATCGAACAGACTGTAGGCAGGGATGATGGTGTCCGTCGGCGGTACCGCCGGGGGTACGATCCGCTCTTCGACCAGACCGAAGAAGTCGCGCAGGCGGCGTACTTCCGATTCGGTCCACTCGCTCGCGCCAGCGGTGGTAATGGCCCGCCCGACGCGGGCTTCCAACTCGACTCGTTTCTGTTCGGGGATGAGACTGAGGACGAGCCGCCGACCTTCGCGCTCTCCGAGCAGGACGTCGAAGTCGACAAGAGTCCGAGCGACTCGCCGGAGATCCTCGCCATCGATACACCCACCGAAGATTGCGTCCAGCACCGACAGGACACCGGGGTTCAGAAACCTTCTGAGCTCTCGGTCCGGGAGCGAATCGAGGAACCGGGCGACCGCAAGGCCCGGTCCGCCGTGCGGCGCCACCGCCATCGCGCTCACAACGCGCACACGGTGCAGGGTACGGTGTCGTCGTCTTCGTCGAGG
>JAJDUQ010000180.1 GCA_022826505.1 Gammaproteobacteria bacterium
AAGATGAGGTCTCCCTGGATCCTCGAGATCCCTGAAGGGCCCTCGAAGACTACGAGGTTGATAGGCCGGGTGTGGAAGCGCAGTAATGTGTGAAGCTAACCGGTACTAATTGCCCGTGAGGCTTGACCATATAACACCCAAACGATTTCCTGATTGCGGTGTGACGTACCCTGAAGCGCACCCTGCGACTCTCTGGATTTGCCGATCATGCTTGGTGGCCATAGCGAGCGGGAACCACCCGATACCATCCCGAACTCGGTAGTGAAGACGCTCAGCGCCGATGATAGTGTGGGGTTTCCCCATGTGAAAATAGGACACCGCCAAGCACTTATTTTGCAGTATTCTCTCGAAGGACAGTGTCGCCTTGGGCGCGGTTGCTCCTCACTCCGCGTCCAGGGCGGCGCACGCGGTAGCAAACAGGCGAAGAGGGGGTCGGTAAAGTCCGGCTCCGAGTCCGCCTGCCTCGCCTTTCCGATCGACAATTCCCAACTCAACGACGGGCGTTGCGCCTGTCGCGGTAACGTTTCGAGCGACAAGGCCGACACGGGCGCCGGATTTGGGCAGCTCGGGGTGTTGCGTGGCGAGCAGCATTGAGGGAAGAGAGAGCAGGTCCTGGTGGCGGTGGCCGGCAAACAGTTCGTGCATCTGCGGGGCGTAGCGATGTGCAAGCGCGCCCAATCCAAATGCTTCGATCACGGCACTGTCCCCAAACGCTCCGGTGGTGTCGGCGGCAACGAATTCACCGCGTAGTTTGCCGAGGGGAGGCGTTGCTTCCACAGTAAACCAACGCCCGGGCAGCCCACTCACCTGCAGGCCGAACTGGTCTCCATTTCCTCCGAATGCGGTGACGAGGCTGCTCGACGGAATGTCGATTGCTCCGTCAAGGATGCAACGTACCGCGGCCATCCAGAAGTTGAGATGGACGAACGGCCATTCGCGGATGAAGGCGTTTGCCGTCGCGCTGGAAGCGTTCGAGCGTTGCCGCGTGTCGAATGTCTCCATCAGCCGCTTATGGGCTGCGATGTGGCGCAAATGGGTATCGTCACCGCCAATCAAGGCTTCGTCGACGAGCGGCAGCCACGGCAGTGGGTCATCCGAGAGGTTTTCGAGCAGGTCGCCCACCGCGCCGTTGAGGAATCGGAGGAAATCCACGCACTCGGGAGCGCGCCGGCCATAACGAGGCACCGGGCTGCCGCCGTGGCCACCGCCGTTGATCGGCGCGTAGCATCGGCGCGCGGCGTCCCCGAGATCGGTCATTTCAATCAATCGCATGGAGGGCGAGACAACCGTGGCCATGGGAGTCGCAACACGGTGGTCCTGAGCGGGCAGGAACCGGATCGAACCGGAACCCACCAGCTCGATCGCCTCGTCGAGATCATCCGCCCAGCCTTCAAATACGCAGGCGACGGCGGCGGAGTTCAACACCGGCTGGACAAGTGCATGAGGCGGGTCGGCAGGTGGTCCGCAGTGCAGCAACGTGTGGGACTGAATCTGGAGTGCGTCCGCAGCGGTTCGCATTCCGGTCCAGGCCGGTCGCACGGCGATGAGTGCAGCGACGGCACGGACGTCGGCTTCGG
Source organism: Gammaproteobacteria bacterium (assembly GCA_022826505.1). Taxonomy (GTDB): domain Bacteria; phylum Pseudomonadota; class Gammaproteobacteria; order HK1; family HK1; genus HK1. The sequence goes on from JAJDUQ010000180.1 coordinate 1,578, forward strand.
TCGTCATGGTTTCACCCTCCTCTCGTCGGGTCAGCGCAAGTAGCGTGTTTGTCCTCGAGTGTGCTGAGGTCATCGTTCAGTGGGTGGAGCGGCGTCGGATCTGAACCAACCCGGGACACGAGTACCTGTTCGTCGGAAGGATGCTTTCGTGGTCGTGTCAACTCTCGACGTTCCTCGTCCAGCGCCGTAGCCACCTCCGAAAAGCGTTGGCTACCAGTCCGAGTGCCCCGAGTGGCGACTGCGGCTCTGTGTTCTTCCCCGTTGCTGCCGAGGCGAGGTTCGCGGCAAATCGTTCGAGGATCTGCTCGACTACAGCATCCACGACCGCCCCTCGGCTGAATTGCGCGAGTGGTCCCCTGAGCGTGTAGTGCAGACGCAGATGCACAATCGAGCCGGCAGGCTCTGACGGTCGCAGAGAGAGTTCGATGCGTCCATGACTCGTCGAACGGGAACGTGCGTCGTGTCCACTCCCATCGATTGTCGCGGTCCGTTGTCGATCATCGAAGGTCACGTTCGCGGCGCCTTCGAATCGCGCTCTCATGGGCCCTATGGCGACAGTCATGTCGAGACGTACCGGGTTGGCGGTCGGAGGTCCGGCAAGCGACGCGCCGGGCAGACAGCGCACCACGGTTGCGACGTCCTTGAGCACCGGCCACAGCGTCTCGGGCGCAGCATCCAGCGTGATCTCATGTTCGGACCCGGTGGGAGTCGACATATCGTATCCATGACGTGTCGACAGTCGAGACGATGACCGAGTGCCGGAAAGCGCATTCGCAGCATCGACTTTGCAATCGTTCTGCGCCTCCTGCGGCCTGGCAGGTGTCCGACTCGGCGCGAATTGTCTGTCGGTGGGTGGAGGAGACGCGTGCGGGGGAATCGTCGGCTCCAGCGATTCGTCGTCGGAACGGAAGACCGGTGTCGACGCAGAGGAATTCAACCCTTGTCGTGCAACCCTCAGGTCGGTGTCGTGGGGAACTGCCGATGGCCTCGAGACCGCACCAATCATTCCTTCGCCACCTGTGGACATGGCGGTGAGCACGGACAGCACTGCCTCGACGATGCCGACATACCCAGTGCATCGGCAGAGGTTGCCTGCAAGCTCCTCGCGCACACGGGATTCGTCAGCATCGGGCAGGCGTTGGATGATGTCATGGGCAGTGATCAGTACGCCCGGTGTGCAGTATCCGCACTGAAGTGCGTGGTGGCGGGTGAAGGCGTGGCGCAGCGCCTGCATCAGGGGATCGCCATCGAACCCTTCGATGGTACGTACATCGGCACCATCACAGGCAATCGCGTACGCAATGCAACTTCGCATCGGTGCCCCGTCAATCAGCACCGTGCAGGCACCACACACGCCGTGTTCGCAGCCGAGGTGAGTTCCGGTCAAGCGGAGCCCATCGCGGACGAAGTCGGCGAGATGCGTTCGGGGTTCGACAGCCGATTCGATTGAACGGCCGTTGACGGTCAGCGAGATTGGTCGCTTCACCCTGAACCCCCAGAACCCTCCAGTGCGCGCACCGCGCGGCGGAGGGCAACGGCGTGCAGCCGGACGCTCGGTGCGTCGATACCGGGTACGTGCGAATTGACGAGAGCCTCGGCGCCGGTGGCTGTCGATGCGTGCGACAAGTCGTCGATGACAATCGGCGGCCGTTCGATTGCGCCCAGAACCGCACGCGATTCTCCTCGCTCGGGGTCCACGAGCGCCACGCAGAAAGCGGTCGCGAACTCCCCGACCTTCGCTGCGGTCTTGCGGTACCCATAGCGTACGTGACTCGACCGCCTGGCAATCCGGATCCCGACGAGAACCTCATTGGCCCCGAGGTCCGTGGAGAACGGGCCGGTGACGAACCCTGAGAGCGCGGCGGTGCGCGTCCCCTCGGACCCCAGGATGACGACTTCGGCATCCAGCAGCAGCAGAATCACAAGCCAGTCCGCAGCGGGATCGGCATGTACGATGCTGCCTCCCATCGTGCCCCGGTTTCGCACCGCGCGATAGGCAATCCGCCGCGCCGCTTCCGACAGCCATCCGTGGCAGGGATCCGGCACGGTACCGTCTTCAACCTCCGAGTGGGTGACGGCGGCTCCGTAGAGAATCGTTTCGCCGTCATCATGATAGCGTCGCAAATCAGGGCAGGTGCGAACGTCGACGAGCAAATCGGGCTCCGAAAGTCGGAGGTTCAACATCGGCCCGAGAGACTGGCCCCCCGCGATAATCTTCGCGAATCGTTCCCCTTCCGCCGCGGCCAGCAATTCGACGGCGTGCGCTGAATCCCGGGCTCGGGTGTAGTCGAAGGGAGCGGCCTTCACGATCCGGCATCCGCTCCCACGTCCATGGCCATCGCCTGGACTCGGTGCAGGACGGTCGAAATCACATGCAAATCCGTTCTCGGCATCGCAGGGCGGGCCGGAGTGACAGGTTGGCTCATGGTGTGAACATGGCCGGTTGTCAGGAGGTTGCCGCAGCATTCGCCGCAATGATTTTCGCAAGCAGCGTCTGCAAGGTGATCGGAGTCGAATCCACTTCCACCCCGAAGTCCTCCAGCGCATCGTTGATCGCGTTGGCAATCGCCGCAGGTGGCCCGATCGCGCCGCCTTCTCCGATACCCTTCTGGCCGAACCGACTGTAGGGAGACGGCGTTTCCATGTGGTCGATTCGCACCGCCGGCATCTCGGAAGCGCCGGGAAGGTGATAGTCGGCAAGGGTCGAGGCGAGAGGCTGTCCGGACTCGTCGTAGGGCATCTCCTCGTACAAGGCGGTGCCGATCCCCTGAGCGACGCCACCGTAGATCTGGCCGTCGACAATCATCGGGTTGACCAGCACGCCACCGTCTTCCACGACCGCATAGTCGAGCAATTCCGTCTCGCCGGATTCCGGGTCGACCGCAACTACGCAAGCGTGCGCGGCATACGAGAACGTGCCGGAGTCGACTACGGTCTTGTACCCCTCGACGACTTCGAGCCCACGCGGATCCGCACCCTCCGGCAGGTGTTCCGGTTGCAGGTACCACAATCGCGCGACATCCTCCAGCGATACCTGACCGGTCGGTCCGTGCACTTCGCCATCGCGCAACGTGACCTCCTGGTTCGTCGTTTGCAGCATATGCGCACCGAGTGTCGCAATTCTCGCTCCGAGCACCTCGCACGCGGTGGCAACCGCACCACCGGCCATCACCATCGCCCGTGATCCCCAGGTGCCGGTCGAGTACGGAGTCAGCGCAGTATCGCCGTGGATTACCTTGACCCTGGCGGGGTCGATGCCGAGCACTTCGTGAGCAACCTGAGCGAGGGTGGTTTCGAGACCCTGTCCGTGGGAGTGCAGACCGACGCGGATCTCGAGTCCGCCGGAGGGCGTCATCCGCGCCCCTGCCTGTTCGTGGCCCGGAATCATCGGCACTCCCCAGGCCGCGTACACTGAAGTGCCGTGCGCCGCCTGCTCGCAGAATATCGAGAATCCCACGCCTATTTTTCGTCCGTCGGACTCTCCGTCCCGTTTCCGCTCCCTCACCGCGTGCAGATCGATCGCCTCGGCTGCCCGGCGCAGGCACTCCGGATAGTCGCCGCTGTCGAAGTGCTTCCCCGTGATGTTGTCGAACGGCATCTGCTGCGGTCTGACCAGATTCTGCAGACGCAGTTCGACGGGGTCCATCTCGAGGGCCCGCGCAACGCAGTCGAGAAGCACCTCCAGCGCGAAGCACACGCCGGTGCGCGCAACCCCGCGATAGGGGAGGATGGGCGGTTTGTTGGTCGCCACGGACCAGGTTCGGCACCGGTAGGCTTCCAGGACATAGGGGCCGGGAAGAATGCTTGCGACCTGCGCGGCCTCCAGGCACGCCGAGAACGGATACGAGGAGTACGCGCCTGCATCCACGTGCGCCTCGCAGTCGATTGCGAGCAAGGTTCCGTCGGCCTCGGCATGGGCGGTGATGACGTAGTGATGCTCGCGGCAGTTCGCGTTGGCGACGAGCTGTTCGCGGCGGTCCTCGATCCACCGCACGGGATGGTCGCGCCGCATCGCAATCCATCCGAGCACGACCTCTTCGGGCAGCAGGATTCCCTTGTAGCCGAATCCACCGCCGACGTCCGGGACCACGATGCGCACCTGACCCTGCTCCAGCCCGAGACACTGCGCGAGTCCGGTGCGCACGATGTGCGGAATCTGGCAGGCGGTGTGGAGCACGAGCATTTCCAGCCGACGGTCCCAGTACGCCAGCACGCCGCGTCCCTCGAGCGGCGACATGCACTGGCGCGCCGTCCGGAACGTGCGGGTGACGCTCACCGCCGCCCGGCGTTCGATTCCGCTCAGGTCACCGTCGACGACCGACTCCAGAAAGACGTTGTCGCCCCAATGCGGATGCAGTAGCGGTGCGTCACGGCCGCGAGCACGAAGCATGTCGGAGACCGCGGGCAGTTCCTCGAGGTCGAGCAGCACGCGGCTCGCGAGATCCTCGGCCAAAGCCCGTGATTGCGCGACGCAGGCTGCGATGGGCTCGCCGACGTGGCGAACGCGTCCGTCGGCGAGCACCGGTTGTTCGCAGACCTTGAAACCGGGAAGCCCCGAGCGGGCGATGATCGGCCGGACTCCGGCGAGATCGGCGGCTGTGTATACCTGTGCCTCGTCCCCTGGCGGCTTGGTGGCGTCACGGATTCGGGCATGCGCGAGCGGGCTGCGAACGAATGCCACGTCCATCGTGCCGGCCATCGCGATGTCGGCGACGAACTCGCCGCGTCCATGCAGGAGCCGATGATCTTCCTTCCGCGGCAGTTTCGCTCCCACACCCTTCGCACTGCTCATCCCGATTTCCTGGCACCGCCGTTTGGCAATCGCGATATCGTACGCCGAATCGCGCACCGCAGACGTGAAGTCGCGCGGTGACAATGGAAGATTACAGCCGTGGCATGTGCGGACTTTTCCCCGACGTGAATGCGAATCGGATTCGCGGCGGACGAGACAACGGAGGAGAACAAGGATGGCTGATAGCGTGCTCGTGTCCATCTCGGACGGCATTGCGACCCTGACACTCAATCGGCCCGAACGGCTGAACGCGTGGCACACTCCGATGAGGGAGGCCGTCGCGGAAGCCCTCGGTGCTCTGAATCACGATGCATCGGTGGGCGCAATCATCATCACCGGCGCTGGCGAACGCGCATTCAGCGCGGGGCAGGACCTCGAGGAGACGATGGCCTTCGACTCCGGGGAAGCGGGTCGGGAGTGGTTTCTCTCCTGGCGCGCCTTCTACGATTCGCTGCGCAACCTCGACAAGGGTTGCGTCGCCGCGTTGAACGGCGTCGCCGCGGGGTCCGCATTCCAGTTCGCGATGCTCACCGACGTTCGCATCGGTCATCCCGGTACCCGTATGGGACAGCCGGAAATCGACTCGGGTATTCCCAGCGTTCTGGGACCGATGCTGATGCTGCCCCGACTCGGGCTTTCGCGCACCACCGAACTCACTCTGACCGGCCGCATGATGGACGGGGAGGAATGCTACCGAATCGGCCTGATTCACCATCTTGTGGAGCAGGGGCAGGTGCTGACCAGGGCCAGGGAGGTCGCGGTCGGACTCGCTTCCAAGCCTCCGCTCGCGATGCGGCTGAACAAGCGGCGGTTCCGGGAGGTCAGCGACCCCGACTTCGACGAGGCGTTCGTGGCAGGAGCGGCCATCGAGGCGGAGGCGTTCGACGCCGGTGAACCCCAGAGGGAGATGGAGCGGTTCTTCGCCGTCCGCGCCGGACGGTCGCCGCCTGAATCGCCGTAGGTACTCGGGCTCGCGGTCTGGTGGAGGGTCTCAGCCACGACTGCGCACCCGACTGTCGTCGGTGATCCGCGGCAGTGTCTCCTTTCGAATCCGCTGTGTACTCGTCTTTTCGAACTCCTGGACCACTGCGAGGTACCGCGGAACCTGAAAGTCTGCGAGGTGTCGGGTGCACCAAGCGAACACGGTGTCCGAATCCGGCGCGGCGCCGCGACTCGGCTTGATGAAGAGCTTGATGTCCTCTTCCCCGACCTCGGTGGGCACACCGACCACCGCACATTCCTCCACGCCTTCCAGGCGTTCGACCACCCGCTCGATCTCCCAGGCCGAGACGTTCTCCCCGCGATGGCGCACGCAATCCTTCAATCGCCCGCAGAAGTGGAGGTAGCCTCGTTCGTCCAGCCAACCCAGATCTCCGGTGTGCAGCCATCCGTTGCGAACGGCGTGCGTGGTCGCCTCCGGGTCGCGAAAGTAGCCAGGAGTAATCAGTCCGCATTCGCGTTCACGGACGACGATTTCGCCACGCAGCCCGGGCGCGACCATGCCGCCCTCGTCACTGACGATTCCGACCTCGAACCAGGGCGCCGGTCGCCCCACGGTGCCGAACCGCGCGTCGACGTTGATGCTCGTCAGGCTCGACGCCTCGGTCATGCCATAGTTTTCCCGGACCTGTACCCCGAAACGCTCCTCGAAGGCGCGCCAGACGTCCGGTGGCGCGCCTCCGCCCCATGCGACCCGTACCGGGTGATCGCGGTCGTCGGCCCTCGGCGGCTGTGCGAGGAGCATCTGGAGAATCCCGCCCAGGAAGTGGATCTGGGTCGCTCCCGAGCGCCGTACCTCGCGCCAGAACCCGGAGGCGCTGAATCGACTGCCGAGAGCGATGGTGACGTCGTGCTCCAGAGCCAGAACCAGCACCTGGATGCCGCCGATGTGGTACAGCGGCTCCCAAAGGTACATCACGTCTCCGGACCGCACATCCGCCGCCATCGCACTGGCCGCGGCGCTGGCGCGATGCATCTTGTCCGTGACCAGCACTCCCTTCGGGGGCCCGGTCGTTCCCGACGTGTAGAGCACGGTGAGGATGTCGAAGGCCGAGGGCACGCCCGGCGGTGGAACATCCGGACCGGCTCGCAGTGCGGTGAAGTCCATGATGTCCGGCGAGAGCGCATCGCCGTCTGCGGCACGCGGAACAAGGGTAACGGCAGGGTCCGCGATTGCGGCCGTCACGGCATCGATGTAGCTCGATTCCGCAATGATCATCGCGGGCTCGGCGTGGCCAAGCAGGTACTCGAGCGGGTCGCCCCGCATTCTCGTATTGACCGGAACGTGCACCGCGCCGAGCTTGGCCAACGCGAACAGCAGGCAGACGAGATCCGGGTGATTGTCGAGCATCGCCGCGACCCGCGTCCCTGCCCCGACACCGTGTCCGGCGAGGCCGCTGGCCAGCCCGTTCACGGCCGAATCGAGCTCGCCAAACGTGAGATGAACGCCGTCATGCACGAGATAGGTCCGACCCGGATCGCGAGCGGCGCGGCGCTCCAGCAACACCCGCAGCGTCACATCGTCCCTGATTGCGTCCATCCCCCGTTCTCCAGTCAAGCGGCCGGCGCGGAGTGCGGAGCCGACGCCGAAGTCGCGCGACGGTTACCTCACCTCGGACCCGCGCCGCACTCGGAGCCCGCTTGGCGCAAGTACTCACCGGCTCATGTCCGCAGCCCGGAATCGGTGAACACTTGCGACCGGGCACGCTCAGTGCGCAGGTGTGCGGAAGATCGGACTGCCAGGCGTTGAGCGCGCCTGACGAGTCATGTCAGTGCGCCTGACCTTCACCGTGCGCAGACCAGGGATGCCGGGGAGAGCGATATCGCCCGCACCCGCCGCGCAGCGACCGGGAGTATGATCGACACGGAGATCGGTCGACAAGCACACCGTCGGCGAAGCACCCGACACCGGGCGAATCGCCGCGTGTCCGAATCGGAGGACGAGACATGACAAACGCACAGACCGTATGCGACACGATCCTCACCGGTGGCACCGTCATCGATCCGGCGACGGGCCGCAATGGCAGGTTCGACGTCGGGATTCATGGAGGCAGAATTTCGGCCATCGAGCCCATGCTCGCACCGAGCGACGGGGCGAACGTGGTCGACGTCACGGGCAAGCTCGTCATCGCCGGGATGATCGACACCCACGCGCACGTCTACGAGCACGTCACCGGCAAGTTTGGTTTGAACGCGGACATGGTGGGAGTGCGGTCGGCATCCACCACCCTGATCGACCAGGGAGGCCCGAGCTGCATGACCATCCGTGGTTTCCGGCACTTTGTCGCTGAACCGGCGTCGAGCCGGGTGCTGGCGTTCATCTCCAACTACCTCGTTGGAGGCCTGGAGGGGCACTACTACCCCGAGCTCTACGGTCCCGGCGGGGTCAACGTCGAACACACGGTGCGGGCCATCGACGAGAACCGCGATCTCGTCAAGGGCGTGAAGTCGCACGCCGAGATCGGCGGCGCATCGCGCTGGGGCCTCGAGGTCGTCAAGCTCGGCCGGCGGATCGCGCGTGAAGCGGACGTGCCGCTCTACATTCACCTCGGCCAGCTCTGGCCGACCGCCGATCGCGTGGTCATCGACGCGGACGAGTACATCCGTGAGCTCGTCCCCCTGATGGGCGAGGGCGACGTGCTCGCGCATCCGTTCACCCGCCACCCGGGCGGATTCGTCAGCACCGAAACCGGGGAGGTCCACCCGGTGATCCGCGAGGGGATCGAACGCGGCGTGGTGGTGGATGTCGGGCATGGCTCGCATTTCAGCTTCGACATGGCGCGTCGCGCCCTCGATGCGGGAATTCGCCCGTTCACTCTGGGTGCGGACATGCACGGATACAACGTTCGAATCTCTCCACCCGGGCTGAGCGACGAAGAGCGATTCTCCAACCCGTTCCTCGGCGTGGCGCCCTTCAACCTCACCATCGCCATGACCGAGCTGCTCGCGCTGGGCATGGAGCTCGAAGAGGTCGTCGCCACCGTCACCGCAAACGCCGCGAAGCTCATCCGCATGGAGGACGAGCTGGGGAGCCTCGCCGTCGGCCGCGAGGCCGACATCTCGGTGCTCGACTCGCTGAAGGGTCGATTCGTGCTCTCCGACAACAGCGACGTGGAAGTCGTCACCGACACGCTGCTCCGGCCGGACTTCTGTCTGCGCGGCGGGGAGCGGCACAACGCCGACTCGCCACTGGTGCCCCCCGCGATCGAAGCGGCGGCCTGATTCATCCGGGTGCCGGTGCGGTAGGGTCCCGCGGCGACGATCTGGTACCGGGGGTGCCGGTGCGGACGTTGGCATCGGTGCTCGAGAATCGAGCCGGCGCAGAAAGATCCATCATGGAATCGATGGCCTGACTGACACGGAAGCGCTTCCCGGCCTCGATCGTCCCGGCGTGGCTCGAACTCGAATGGGGCCGTCGGCGTGCGGCGCGGTTCAGGCCGCCTTCGCCGAGGCTGACGCGGCGATCGACTCGATTGCGCGCACCGTCTGCACGCAGGCGGTCGCTGCCTCCGCGCCCTTCTTCGCCATGTGTCCGGTGAAGAACGCCACGTGGTCGTCGTGGTCGTGGAATCGTTGTGGAGTCAGCACCATGGAGAATACCGGCACCTCGGTTTCGAGCTGCACGGCCATCAGTCCGTCGATCACCGACGCGGCGACGAATTCGTGGCGATAGATTCCGCCGTCGACCACGAAACCGGCGGCGACGATCGCGCAGTAGCGCCCTGTCTTCGCCAGCAGCTTTGCGTGGAGCGGGATCTCCAGGCTTCCGGGCACCTCGAACACGTCGGCGCGCTCGCGCGGGACCCCGAGCCGCTGGAGTTCTTCGAGAAAGCCGTCGCGTCCGCTCTCGACGATGGGGCGGTGCCAGCACGCCTGAATGAAGGCGATGCGCGAGCTGGAGGAAAGGGTGTCGGTCTGAATCATGCTGCATGCTCCCTGATGCGCGGTCATCGGTATCAGGGCGGCGGGACTCGGACCGGCGGCGAGCGCTGTCGGCGCCGGCCACCTGCGACCCCGTTCTCTTCCGTCCGGACTGTGACCGTCGACTTCGGATTTACACCGAATCTGCTGACCCTGCCGCGGCAGGCGCTCGCGGGCTGATGCGCCGCTTCGCAGCTGTCTCCCATCCGTCTCTTCTCTGCGAAAATTGGAGACATTCGCCGGAAACTGCGCAATCACCGCCGGTGGGGAATTTCGCCCCGCCCCGAGAACGTGCGCGGGCCAGACCCGCGCTCTGCGGATTATATCGGCAGTGCGGGCGAGCGGGGTATTCCCGGACTGTGGCCAGCGCGGCGACGGTGGTCCCCGAGAGTCCGATGCCTCACTCGTTCACATGAACATCGTCTCGATGTCGAGTCCGAGCATGTGTCTGCCGACGGTCTCGAAGTTGGTGTGGCGCCCCTGGACCTGCTGTGAAACGGCGTGTGCATCGCGGAACCGTCGTTCGAAGACGTGGTCCTCGAAGATCGCGGTGGAGCCCGCGAGTCGGTAGACCTGCTCGCAGACCGCGGTGGCCTGGTTGATGGCCCAGGTCGTCGCGAGCCGGATGCGGGCGCGCTGCGTCATCGTGAGTGCGCGTGCGGCGTCGACCTCGTCCCAAATGGCGCAGATTGTCTCGCGCTGGTAAGCGCGGGCGGAACCGAGCATGGCCTCGAGTTCGGCGAGCCGCGTGTGAACGACGGCGCTGTCGCGCATCGAGGTGCGCGCGCCGCGCTGCGACTTGGTGCCGGCGAGAGTGAAAAGGTCGTCGAGCATGGCCCGCGCGATGCCGAGCGCGACCCCGGAGAAGACGCTCGCGTAGACGTTCGTGGTCGGGAACACGTACAGCGTGGAATCGAGCCGGCACTCCTCGGGCGTCTCCCGATCGAGCGTGAGCCGGGAATCCACGAAGAGTTCCTCGACCGCGTAGCCCTCGCTTCGCGTTCCCTTCAGGCCCATCACGTACCAGTCGTCGGCAATCGTCGCCCGCTCGCGCCGAAACAGGGCGGTTCGACTGGCATGTACACCGTCTGGGTACAGTCGCGGCGTGCCGTTCGCCTCGTACACCTTGCAGTGACCGCCGAGCCAGGTGGCGTGCTTCGCGCCGCTGGCGAATCGCCATGTACCGTTGACGACGTAGCCGCCGTCGGTGGCGACCGCCTTGCCCTGCGTGCCTGCGCCCCAGGCGAGTACCGCGTCCGGCGGTCCGAACACCTCGCGAGCCGGCTCCTCGTCGAGAAACGCTGCCGACATCGCGCATCCGAACGCCTGGCCGAGACACCAGGCGGTGCTGGCATCGGCGCCGGCGATGATCTCCGTCACCGACGCGAGCACCGGGATCGGCAGCTCGTGCCCGCCCACGTGCGACGGCAGCGTCAACCGGAACAGCTCGCGCTCGTGCAGCGCGTCGAGCACATCGGGGGTCAGCTCCCTGCCGGCCTCGATGGCATCCGCACGCTCGCGCAGCAGCGGCGTCATGGCGCGCGCCCGCTCGGGCCACGATGAGTCGTCCGCCGTCACACGGGCGGCGGGCAAACCGGATATCGATGCGGTCACGGAGTTGGAGTCCTTGTCCAGGTTGGTGGGGAGTCGCACGGCGACGACGCGGACGCTACCGGTCTCGCACCAGCCGTTCCTTCGGCGGCACCGTGTCGCAGGCCAGATCGCGGATCCGACGCTTGGTCGCCAGGGGTTCCAGCACCGTCTCGCCCGGTCTCAGTCGCTCGGTGCACGCGTATGCGTTGCGTCCGTCGATCCGCATCACGCATTCTTTGCACACGTTGGCGTTGATGCACGCGAACCGAAACGCGAGGCTCGGATCGACGTGCTCACGGATCCACAGCAGTCCGTCGAGGATGGACTGGCCGGGCGTGTAGGGGACCTCGAACGCATCGAATCGGCCGGCATCGTCCGGCCCCCCGCGGGCGATTCTGAGCGTCGCGACCGTGCTCACGCCGGTATGCTCCCCTGTGCAACCAGGAGGAACCGCGAGCCGAGCCCGCCGGATTGCCGGACGATTTCCTGGTTGACGCACAGCCGACTGGATGTCTCGGGGAAGTCGTCGCGCTGATGCGCGCCGCGGCTCTCCTCGCGGGCGAGGGCGGCGACCGTGACCGCCTCGGCCGTGAGCAGCGCCGAGCGCAGCTCGTGCCACTCGACGAGCTCGACCGCGAACGCGCGCTCGTCGGAGATGGGGACGTCATCGAGGTCGACGTCGCGCATCGCGCGTATCCGATCCAGCGCGACCGTCAGGTCCGCGCGGTTGCGAAACGGACCGACCCTGCGCCACATCAGACGTCGGAGTTCCTGCAGGAGTGCGATGGCGCTTGGCCCGCTGCCGTTGGCGCGCGACCCGGGCCGCGCAGCATCGCGCAGCGCCTCGGCGGCGGCCTTGTCCCACCCGCCCGACTGGCGCTTCGCGAACCCGGCTGCTTCGCGCCCGGCGATTTCTCCGTACACGAGCGCTTCGCTGATCGCGTTGCCGGAGAGCCGGTTCGCGCCCGCCGCGCCGCCCACAGCCTCCCCCGCAGCGTAAAGGCCGGCGACGGTGCTGCGCATGCGTGGGTCCACCTTTACCCCGCCCATGTGGTAGTGCGCGATGGGGGCCACCTCGACCGCCTCGCGGGTCAGGTCGATGCCGTTGTTCAGCAGCCGGTCGATGACCGGTCCGAATGCGTCGCGCAGCTCCGCTTCGGGCAGGTGGGTGAACGACAGCCACGCGCCTCCCGTCGGCGAGCCGCGCCCCGCCTCGACCTCGCGGCAGATCGCGTACGTCGCGAGATCGCGGGTCGCGGTGTACCGGCCGCCATCCTCGCCCCCGTACCGGTCGATGAACTCCTCCATCGCGCCGTTGAGCAGTCGGCCGCCGAGCTTGTACCGGAACGGGTCCCACATGATCGGGTCCATCCCTACCAGCCGCGGCGCGAGGTGGCCGATGGGGAAGAACTGCACGAACTCCATGTCGACCAGTGCCGCACCGGCACGCAATGCCAATGCGTAGCCTTCGCCTGCCATGTTGTTCGAAGCGCTCGACCGTTCGTACAGTTTGGTCAGACCGCCGGTGGCGACCACGGTGGCGGCGGCCTCGATCTCCATCTCGGCACCGTCGCCCAGCGCCAGCGCGAGGGCGCCCCGCACGGAGCCGTCCTTCACCACCAGGTCGGTGATCGCGACGTTGCTCAGTGCACGCACGCCGTCGGTCCTGCCCACCCGCTTGCGCAGCGTCCCCGCCACCGCGGGTCCGGTGTTGAGGAAGTCGACGTAACAGCAGCGCCGGCGGTTGTGCCCGGGCGCCGTCACCTGGCGGATACGGCCGTCGGTGCGCGCCCAGCCGACGCCCCAGCCGTCCATCTCGCGCATCCGCTCGGGCGCGGCGCGGCACAGGACCTCGGCCAGTCCCGGGTCGCACAGGCCGCGACCGGCTGCCAGAGTGTCCGCGAGGTGCGCCTCCCAGGTGTCCGGCTCCTGCTCGGCAAGGGCTGCGGCGACGGTCATCTGGGCCATGACCGTGGCCCCGCCGCGGCCGATCATGTTCTTGTCGGCGAGGACGACTCGGGCTCCCGTCCGCGCCGCGGCGATGGCCGCGTACATGCCGGCGCCGCCGGCGCCGATCACCAGAACATCGGTGGAGAGCCGCATTCGCCCTGTTGGGTCGGAGTGTGTCGCTGGCATCGTCCGTGGCGCGTTGTCGTGTGCGGAACATTGCCGTCCGGCCGGTCGGACTGGCGGCGCGCGGTGCATCGTGAGGTCCGAACTCGGCTCGCGCATGGCGCGGTTCGGTCCCGGCCGGCGAGGCGGCCGGTCGCGCCCGGGGCGCCGCCGAGGACGCGGTTGATATACTAGCGGGGTATCACAGTCTTCGCTTGATCGGGAGGTCGAACCGATGACGCCGGAAGCAGTGCTGTCCCACCCCCCGCGAGTGCTCGACCAGACCCAGCGCGAAAGCTACTTCGCGAACGGGTACGTCGCGGTCGAGTCGCTGATCGGCGCCGACGAGATCGCGCGAATTGGCGCCGTCGTCGACGAGTTCGTGGATCGAAGCCGCGGCGAGAGCCGATCCGGCAGCGTCTTCGACCTCGCTCCCGGGCACTGCGCCGACGCTCCGAGAATCCGCCGCCTGAAGCGACCCCACGAGCAGCATGACCTGTTCTGGGAAGTCGCGACCGGCGTGCTCGCCGACGTGGCGGCGGACCTCGTCGGACCCGACGTCGTGTTTCACCACTCGAAGCTCAACTTCAAGTGGAACGACGGGCACGATCAGGTCGGCTGGCACCAGGACATCCAGTTCTATCCGCACACCAACTACAGTCCGCTGACCATCGGGCTGCTGCTGCGGGATACCGCCCTCGCGGACGGCGCGGTCGGCTTCCTCCCCGGAAGCCACGCGGGTCCGCTGTTCGACCAGTACAACGACAAGGGGCAGTGGACCGGGTGTCTGAATCCTTGCGACGTCGCGGAGCTGGACATCGACAAGGCGGAGTACGTCGAGGCGCCGGCCGGCTCGATCACCGTGCACAACTGCCGCACGGTGCACGGCTCGCTGGCCAGCACCAGGCCGGACGGTCGCCCGCTGCTGCTGAACGCATACGCGTCGGCGGATGCGTTTCCCTACACTCCGCATCCTGAACCGGCACCGCACGTCGGGGAGGTGATTCGTGGAAAGCCCGCCCGCTGGGCACATCACGACCCGCGGCCCTGCCTCATTCCGCCGGATTGGTCCGGGGGCTACACGTCCATCTTCGCCGCCCAGGCCGGCGAACACGGGTCCGGTGCGGCGCCGGATGCCGGCATGGCCTGATCCGCTGTCGCGGCGCGGGGGGTGGCGCAGAAGTCTGAATTGGCCGCCGCAGTAATCCGAAACCATCGCTGAGCCGTCGTGCGGCATGTCGCGCATACCGCAAGTCCGACAGGCCGGATTGGCCACAAGCGCAATCCGGCACCATCTCCGCGTCGGGATACGTTCCTTGTTGGTTTTCGCTGGACCCATCCGAATCCGCAGCGTCTTCACCGCCCGGGCGGGCGACGACGCATCCGTTACCGCCCGGAATTCGGTCGGGGCGAGTCGATTCACCGCACCGTACGGGCGAAGGCCCGGATGTCCTCGATCAGGAACTCGGGTTGTTCCATGGCGGCAAAATGGCCGCCGCGGGGAAATTCCGTCCAGTGCGTGACGTTGTAGATGCGTTCCACGTAGCTGCGCGGCGGCCAGGCCAGCAGCTCCTTCGGAAATAGCGCGCAGGCGGTCGGTACTTCGACGCGCCTGCCTTCGGGCGACAGAACCCGTCCGCCTTCCTCGCGCCGGCCGTAGTAGATCCAGCTCGCGGTGTTGAAGGTGCCGGTGACCAGGTAGATCATGATGTTGGTCAGCAACTCGTCCTTGGTGTAGACGCTCTCGATGTCGTCGCCCTCGGTGTCCGACCAGGAGTTGAATTTCTCCACCAGCCAGGCGGCGACGCCGACCGGACTGTCCATCATGGCGTAGCTCAGCGTCTGCGGCCGTGTCGCCTGCTGGGTCCGGTAGCCGTTCTCGAGCTCCTGCTCCTTCTCGAACCGCGCCGCCCAGGCTGCTTCCTCCGCGCCTTGCGGCCCGCGTGCGTCGCGCATCGTCAGGATGTTGATGTGGATGGCCCGGCACGCCGGTGCGTGCTCGTAGCCGAGCCAGCTCGAAATCGCCCCGCCCCAGTCGCCGCCCTGCGCGATGTAGCTGTCGATGCCCAGTACCCCGGTCATCAGCTCGGCGAAGACGTTCGCCATTGCGCGCGGTCCCATCGGACGCGCCGGTCGGCCGGAGAAGCCGAATCCGGGCAGGGAGGGAGCGATGACGTCGAAGGCGTCGGCCTCGGTGCCCCCGAAGCGCTCGGGGTGCGCGAGCGGCTCGATGATCTCGACGAACTCCGAGACCGAACCCGGCCAGCCGTGGGAGATGATCAGCGGCAGCGGCGCCGGACCGCTGCCCGGCTCCCGGATGTAGTGAATGTCGATGCCCTGGACCGTCGCGGTGAAGTGCGAGAACCGGTTGAGCCGTTCCTCCTGCGCCCGCCAGTCGAACTCCTCCAGCCAGTAGGCGCAGAGCTCCTTCATGTAGTCGAGGTTGGCGCCGTAGGCCCAGCCCCCGTCGTCCGGCATCTCGTGCCAGACGTAGCCGGCGACCCTGGCGCGGATGCGTTCGAGCACTGCGTCCGGAACGTCGATTCGGAAAGGCGTGGGTAACGTCATGTCGATTCCTTTGGTTCGTTCAGGTCGGATGGTGCTGGGTTCGAACTCGTCCCGCCTCATGCTGCGCAGGTCTCGCAGCGTCGCGGGGGCCGGCAGAGGGAGATTCGGTCCGAACGGAGATGTTTGCGGCAGGCAATCGTAAGGGGATCAGGACAGTCTTGCGACTTCGCTTTCCCCGAGCGGGTCGCGGTCAGTCGAGATTCGAAGCCCGGCGCCGTCGGCGCAGCCGCCTGGTCCTCGTCGTCGATCCGGTTGTTCTCGAGGAGTCCGAACCGATCGGTGGCGGATGGCGAAGCCCATCGAAGGGAGCGCCGGAATGCGTCAACGAAAGCGGTCCATCACCG
This sequence comes from Gammaproteobacteria bacterium, assembly GCA_022826505.1. GTDB lineage: Bacteria > Pseudomonadota > Gammaproteobacteria > HK1 > HK1 > HK1. The sequence continues at coordinate 17,907 of JAJDUQ010000180.1, forward strand.
TCGCCCATTCGCGCAGGAACCGCTCCTTGTCGTCGAAGTGGATGCTCATCCAGAATTGACGCGCGCCCGCGTCGACGGCGCGTTCGAGCTTGGCTGCACATTCGTCGACGGTCCCGGCGACCGAAAAGCGCTCGGCCAGGTAGTCGACCAGGCCCAGCTCGCGGATGAGTTCGCGATTGTCGCTGTCGGGCTTGTCGTGCTGATCGGCGTGGTAGCGGCGCCCCAGTTCCACCACCGCGGCCTCCAGCTCCGGCGGAACGTGCTTGCCCGCGGTGCCGAAGCGGCTGAGGTGGCTTCCGGCCGATGCGAGGGTCATCGCAATCTCGTCGACCGCCACGGCCCGATCGTTTCGAATGTTCGTGAGAGGCAGCCACCACATGTCCACGTCGTCGAGCGCGCGTCCGGCGCGCTCTGCGCCGAGGCGAACCTGCGCGATGGAGTCACGCACGATTTCCGGGGAGACGCCGGTGTTGATGATCACCCCGTCGGCAACCTCTCCGGCGAGCTGCAGCATCTTCGGGCCGGAGGCGGCGAGGTAGATCGGCACCTTCTTTCGCCCCCAGGTCATGCGCAGCGGCCGGCCTTCCCACTGCGCCTCGCCGTGCTCGAGCAACCGGCGCACCGCGACGATGTAGGCGCGCAGCTTCGCCCGGGTCGAGGGGCGCAGACCGACATTGAGCACGGCGCTGTCGCCGGTGCCGATGCCGAGCATCGTGCGCCCCGGGGCCATCTCCTCCAGCGTGGCGGCGGCCCCCGCCGCCACTGCCGGGTGACGGGTGAGGGGATTGATGACGCGCGGGCCCAGCCGTACCCGGGAAGTCCCGGCCGCGCACAGGGCGAGACACATGTACACGTCGCGATAGAGCGACTGCGAGTCGGCGATGCCGACAAAATCGAACCCCACTTCCTCGGCTGTCTGCACCCAGCGCAGGGTGTCGCGAGGCGCATTCGGCAGGTAGTTCACGCCGAATCGGATCGGTGTGTCGGCCATGAAAGCCCTCAGTGCCGCGCGAGCGTGCGGCGTTCCAGCCGGCTCAGCAGCCTCACCAGCGGCCAGAGCATGAGCAGATAGATGACCGCCGCGGCGACTACCGGCGTCGGATTGTAGGACAGACCCTGGGCCACGCGGGCCAGGCGCAGTAGCTCCGGCAGGGCGACGACGCTCGCGAGCGACGTGACCTTGACCACCTCGAGGGTGTTGCTGATCAGGTCCGGCGCGACGTTTCGAACCGCCTGCGGAAGGACGACGTATGCCATGGCCTGCAACGGGCCCAGGCCGGTCGAGCGGGCGGCTTCACGCTGTCCGCTCGCCACACTTTCGATCCCGGCGCGGAAGATCTCTCCGTAGTAGCTCGACGTATTCAGGGTGAATGCAATCACCACTGCCACAAAGCCCGGGACTTCGAGGCCGAGAAAGGGCATGCCGTAGAAGACGAAGATCAGCAGGACCAGCGGCGGAAACGAGCGAAAGAAGTCCACGTAGACGATCAGGAAGACGTTCAGGATTCTGGCGTGGAAGCTGTAGAGCACGGCGACGGTTGCACCGGCGACCACCCCGAGCGGGATGACCACCAGGCAGAGCTTGACGGTCATCCACAAGCCGTCCAGCAGGAACGGATACATCTCCCGCAGGATGGCGAGATTGAAGAAGTTCTGAACGAACGCGTCCACGCCGTGGTCACCGCTTCCAGGCGAACCGGGTCTCGACCCAGCGGCTCAGGACCACCAGGGGCAGGAAGATGAGGAGATACGCGATCGAGGCCATGGTCAGCGGAGTGGTGTTGGCCGCGAACGCCTGCGCGGCGCCGGCCTGAGACAGAATCTCCTGCACGGCGACCACCGAGGCCAGGGCGGTGTTCTTGGTGATCGCGATGGTGCGGTTGGTCAGCGGCGGGATCGTCATCCGCACCGCCTGCAGCAGGACCACGTGGACCAGCGTGTCGAAGAAGGTCAGTCCGGTGGAGCGGGCGGCTTCCCACTGTCCCTTGTTCACCGACAGGATCCCCGCCCAGTAGATCTCCTCCGCGAACGCGGCCAGCACGAGCATCAGGCTCAGCCACGCCGCCACGAAGCCGCTGAACTGCACGCCCGCGTAGGGAAGGGCGAAGTAGGCGAGGATCATGATCACCAGCGGCGGCACCGCGCGGAACACGTCGACGAAGAGCACCAGCACGAAGTTGATCGGCCTGATCTGGAACGCACGGATCACGGCCAGGAGCAGGCCGAGAACGAGCCCGGAGACGACCACCAGGACGGCCAGCTCCAGGGTGACGACGACACCCGAAAGAATGTCGGGCAGGTATCGCTGTGCAACCTCCAGATCGAAGAAGTTGACGAGGATTGCTTCCACTGCCCGTGGCTCAGTGGTCGAGCACGCTGCGCAGGAACGCACGGGTGCGCTCGTGCTTCGCGTGGCCGAAGATGTCGCCCGGGGACCCTTCTTCCACGATCTCCCCGCCATCCATGAACAGCACCCGATCGGCCGCCTCCCGGGCGAACCGCATCTCGTGGCTGACCACCACCATCGTCATGCCCGAGTCGCGCATGTCGCGCATCACCTTGAGCACGCTGCCGACGAGCTCCGGGTCGAGGGCGCTCGTCGGCTCGTCGAACAGCATCACCTTGGGCTCCAGCGCCAGCGCGCGGGCGATGGCGGTGCGTTGTTGCTGACCCCCGGAAAGCTGATTGGGATAGCTCTCCAGCTTGTCGGCGAGCCCGACCCGGGTCAGGGCCGCCTCCCCCAGCGCGTTGGCCTCGGCTCTGGACTTTCCGAGCACCTTGCGCAGTGCGAGAGTCACGTTGCCCAGCGCCGTCATGTGGGGATACAGGTTGAACGACTGAAAGACCATCCCGATCCGGCGCCTGACCGCGTTGATGTTCACGTCTCGGCCCATGATGTCGACCCCGTCGACGAGGACCGTGCCCGCGGTCGGCGCTTCCAGCCGGTTGCAGCAGCGCAGCAGGGTGCTCTTGCCCGAACCCGAGGGCCCGATGACGAAGATGAGCTCCTGGGGCGCGACCGCGAGGTCGATCCCCTTGAGAACCGGCAGGCTGCCGAATGACTTGTGCAGCTCTCGGACTTCGAGAATTGGCCGTGGACTCATGCGTTCAGCACCGGCGCAGGCGGCGGGCGGGAGTGGTCCGGGTCCGAACCACCCGCCCCGATCGGGCGCCGCTCCGGCCGCCTTCGCTCAGTCGCAGTTCACCGGATGCGGCGAGGGATCGTAGCCCTCCACCGACGGATCGCCGAAGCCCATCACGACAGTGGTGGAAGCCGATCGCGGTTCGGCTGAAAGTCCCAGCCACTTCTCGCCGAGCATCGCGAAGAACCCGGCGAGCTTCATGCACTCGACCGCCGCCTCGACCTTGTTGCGCAGCGCGGCGTCGTCCTTGCGGAATGCGGCGGAAAAGACGTTGCTGGTGGGGATGGTGAGTGTCGTCTTGAGCAGCGGGTTCTTCTTCGCGGCCCAACCCACCACGCTGGCCCCGGCGAGGTTGGCATGCGCCCGGCCGGTGATCACCGCCTGAATCGCATCGGCGTTCTTGCCGAAGCGCAGCATCGTCCATCCATACCGCTCGGCTCTGGCCGTCGCCCACTTGTCGTAGATGTTTCCCTTGTTGACCGCGATCACCTTGCCCCCGAGATCATCGAGCGATTCCATGTCGGGTGAGTCCTTCTTGACCAGGAATCGATAGTTCGTGTTCATGTAGCCCTCGATGAACAGCATGCTCTTGGCGCGCTCGGCGGTGACCGTGGTCGGAGCCATGATGAAGTCGTACTTCTTCGCGTTGAGCCCCGCGAAGATGCCGGACCACTCCTGGTCGACGATCTCGACTTCCGCGCCCAGACGGCGCCCGATCTCGTTGACCATGTCCACGTTGTAGCCTTCGTAGCCGCCGCCCGGTTTCGCCATCACGTGCGGCGCGAATCCCACGTCCGCCGCCACGACGAGCTTGTCCGCGAAGGCGGACGGATTCACAAGCAGCAGCGCCGTCGCTGCCGCAATCAAGCTTGTCGATTTCCACTGTCCGGTCATGAATCACTCCTCCATTGTCACGTCAGAATCGATGCCATCAGGTGCCGGTCCGCAAATCACCGGCGCTCGTCGACGCGATGTCGATGACGCCCATCCCGAGATCCGTCAACTCCGGCCCTCGTGTCGCACCACGTCGTTGCGCCGGTCGGCGAAGCATGTCCGGCGAGGCTTCGCCTCCGAACGGCGAGTCATGTGGCGCCGTTCCCGGGAGCGCGGGCATCTTGCCCGCTCGAAGGATTGCGGGCCTTCGGCTCGTTGCAGGCGCCATGCCCGCGGCCCCGGGGTGCCTCGCGCAAGACTTTGGTTCAGTCGCAAGGATGACGGCGCTTCGGGGAGTCTAGCCGACCGGCCGAATGAACTCGCCCTGCCCGGGCGCTCCGATCACCCGACCGCCTTCGAAGACCGGGGTGCCCCGCACGTAGGTCGCCACCACCCGCCCGCCGAACTCCAGTCCATGATACGGGCTCCACTTGACCTCGGAGGCCATTGCGGATTCGTCGAACGTCCAAGCCCGGCGCTCGACGATGGCCAGATCGGCGTCCGCGCCGGGGATGAGCGCGCCCTTGCGCGGATACAGGCCGAAGTGGCGGGCAGGGCGTTCGCAGAGCAGCGCGGCGACTCGGGTCGGGTCCATTCCGCGCTCGGTCACCATGCCGGTGTAGAGCGCGTGCAGGATGGTCTCCAGACCCGGGACTCCCGAGCCGTTCTTGAAGAAATCGGGGTCGGATTTCCGCGACACCGGCCAGGCGACGTGATCGGAGGACACGAAATCGACCTCGTCAAGCACGATCTTGTCCCACAGCGCCGCATTCTCCGCCGCGTTTCGAATCGGCGGGTTCTGCTTCAGCCGTGCGCCCTGGGCGAGCACGTCGTCCTCGCAGAAGACGAGGTACTGAATGCAGGTCTCGGCGCTTGCGCGGACCCCCTGCTGCCGGTATTGCCTGACGTGCTCGAAGCCGCGGGCGAGCGAGCTGTGCACGATATGGCAGCGCACGCCGGTGATGCGGGCAATCTCGAAGACGCTGACGTTGGCGATGAGTTCCGCGATCGGCGGGCGGCTCCGGCCGTGGCTCTCGGGCGAGTTGCTGCGGGCTGCGCGGAGTCGATCGGTGAGACGCTGAACGATGCAGGGATCTTCGTTGTGGAAGGCGACGCTCAGACCGGTCTCGCGGATAGCCGGGAAGATCTCGAGCAACTCACCCGTGTCGTAGCCCGGGAAGCGCACCGGATGGTATTCGTAGGTGGAGACCTTGAACGCGCACGCGCCGGCATCCGCCATATCTGCGATGCCTTCGGTGCCCGCGCCCTTGCGGGGTGCCGCGTAGAGCCCAACGTCGACCGTCGCGACCCGGTCGATCACCTCCACCTTGTGCTGCAACCGCTCCACGGTGTTGACCGGATCGGGGTCGTCGAACGGCATGTCCACGATGGTGGTGACGCCTCCGGCCGCGGCCGCAATGGTGGCATCGGCCAGACCTTCGACCCCGACCGGGCTTCCGGCATGCACCTGCCCGTCGACGACGCCCGGAAACACGAGCTTGCCGCTCGCGTCGACAACTGTATGCGCCGGCGGTGGCGAGCCCGTCCCGACCGCGTTGATCCTGCCGCCCTCGATTGCCAGATAGCCGTCCTCGAGGACACGGTCGGGCAACACCAGGTCGCCGCGCACGAGCAGTTCATTCATGGAATCGACTCCCTGTCAGACCGCGAGTGAACTCATCGCCGCGGCCAGCACCTGTACGCCCGCCGCAAAGTCGGCGAGCTCCATCTTCTCGTCCGGATTGTGGCTGCCGTCGGCATTGCGCACCAGCACCATGGCTGCGGGGATTCCGGCACGAGCGAAAATCGAGGCATCGTGCCCGACTGTCGCGAACTCGCGGTGCGGGATCTCCAGGGCGTCCGCGGTGTCGGCAAGCAGCTTGCGCAGACCGGGATCGAGGTGGGTCGGCATCGAGCCCACGCACTCGCCGAGATCGAAGCTCACTCGTCGCGCGGCGCCGATCTCCGCCGCCCGTGCGAGGGTTCGTTCCCGGCACGCGTCGAGGAACGCCTCGCTGGTACCCCCGAAATTCAGGGTGAAGTCGCAGCGGCCCGGAAACTTCGTCATCGCATGGTGCTTGGGATCAGTGTACAGCTTGCCCACCGTGAATACCGTGTCGGGCACGCCGGCCGCCTCCTGATCGATCCAGTACTGGTCGAGATCGCGCACCAGCTCCACCACCGCGAGCAACGCATCCTCGCGATAGGCGCGCGGGGTGGCGCCGGAGTGGCCGTAGCTCCCGGTGCAGCGAGCATAGGGAAACCGAACATTGCCCCGGATCGTGGTAGGTATGCCGACCGGCAGACCCTCGCCGACCAGGACCGGACCCTGCTCGATGTGGAGTTCCAGAAAGGCCCGGGTGTTCTCCTGCGTGATTGTCGGTTGGGAGGATGCGCGCAAGGCATCCACGTCGATGCCCACTTCGGCCATGTGCTCGGCCAGCGTCCGGCCGGTGTCGCCGCGGCGCAGTCGATCGAGATCGTCGCGTGGCAGGCTGCCGACTGCGAGCCGACTGCCGACGTAGGCAATCCCGTACCAGACGCTCTCCTCCCCGCGAATGCCCATGGCCGTCAGGTCGCAAGGTGGCTCGACACCGAGATCCCGGAAGGCGGCAAGGGCGACAAGTCCGGCCACCGCACCGGCAAGACCGTCGAAGTGCCCTCCGGTGGGCACCGAATCCAGATGCGAGCCGGTCAGCACCCGAGGAGCGCCACGATCGGCGCCGGGGAGGGTACACCAGAGGTTCCCGGCCGCATCGAAGGCCACCTCGAGCCCGAGCGCCTTCGCGGCATCGCCGAGAATGTCCGCCGCGGCCTGGTCCCGGGCGCTCCATGCCGGCCGGGTCACGCCCGCGATGTCCACGCTCTCGGAGCGAATCTCCTCGAAGAGCTTCTCCGCGAACGGCACTCGGTTCCCGACGGCGCGCGCGAGCGTGGGCGGAGCGGGCAGTGACATGGCGTACCTCCTGGTGCATCCGTGATCAGGGAGCGAAGATCTCGAGGATCTCGTCATAATTTCGGCTCAGGGGAATCAGCACGAGCTGGTCCAGCCCGGCATCCATCCATTGCCGGGCCCGCGCCACGCACTCCTGGGGCGTCCCGTGCGCGATGACCTCGTCGACCAGGGCGTCGTCGACGAGGGGCATCGCCGCCTCCACGCCACCGGGACGCGGAGGCCACCCGCCCATCGCCGCGATGAGCTCCGCCAGTCCGTCCTCGGGGTAGGCAAGCGCCCTGGCGAAGTGGGGCTGCTGACCGAGGTACTGGGTCACCAGGCGCTTGGCGTCGTAGCGCGCTTTCTCCCGATCCGCATTCATGGAGACATTGACGAGTTGAAGCTTCTCGACGTCGTCCGGGTTGCGGCCCGCGCGCGCGGCTCCAATCGCGATGCGTTCGAGAGCGGTGCGCGTGTAGGACGGGGGCAGGATGCCGTTGAGGAGCGCGACGTCGGCGATTTCGCCGGTCAGCTCCATCATCCTGGGCCCGGTCGCGCCGATGCCGATCTTCACCCGTGGCGGCGTGCGTTCGTCGCCGTAACCCAGGTCCAGCGTCAGGTCACGCACCTGGACCAGATCGCTTTCGAAGGTCACACCCTCTTCGAGCGCCAACAATCGGCGCAGCACCCCGATGTAGTCGCGCATCTGCGCCACCGGCCGTCTGCGTTCGATGCCCTGCTTCCACGCCAGCGGATCCCAATAGGCTCCGAGGCCCGCGCACATCCGCCCCGGAGCCAGGTTGTCCAGCGTCGCGAATGTCACCGCCATCAGCGCCGGTCCGCGGGTCCAGCTATTGACGATTGCGGTGCCGAGCCGGATGCGCGTGGTGGTCGCGGCCATGGCGCCGAGGATGGAGATGGCATCGCGGGCGAGCCGCGTCTCGGTGACCCACAGCGAGTCGTAACCCAGTGCCTCCGCCTTTTGGGCGAGGCGCAACTGCTCGGGTACCGAGGGCCGGTCGAGAAAGCCGAACCCGATGTTGCGCATTGGTACTCCCCTGGTTCGAGCCGTCGATGTCCGACGCAGAGGCTGTCGGCGGTTTCCCGTTCACTCCCGGGTGGGCGCCGTCCGCGGCCTCGAACGTGCCCCACGCCGGTTCGAACGGATGAGGTGAATCGTCCCGGAGGCTCCCGAGAGCCGGTGACTCGCGGGACGGCGCGTACGAAATCAGGACGCGTCGAGCAACGTGTGGTCGAGATTCGCGATGCGGCGGTAGTCTCCGTCGAAGGTCAGGAGGTGTCCGTTGCACTCCATGGTCGCTGCCGCGATCCACACGTCATTGATCGGTATCGGCGTGCCGGCGCGACGCAGGCCGGCGAATATGCGCGCGTAGTGGCGGACCGTGGCGGCGGTCACCTCCATGACACTGGTGAATGGTTCGTCGAGGAACTCCGCGAGGGTGCGCCGGTTTTCCTGCGCGCGGCGACCCAGCTCGAATCCCGCTTCGAGCTCTCCGAGCACGGTCACCGGCATGACGACCAACGCCGCCCCCGCAACATGGTCGAGCACCTGAACGTGCCCTGCACGAAGATGCGAGTACGCGCTGGTATCGAGGACGAGCCGATCCGTCAGGCTCATCTCCAGTGACGCTCGTCGACGACGCGCTGCGCACGCAGGGCTGTCGTGAACTCCTGGAGGTCTTCGGTCGTCCAGCCGACGTACCGGCGCAGGCGTTCTCGGCGCGCATCCAGTCCTATTGCGTCCCGGAGGAGGCGCAACACCGTGGTGTTCAGGCTTTCGCCGCGCTCGGCGCTGATTGCGCGCAGCCGCCGCGAAAGCTCGGCGTCGACGTTGCGAACGGTAATCTGGGTAGCGCGCATGACATCATGAATCTGCCTTCGTGCCCTCATGATGTCAATCGTTCCCCGCGACCACCGAAGACACCGCGGTTCGCGGTGATGAATGCGAACCGGATCTCGCAACCTGGTGAGAAATGCGGGCTGGAGCACTTTTCGAACTTCCTCGGCGACAACAAGGGGGAAGGTCGCGTGAAGTAGTTCATCTCCGCCTCGCAGGCGTCCTCGATGATCAGGAGTTCAATCGCGATTGCGGCTTCGATTCAGTGTCCGGCGTCGGGAAAGCGCCACAGGGCCATGTATCCACCTTCGGCGGATAACAAAGGCGCTATTCACGCTACGGTCTGAGGACGGACATCAATGATCCGGCTTTCCGTAGGTCGGATTAGCGCAGCGTAATCCGACATCCAACCCACGCTTTGGCGAGCCGCAGACGCTGAAATCGTCGGATTACGCTGTGCTAATCCGACCTGCGGAAAGCCGGCTCATTGATGTCCGTCCTCAGACAGTAGCGT
>JAJDUQ010000290.1 GCA_022826505.1 Gammaproteobacteria bacterium
CCCTCCCACTCTCCAGTCGCTGACACTCCTCCTCACCCCGGGTGTTGAGCGCAACTCCCGGGCACCTCCTTCTGCCAGTCAGACCCGTCCTCCGGCTACTCTCGCTATCCGGGCTAAAATCCAGCGTGAAATCACCCTGCACGCAGGCTCGTCGCCACAGTCCACGCACCCCGGGGCTGGTATACTCCCGCCGTCGTCCTTCTTGCCATGTCCACCTCGACCGACACGCAACTCTCCGCGAGCGATGCGAAGCGCACCGCAGAGGTTCTCGAATCGCTGCCGCACAATGCGAAGCTCGGCATCCGCACCGTCGAGATCGGGCGCGGGCACTGCACTACGTGCATCGAGTGTCGCCCCGAACTCATCGGCGATCCGGGCCGCGGGATGCTGCACGGCGGCGTCATCACGACTCTGATCGACTCGACCGCGGGGGCCGCGGTCTATTCCTCGCTCCCGCCGGAGACGCCGCTCGTCACCCTCGACATGCGCATCGACTATCTCAAGTCGACGGAGCCCGGCAAGCGACTGTACGCGACCGCCGAGCTCTCCCGGCTCACTCGTCGGATCGCCTTCGTGCGCGCGTTCGCCTACCAGAACAACCCGGAGAACCGGGTCGCGCTCTGCGCCGCGTCGTTCATGATCGGCAGCCTCGGCTTCTCGATGCGGACCGACTGATGGTCGAGCCGGTCCGCAAGCGCGCCGAACGGAAGAGCCTTCAGGCCTTCAATCGCACCGTTCCCTACGTCGGCTTCCTCCATCTGGACATCGAGATCGAGAACGGGCGCGCCCTCACGATCCTGCGCAAGAATCCGGACAACGTCGGCAACCCCATCGTGCCGATGATCCACGGGGGCGTGGTGGGGGCGTTGCTGGAACACGCGGCGATGGCACAGCTCCTCCACGAGCTGGAGCTCGATCCGGAGCGCCTGCCCAGGATCGTCAACGTCTCGATCGACTATCTCCGCCCGTGCCTGCTCGAGGACACGTTCGCGCGGGGCGTCATCATCCGCCAGGGCCGTCGCGTGGCCAACGTGCGGGTCGAGGCGTGGCAGTCGGACGCGGCTCGCCTAGTCGCGGCCGCGCACCTCCACTTCCTGCTGCCGCGCGACTGATACCCTGCCCGCGGCAACGACTTCGGGGAGAGCAATGACCGACACCGACGTGCACGAAGCCCGTATCCCCGGCTGGTGCGCGCTGTGTCGGTCGCGGTGCGGCTGCATCTCCGTGGTTCGCGAAGGACGGCTGATCGGGATCGAACGCGACCCGTCCCACCCGACCGGGCGCGCGCTCTGCGCGAAGGGTCACGCGGCGCCCGATCAGGTGGAGAGCCCCGACCGCCTTCTCCATCCGATGAAGCGCACCCGTGCGAAGGGGGATTCGGACCCGGGATGGGTCCGCATTTCGTGGGACGAAGCGCTCGACACCGTCGCCGGCGAGATGCGCCGCCTGGCGGCCGAGTCCGGTCCCGAGTCGGTTGCGTTCGCCATCACCACCCCGAGCGGGACCGCCATCTCGGACTCCATCCAGTGGGTGGAGCGCCTGATGCACGCGTTCGGCAGTCCCAACAACTGCTACGGCACCGAAATCTGCAACTGGCACAAGGACGTCGCGACCACCTACACGTACGGCACGAGTATCGGCACTCCGGACTGGGAGCACGCCGGATGCGCACTGCTGTGGGGGCACAATCCGGGCACCTCCTGGATCGCGCAGGCCCGGCAGGTGGCGGACGCCAGGGCCCGGGGCGCGAAGCTCGTCGTCGTCGATCCGCGCCGGGCCGGGGCCGCGAACAAGGCGGACCTTTGGCTGCGCGTCCGGCCGGGCACCGACGGGGCGCTGGCTTTGGGAATCGCCCGGGTCGTGCTGGAGGAAGGTTGGTACGACCGCGATTTCGTGCGGGACCTGACCAACGCCCCGTATCTCGTGCACGGAACGGAGGCGAGGCTGCTGCGGGAGTGCGACATCGTCGCCGGCGGCGACGCGGACCGGTTCGTGGCCTGGAACACACTGACGGAACGCGAGCAGGTGGTACCGTCCGCTCCGCTCGACGGCGCACCATGGGCGCTTGAAGGCGAGTTCACGGTGCCGACTCCGGCCGGCCCCGTGCGCTGCCGTACGGTGCTAGATACGTGGCGCGAGCGATGCGCACCGTTCGCCGGCGACGCACTGGAAGAGGCGACCGGCGTTGCGGGCGAAGACGTCCACGCCGCAGCCAGAATGCTCACGCATTCCGGCCCCGTCGCCTACTACGCCTGGTCCGGGGTCGGACAGCACACGAACGCGACGCAGACCGATCGGGCAATCTCCTGCCTCTACGCACTGACCGGCAGTCTCGGGCGCCGGGGCGGCAACATCGAGTTCGCGAAGGTTCCGATCCATGACGTCTCCGGCCGCGAGTTCGTGACCGAAGCGCACCGCGCGAAGACGCTCGGCCTCGCCGAGCGCCCATTGGGGCCGCCGAAGGACGGGTGGTGCACGTCCGAAGACCTCTACCGCGCCATCCTCACCGGACTGCCTTACCCGATTCGCGGCCTTCTCACCTTCGGCAAGAACCTCCTCGTCTCCCAGGCCGATGCCGCGACAGGCATTCAGGCGCTCGAGAATCTCGACTTCCACGTGCATGCCGACATCTTCCCGAACCCTACCGCCGAGTACGCGGACGTCCTGCTGCCGGTCAACACCGCGTGGGAGCGCGAGGCGCTGCGGGTCGGATTCGAGATCACCCAGGCCGCCAACGGCCGCGTCCAGCTCCGGCCGCCGGCGGTGGAGTCGCGCGGAGAGTCCCGCGACGACGGGTGGATCGCGTTTGCTCTGGCCGAGCGCCTGGGACTGGGAAACCGTTTCTGGAACGGCGACCGAGACGCGGGCTTCCGGGAGTGGCTCGCACCCTCCGGCATCGGGCTCGACGCCCTGCGCGCCCGCCCGAAGGGAATCGACGTGGCGTTGGAGGCCCCGTACGGGAAGTACGAGCAGGACGGCTTTCCGACCCTGTCCGGGCGGGTCGAGATCTGGTCGGAGACCTTCCGAGAGCAGGGCCAGCCCGCCCTTCCCGCCTTCGAGCCGCCGGCGACCGGCCCGCACGCGCGTCCCGACCTCGCCGCGCGATATCCCCTGGTGCTGACGACCGCCAAGTCGCATCTGTTCTGCCACGGCCAGCACCGCAATCTTCCACGCCTGCGCAGGCGCCAGCCGCATCCCAAGGTGGAAATGCACCCCGACACGGCAGCGGCGCGCGCCATCGCCGAGGGCGACTGGGTGGAGATCGAGACGCCCACGGACCGCGTCCGCGCCCGCGCCGCGTTCAAGGCCACGCTCGCCCCCGACGTCGTTGCCGCGCAACACGGATGGTGGCAGGCCTGCCGGGAGCTCGGCCTTCCCGGCTATCCGCCGGTCGGAGACGGAGCCGCGAACCTGAACGCCGCCGTCGGCGCGGAGCACGCGGACCCGGTCAGCGGCTCGACCCCGCTCCGATCCTATCTGTGCGAGGTGCGCAGGAGCGGCTGAGCGGCGTCGCGCGGCGGGCCGCGCAGCGCACGGGCGACAAGCATCTGGAACCGGTGCGTCTTCCAGCGGATACGTCGACAGCAACTCGTACCCGCCCTTCGTCACCAGGACCTGCTTCAGCTTGACCCCGTCGCGCTCGCCGGCGGCACCGACGAAGCTCTCGACGCAGACGGCCATCATGCGGCCGGCGTCGATCTCCGGCATCTCCCGCAACCGGGAGAGCCGGCTCCAGTCGTCCGGAGCGACAGACAGCACCGTCGTCCCCCGATTCTCCGGCGCGCCGCGGGCGCACGAGAACGCACAGCCACGTGCGGCGGTGCGCGTCACTTCAGCCGCGCCACCTCCTTCCAGCCGCCGTCTTCGATGACCGACACGATTGTGGCGTCGGAGCCCTGATGGTCATCGGCCGAATAGCGGACGCGATTGTCCAGCAGCGGATCGTGGTAGTCGAGATTCTCCATCGCGGCCACGAAGCTGTCGACGGTGAGCTCGCGTCCCGCCTTCTCCAGCGCCTTCGTAAACCCGCGGGCGCCGAAGTAGCCGAGCAACGCAGAAGTGCCCGGGAACTCGCCGAACTTCTCCTCGTACGCCGCGATGAACGCGGCTGGCTCCGGCTCGGCCCGGGCCGCCAAGTCGACCCAGCCGGCTGCCGCAAACAGCCCTTCGGTCACGCCTCCCGGCACCGCGGCAAGCACGGTGTGGAAGGACGCGGACGAGCCGAGAAACTTCAGGTGATCGAGCCCGAGTTTCTTCGCGGTGCCCGCCACCGTGATGACCTGGCGCACGCCGAGCGCAAGTCCGACGAGTTCACACCCCTCGGCGTTCAGCTTTTGCAGCGCGCCGACGAAGTCCGATTCGTCGGGTTTGTGCGTGGTCTCCGCGACGTAGGAGAGCGCAGCATCGGCATTGGCTTCGTCGCGCAGTGCCTCCTGGATCTCCTTGCCGAAGTCGCTGGGGATGTACATGGTGCAGACACGCGAGAGGCCATGCGCCTCGACCAGGTACGCGGCCGCCAGCCGCACCTGCTCGTAGTACGAGGCCGAGCCCATGAAGCGCAGACGAATCGGCTCGTCCAGCAACTGCCGCGCGGCGGAGAGCGGCGTCAGGTTGGGGACGTTCTTCGGCGTCATCAGCTTGAGCCCCGCGATGTTCATCGGGGTACCCACCGAGAGCAGCATCGCGAAGACCTTGTCGCGATTGAGGAGCTTGTTGTAGGCCTGCATCGCCTTCGGCATCTGGTAGGCCATGTCCTCGACCACGAACCGGATCTTCCGGCCGTGGATGCCGCCGGCCGCGTTCACCGCATCGAAGTGCATCTGCGCGGTCGCCACGGCCGGGGCCCCGAACGCGGCGAAGATCCCCGACAGATCGCTGACCGAACCGACGACGACCTCGTCGTCGTGGATGCCCTGGTCGGCGAGGGCGCGACCGGCAAACAGCGGGGACACGGCCATCAGGACCGCGGCGGCCAGAGCCGCGGCAATCGTTGGGAGCGTTCTCATCGTTCGTCTCCTGGAGGGTCAATACATCTGTTCGATCAGTGCACCGTGCTTTCGCTCGACGATGCTGCGCCGAATCTTCATGGTGGGCGTCAGCTCTTCGTCCTCGGGGGTCAGAAGGATGTCGATCAGCCGAAAGTCCTTCACCTGCTCGGCCCGGGCAAGCCCGGCGTTCACCGCCTCGACCTCGGCACCGATCAGAGAGCGTACCGGACCGGCGGCACACAGCGACGCGAAGTCGGAGAACGCCACCCGGTGCTCCTGCGCGAATCGTTCCACGTTCTCCTGATCGATCATGACGAGCGCGGTCAGGTAGCGGCGCCGATCGCCGATGACGACGGCATCGAGAATGAAGGGGGAGAACTTCATCCTGGTCTCGATCTCCGCCGGAGCCACGTTCTTGCCGCCGGCGGTGATGATGATGTCCTTGATCCTTCCGGTGATCCACACGAACCCTTCGTCGTCGATCCGTCCGGTGTCGCCGGTGTGCAGCCAGCCGTCGCGCACGGCCCGCGCCGTCGCCGCCGGATCGTTCCGGTAGCCCTTGAAGATCAGTGGAGCCTTCGCAAGCAGCTCCCCGTCGGCGGAGACCTTGATCTCGACTCCCGGAGCCGGCGGCCCGACCGAGCCGACTCGGTTCCGATCGAATCGGTTCACCGTCAATGCCCCCGCGCTCTCCGTCAATCCGTAACCCTCCAGCATCACGACGCCGATCGCCCAGTACCATTTCACCAGATCGGGCGATATCGGCGCCGCCCCGGTCGTGACGGTGCGCGCGCCGTCCAGGCCGATCATGCGGCGCAGGTTCGCCAGCACCAGTCGGTCCCAGAACCGGAAACGCGCCTCGAGTCCCACGGGCACCGGGCGGCCTTCCATGAGGTACCCGGCCCGCTCCAAGCCGCAGGCGATCGCCCGCTCGCAGGCCCGGCGGCCGGGCCGGCTTGCCTGGGCGGCGAGCACCTGGATGCGTGAATGAATCTTCTCCCATACCCGGGGAACCGCGGTGAACGTGGCCGGCGAGACCTCGCGCAGGTTGTCGAAGACGGTCTCGACACTCTCGGCGAAGTTCACCGTCGACTTCGCGGCGATGGGAACGAAGACCGAGATCAGCCGCTCCAGCACGTGGCACAGCGGCAGGAAGCACAACTGCTCGTCGCCCTCGCGCACCTGCGTGGCACGCAACGCCGAGGAAACGGAAAAGATGACGTTCTCGTTGGTAATCATCGCCCCTTTCGGTGCCCCGGTCGTGCCCGAGGTGTAGATCAGCAGCGCGACGTCGCCGGGCCGCGATGCCTCGATCTCCCGCCGGAACCGTTCGGGGTCCTCCTCCTGGGCCGCCCGACCGGCACCGCACAGCTCGTCGAGAAACAGAATTTGCTCGTCGGAGAAACCGTGCAGGCCGTCGCGGTCGATCACGATGCACCTGTGCACCTGCGCAGTCCGATGACGGACCCGCAGGAACTTGTCGAGCTGCTCCTCGTTCTCCACGATGAGGAAGCGGCTTCCCGAGTGCGCCAGCAGCCACGCGAGCTGCTCGGCGCTGTCGGTGGTGTAGACGCCCGACGCGATGCCGCCGACACACTGGACCCCGAGATCCGCGTAGATCCACTCCTTGCGGTCCTCCGAGAGGATCGAGACGACTTCGCCACGTTCCAGACCCAGCTCGGTCAGTCCCAGGCCGATGGCGCGGGCGCCTTCGAGAAACTCCGTCCAGGAATGGCTCTGCCAGATGCCGAACGCCTTCTCGCGGTGCGCGGTGCGATCTCCCAGCGTGAGGCAGCGGCGCAGGAACAGCTTTGCGAGAGTGTCGCAGCCGTCGACGAGAAATGGAGACCCGGACGGAGCCGAACCCGCGGCCACGGAGGGCGGTTGATCGATCGTCCGGGTCGAGCGGGCCATCCTCGGCTCCTATCTCCACGTCTTGCGGCGTTTCCAGCGCCGCTCGGTGCCGAGGCCCCGGTCCCGCGCGCCCAGGTAGAACTCCTGGATGTCGCGGCTCTGCGCCAACCGCTCGGCAGGACCATCCATCACGATCCGGCCGGTCTCCATCACGTAACCGGTGTCCGCGACGTCGAGTGCGACCCTGGCGTTCTGCTCGACCAGCAGCATGGCGACCCGGCGCTCGCGATTGAGGCGCCGGATGATGGCGTAGATTTCGCGCACGAGCCGCGGCGAGAGCCCGAGCGAGGGCTCGTCGAGCAGCAGGAGCCTCGGCCGAGACATCAGTCCCCGGGCAATGGCCAGCATCTGCTGCTCGCCGCCGGAGAGCGTGCCCGCTGCCTGCCGAAACCGTCCCCTCAGGACGGGGAAGTAGCCGAGAACGGTCTCCAGGTCCTCGTCCACTGCCGAGTCGGCGCGCACCCAGGCCCCCATCGCGAGGTTCTCTGCGACGGTGAGCAGGGGAAACACTTCCCGTCCCTCGGGAACGTGCGCGACGCCCCGTCGCACGATGCGATCCGGCTCGCTTCCACCGATGGACTCCCCGGCCAATCGCACCTCGCCCTTCTCGGGTTCCATGATCCCGGAGATCGTCCGCAGGAGCGTCGTCTTGCCTGCCCCGTTGGCGCCCAGCACCGCGGTGACGCCCGCATCGGGCACGTCGAGGCTCACCCCGCGCAGCGCCGCGATCGGCCCGTAATGGCTCTCGAGATTGCGCACCTGGAGAAGCGCGGCGCCGCCGGTCATGCCGCCCTCCCCGCGCCCGTTTCGTCGGCACCCAGGTACGCCTCGACCACCGCGGGGTGAGACTGCACCTCGCCCGGGGTGCCCAGCGCGACCGCCCGCCCGTCGGCCAGCGCCAGCACGCGGTCGGACACCGCCGAGACCAGACCCATGTGGTGCTCCACCATCAGCACCGTCACGCCCAGGCGGCGAATATCGTCGATCCAGAATCGCATGGAGACCACTTCCTCGTGGGAAAGCCCGGAGGCGGGCTCGTCGAGCAGGACGAGCTTGGGCTCCACGGCCAGCGCCCGGCCGAGTTCCACTACCTTGCGGACCCCGTAGGGGAGTCCGGCGATGGTCTTCTCCCGGTGGGGCTGGAGTTCCAGCAAGTCGATGACCCGCTCGACAGCTCCCCGGTGCCTGATCTCCTCGCGACGCACCGCGGGCAGGAACAGGATCTGCGCGAGGATCGAGGCCCTGCGATGGATGTGGCGCCCCACCAGCAGGTTCTCGAGCACCGTCGAGCGCTCGAACAGCTCGATGTTCTGGAAGGTACGGGCGATGCCGAGCCCCGCGATGTCCTCCGCGGCATGGGCCAGGAGGCTGCGTCCTTCGAACCGGAGTTCCCCTGCGTCGGGGTCGTGGAAGCGCGAGATGAGGTTGAACAGCGTCGACTTTCCCGCGCCGTTCGGCCCGACGACGGCGAACACTTCTCCGGATCGAACGTCGAACGACACCCGATCGAGCGCGGTGACGCCGCCGAATCGCAGCGTCGCGTCCCGGACTTCCAGCAGGCTCATCGCAGCCGCTCCGTCTTCAGGTAGCCCCTTTTTCGGCGGAACATGTCGCGGCGCCCGAGGGGAAACAGCTCGAACCAGACCCTCCACTTCACGAGGCGCCCGTGGATTCCGTGCGGCTCGAACAGGAGGATGAGGATCAGGATCAGGGCGAAGACCCCCGCCTCGAGCCCGGGGACGGCGACGGCGGCACCGCCGAGCGCCCCTGACACCCAGTCCCGCGCAATGGTGATCGCCTGCGGGACGAGTCCGACCACGATCGCGCCGTACCAGGCGCCCTGAATCGCCCCGAGCCCGCCGATCACGATCATCAGCAGGAGCTGGATCGAGATGAAGACGGTGAACACTTCGTGGTTGAACGTGTAGACGTAGTGCCCCATCAGCGCGCCCGCCCAGCCCGTCGCCATGCACGACAGTGCGAACGCGGCAGCCTTGGTGCGGGCCGGGCTCACCCCCATCGCCTGCGCCGAGACCTCCGAGTCGCGGATTGCCGTGAAGGCACGGCCCAACGGCCCGCGCAGGAGGTTGCGGTAGCCGAGAGTGACGAGCAGCGCGACCGCGAGGCAGAGCCAGTAGAAGCGGTCGGGTGAAGCGAAACGATCCACCTCGACCCCCGCGATGGTGATCGACGGCGCGTTCAGGCCGACCACGCCGCCGGTCCAGGGCTCGGCCAGCACGATGATGTCCTCGGTCAGGATCGAAAGAGCCAGGGTGGCGATGGCGAGATAGATTCCGTGCAGCCGCAGTGCGGGAATTGCGACGAGCACCCCGACGAGCCCGGTTGCAAGGCCCGCCAGGGTGAAGGACGCGAGGAACGGCAGGCCGAACCGGTCCATGAGAATGGCGTGGACGTAGCAGCCGACGGCGAGGAACGCGGCGTGGCCGAGGCTCGGCTGGCCCGCATGACCGGTCAGCACCATGAGGCCCATGCCCGCGATGGCCCAGATCAGAACGTTGGTGACCTCCCCGAGCAGGAAGTCGTCGAGCGCGAAGGGGAGCGCCGCCGCGAGAGCGACGAGCACCGCGTAGCGAAACGCCACGCGACCGTCCGCGAAGAGGCGGATGTCCTGGTGGTAGCCCGTCTTGAAGTGCGTCCTCATCGCGTCAGACCTTCTTGCCGCGAACCTGCGCGAACAATCCGTGGGGCCGGAGGATCAGCACGAGCAGCATGATCGCGTAGGGAGCGATCTGGGAGTATCCCGCCGCGACGTAACGCGCCGCGAACTGCTCGGCGAGGCCCACGATCAGTCCGCCGGCCAGTGCTCCGGGCAGTGATCCGAACCCTCCGATGACCGCCGCCGCGAACGCCTTGATGCCGAGCAGGCCGGTGTTCGGATCGATCGATCCCTTCGACGCGAACAGGATCCCCGCCACCGCCGCGGTGGCGCCGGCGAGTCCCCACGTCAGACCATGAATCCGCTTCACCGAGATCCCCATGCAGTACGCGGCGAGCTGGTTCTGGGCCGATGCCTGCATGGCGATCCCGAGCTTCGTACGGTTGAAGAACGCGAACAGGAACACCGTCAGGACCACCGTGACGACGATGACCGCAATCTCGTCGACTCCCAGGACCACGGCTCCGAGCTTCCGGTTGACCCCCGCGAAGGGGCTCTCCAGGACCTGCGGCTCGTGGCCCCACACGGTGCCGGCGACGAAGCGCAGCACGAAGCCGATCGCGATGGTGAGAATCACCACCGCCAACTGCGACTGGCCGAACACGTGACGCAGAATCGTGCGCTCGAGCAGCCAGCCGACGGCGGCAACCGCCGCCACGGCGCCGACGCACGCAATCCAGAACGGCAGTCCGAGATACACCTCGTTGGCAAGACCGACCGCGACGAACGCGCCGAGCATCATCAGGTCGCCCTGCGCGAAATTGACCTGCTCGGTCGCCTTGTAGATGAGCACGAACCCCAGCGCGATGAGGCCGTAGACGCAGCCGTTGGCGAGCCCGCTGGCGATGAGCTGAAGGTGTTCCAAGCGTCGATTCCCGACGGCGACACCGTCTGCGATGTGTTGGCGAACCCTGGCAGCGGGCGTCGAGCCAGTGCGCGATACCGGGTAGTCCATTGAATTCTAGCGAGGTTTCGGCTCGGAACGACAAGCCGCGTACGGCGTCACGGGCGAAGCCCGCGAGAGCATGGACATCCCGTGCGTGGCGGGCCGCGGGGCCGGAGGCTCAACGCACGGCGGACCGCGCTACTTGAGGGCACATCGAAACGGACGTGCCTCGTTCACCGCGATCACGGTATCCCGAGGAGATCGAGTGCGGCATGGATTCCGGCTCGTGCGGAAACAAGGTGGCGCACCGGGGCCTGCATGCATCATCTCTCCCGCTCCGCACTCCGGTAAGATGCGCAGCCGCGAGCGCCGGGACCGTTCCCGAGCGTACAGGACCACCGGACACACTCGATGAACGACACGCTTCGAGGCCCGTCGATTCTCTCCGCCATCAAGGCGAGCGGCGTCGAGGTCGTGGTTTCGGTGCCGGACATCGTGACCAGCGAGGGGTTGCTGCGTCCGGTCTCCACCGATCCGGACCTTCGCCACGTCAGGGTCTGCAAGGAGGATGAAGGGGTTTCCATCTGCGCCGCGCTCTCGTACTGCGGCAAGCGCGCGCTCCTCATGATGCAGCAGACCGGCATGTACGACTCGATGAACGCCATTCGCGCCATCGCTGCGGGGTACGGACTGCCGGTGTGCATGCTGATTGGCCTCCAGGGCGCAGTGGCGGATGAGGACCCCCGGCAATCCGAGAAGCACATCGTGCGTTGCGCCATGCCCGCGCTCGACGCCATCGAAGTCGAGCACCGCCTGTTGCGCCACGCGGGCGACGAGTCGGCCATCGTCCCCGCCATCGACGGCGCCTACCGGCGTTCGCGGCCGGTCGCATTGTTCATCGGCGCCATGCTGCCAGGCGCATGATCGTACGCGACGACTGCATCCGGCTCCTGGCCGCGCACCACGCCGACGAAATCGTGGTGCCGCTGTATCAGGCAGCATTCGAGTGGCATGCAATCAAGCCGTGGCCGCTCACCTACTACGCCTTCGGGGCCATGGGGCAAGGGTCGTCCCACGCACTGGGGTTCGCGATCGGGGTGCCGGAGCGCCGGGTGTGGGTGCTCGACGGCGACGGCAGCCTGCTCATGAACCTCGGCACGTTCGTGACCATCGCCGAGGCGGCGCCGGAGAACCTGATTCACTTCGTGTTCGAAAACGGTACGTACGAAGCGAATGGCGCACACCCCATTCCTGGATCCGGATTCGTGAATTTCGCCGGGATGGCGAAGGCGGCGGGCATCCCCAACGTTCACGAATTCTCGGAGATGGATGCGCTTGCGGAAGCATTGCCGGAGATCCTGACCGCACCCGGCCCGACCTTCGTGGACCTGAAGGTGGTCCCCGGGGGAAGCTACGAGTACCGCTGGGACGTCGTGCACGGATCGGAGTCCAGGGCGATATTCCGAAAGGCCATGGACGCCGTGCTCTCCGCGCGCTGAATCCCTTGCCACGCAGCGGCCATCCCCGGCAGACCGACTGCGGGCAGAAGCCCGGCCACGGATGCGCATCACTGGTCTCGTGAAGCGCTACGACGTGGTCCTGATCGGCGGCGGCCACAACGGCCTCACCTGCGCCGCTTACCTCGCCCGCGCCGGACTGCGGGTCCTGGTGTGCGAACGTCGCCACATCGTCGGCGGTCCATGCGCGGAGTACGAGTACTTCCCGGGTTACCGGGCGTCGATCACGAACTCTCCGGGATCGCTCGAGCCGAGGGTGGTGGCGGATCTGGAACTCGAACGCCACGGCCTGACCTTCACCCATCCCGACCCGACGCTGATGTTCCCGTTTCCCGACGGACGCGCGTTCGTGGGGTGGCGCGACCGCGCGCAGGTGGCGGAGCAGATTCGCAGGTTCTCGCCTCGCGACGTCGACGGCTACGCCGCGTTGTTCGAATATCTGAACCGGTTCGCCGAACGTCTCGGCGCATCCCTGTTCGAGGCCCCGCCGACGCTGCGCGCACTGGTCTCCCGACTTGAGACGCCCGAAGACGAGGAGGCGTTTGCGAAGGTGTTCCTGGGCAGCGTCTCCGACCTGCTCGACGAATTCCTCGAATCCGCGCACCTGAAGTCGATGCTCGCGATGCTCGGGGTCATGTCGAACTGGCTCAGTCCGCTGTCTCCCGGTTCCGCCACCTGGCTGATGATGCGTCCGATGTCGCTCGCATCGTCGAGCGTCGCGGCCGAGCACGATCCGCGCCGGCAGGTCCTGCGGGGGTCCACGGGGCTGCCGCTGGGAGGCATGGGGAGCATCGTTCGCGCAATGCGCGCCTCGCTGGAAGCCGCAGGCGGAACAGTGCGCACCGAGTGCGCGATTCGACGAATTCTGGTCGACGGAGAACGCGCGATTGGAGTCGTGCTGGAGGATGGAGAAGAAGTCGGTGCCGGCATCGTGGTGTCGAATCTCGACCCGTGGACCACTTATCTCGACCTGATTGAGGCGCCCAACCTGCAACCGGAGTTTCGCGCTACGGTCGAACGCCTGCCGAGACGCGGCTCCGCGTTCAAGGTGGCGCTCGCGCTGGATGCCATCCCCGACTTCGCCGCCGCGCCGAAGGGTCTGGAGCGGGCCTGCGCGGGGTGCCAGTTCCGGATTGCGCCGAGCATCGAGTACCAGGACCGGGCGTTCGAGGACGCGAAGCATGGCCGTCCGTCGCAGGGGCCGGTGTTCTGGGGTCTGTTCCCGACCATGGCGGACCCGACTCTGGCGCCGCCGGGACGGCACCTCCTGAGCGCCAACATCTTCCACGCGCCGAACGAACTGAGCGACGGAGCGTGGTCCACCGAGCGCGACCGGTTCGGCGAGCACTGCATCGACGTTCTGGAGGAGTACCTGCCCGGACTGCGAGACCGGATCGTCGACCGCCGGTTCTGGAGCCCGGCCGATCTGGAAGCCGAATTCGGCCTGCCCGGCGCCAATATCACGCACCTCGACATGACCCCGCGCCACATGTTCGGACTACGCCCGGTGGCCGGTTTTTCCGACCACCGCTCGCCGATTGCCGGCCTCTACAACTGCGGCTCTTCCACCTGGCCCGGTGGTACCGTCACCGGCGCCCCCGGATACAACGCCGGCCGGCAGGTGCTCGCGGATCTGGCCGAGGGCGGCGGAGGGAAATCCGGACTCCGGCAACCATCCGCGATAGAAGGAACAACCCACGACGCGCCAACAGGCAGGAACAGGTCATGACGAAACGAGTGTGTTGGATCCAAATTGCTCCGGTACTTGCAGCCCTGATTCTGGCGCCTGTCCCCGTACTGCGCGCCGACAACCCTCCGTGCCCGGCCGGCACCGACCGTTTCGTCGAGTACCGGCTCTTCTTCGGACGCAGCCAGGGCGCCGTGGAGACCGTGACCGACGCGGCATGGCGTGAGTTTCTGGCCGAAGAAATCACCCCGCGATTCCCCGACGGCCTGACGGTGCTGGACGCGGCAGGGCAATGGCGCGACTCATCCGGCACCGTTGTGCGGGAGCGCTCGAAGGTCGTGCTCGTCCTCGCCGCGCCGGGTGCTGGGGGAATGCAGCACACCAGGGAGATTGCGCAGGCGTACAGGCGCACCTTCGGCCAGGAGTCTGTTCTGCGCACGATTTCCACTGCCTGCGTTTCATTCTAGGAGTGTGCGAGACGCCGCATCCCGACCTCGCCTGCCCGTCGCCTCGCCCTCGATTGTCGCGATCGCGCGTTCGAGACTCCCCAAGCATGGACGCTTCCGTCGCTCATGGGTTGTATGTCTGGACAGATGGCGGTATTTGTGTCGCATTGAATGGTTACTTCCAATTATCATCCTGAATGCTGGCAGCCATGCAGACGCATGAAAACAAGATCGATGTACCAAATCATGTAGTTGCGGGATGTACTACCACGAGTGACAAGATTCGGGCGTTGTACCGCGAGGGATACAGCCGTTCCGAGATCCGGCGGTTCCTCGGCATCCGCTACCAGCATGTGCGCAACGTGCTGGTGCGGGACGGTTACCTGGAACCGCGCCTGAGCCGGGAGACGCGACCGCAGGCCGCCACGCCTCCACACCACTGCGATGCGAGACCCGAGCAGGTGCGAGTCGTCGTCGGTCCGGGAGGACGGGTGGTCATCCCCGCGGCGTACCGCGAGGCCCTCGGAATCGAAGAAGGGGACGCCGTCTTCATGCGGGTCGAGGGCGACGATCTGCACGTGGTCAGCGATGCGACGGAAGTCCGCCGGGTTCGGGAAATGATCGCGGGATACGTCCCCGAAGGCGTCAGCCTGGTGGACGAGCTGCTCCGGGAACGACGGCGGGAGCTGTCGGTGGACGGCGGCGAATGAGCAGAGCGGTGCTCGATGCGTCGGCGATCCTCGCCTTTCTCCGCGGCGAACGGGGCGCGGAAGTGGTCGCGGACTACCGCGGCGACGCGCTGGTCTCGGCCGTGAACGTCGCCGAGGCAGGCGCTCGCCTTGCCGACCTGGGGGCGAACGCGGCGGAGGTGCGGCGCTCGATTGCTCTCATGGGCATGGAGATCGTCCCTTTTGACGCCGACCAGGCCCATGAGGCGGCGGACATCCGCGACGCCACCCGTCGCCGAGGGCTGTCGCTCGGCGACCGGGCATGTCTCCAGTTGGCGGCCCGCACCGGCCTGCCGGCGCTGACCGCCGACCGGGTCTGGACCGAAATCGACGCAGGGGTCGACGTACGGCTGATCCGAGACCCGTAGCCGAGCCACTTGCCGAAGGGCCCGACCGAGTCGCCGGCCGGTGCACCGGCGCGGTTCCGGACGCGCCGCCTTGTGGGGGTGCCGCGGGCCGGGCACAGTACGGCCGCCCGCTTGCCGGACAGGAACCCGGGAATGTCGGAGATCACCGTCTACACCGCCCGCCGCATCCACACCATGAACCCCGCCATGCCGCTGTCATTGTCGACGTACTGACCTTTTCCACCGCGGTGGTGGTGGCGGCAGCGAAGGGAGCGGCCGTCTATCCGTACCGATATCACGACGAATCCGCCGCCGGCTACGCAAGGTCCGTGCGTGCGGTGCTGGCCGGTCCACGGGCCTCGGGCGGGCATTCGCTCTCTCCGCACTCCCTGATGACCCTGTCGAAGGGCAGCCGCATCGTGCTCCCGTCACCGAATGGCGCGACCCTCTCGCTCGCAACCGGCAGCACTCCCACCTTCGCCGGGTGCCTGCGCAACGCACGGGCGGTCGCGTTGGCCGCAATGGCATGTGGTCCCCGCGTCGCGGTCATCGCCTGCGGAGAACGTTGGCGAGACAGCAGTCTGCGGCCGTCGCTCGAAGACCAGATCGGAGCCGGAGCCGTCCTCGCACACCTGAACGGCAGTCGTTCGCCGGAGGCAACGGCCGCGATCGCCGCGTACGAAGATGCTGCGCCGCGCCTGCTCGAAGCCCTGCAACGTTGCGTTTCCGGCAAGGAGCTGATCGGCTGGGGGTTTCCGCAGGACGTGATTGCCGCGGCGGACTTGAACCGCGACCATGTCGCGCCAAGACTTCGCGACGGTGCATTCACGGCTACACCGGTTCCCCGGTAGACGCCGTCGCGACCGGAAAGCTTGCAGCGTCGAGTCCATGCCGAGATTCGCCGACCGGCGCAGCAACGGTTCGCCCGCGACATACGTCACCACTCTTCCCGAGGAACATTGCATGTACGACCTGATGGTTCGGAACGGTCGCGTCGTCGACGGCACCGGCAACCCCTGGTTCCGCGCCGACGTGGCGGTGAAGGACGGCCGGATTGCCGCGATCGGCCGGATTGAGGACAAGGCCGATCGGGTCATCGACGCGGAAGGGCTCTACGTGGCGCCCGGGTTCGTCGACGTGCACTGCCACGCCGACTTCACCGTCCTCGATCCGAACAATCCGCGGGACTTCAAGCTCCGCCAGGGCATCACCACCGAATGCGCGGGGCAGTGCGGCGAATCGGCAGCTCCGGTCAACCCCGACACCCTGGACCTGCTCAAGGCCTACGTCGCCTTCGAGGCGCCGGTGGAGGGCGTGCTCTCCTGGCGCTGGCGTACCTTCGACGAGTACCTGCGCGAGCTGGAGAGCTTCGACATCCCCACCAACTTCGTGCCCATGGTGGGGCACGGAACGGTACGCATCGACGCGATGGGCTTCGAGAACCGCCCCCCGACCGGGACCGAGCTCGCCCGCATGAAGGCCACGGTTCGCGAGGCGATGGAGGCGGGGGCCTTCGGATTCTCGGTCGGGCTCGCCTACGCCCCCGGGGACTACGCGCAAAGCGACGAGGTCATCGAGCTCGCGAAGGTGTCGGCCGCGTACGGGGGCATGTTCGGCACCCACATGCGCGACTACAGCGATCGTATCTTCGAATCGCTCGAGGAGAGCTTCGACGTCGCACGCGAGGCCAAGCTGCCGGTCGTCATCTCCCACATCGGCGTCCAGGGCGAGGCGAACGCGGGCAGGATCGGCGAGGTCCTGGACACGATCGAACAGGCGCGCGAGGAAGGACTCGAGGTCGCCACCGACGTCTACCCCCTCGCCGCCGGCACCACCCTGCGCCTCCTGCTGCCGCACTGGGTGAGCGAGGGGAGCCTGGAAGCGCTCTTTCGGCGCCTCTGCGACCCCGACGAGCGCAGCCGGATGAAGGCAGCGATGGTCGCGGAGACCGCGAGGATCGCCGCCGACACCGCGGTCTGCCGCTGGGACGAGATACGCCTCGCGCGGGTGCTGAGCGAGCCCAACGGCCGATTTCAGGGCATGACCATCAGCGAGATCAGCCGGCACCGGGGCACCGATCCCGAGACCACGGTGATGGACCTGGTGCTGGAGGAACGCTGCCAGGCCACGATGTACCGCATCTTCAAGCAGACCGAGGACCTGACCACGGCGGTGGTGCATCCGCTGACGATGATCGAGACCGACGCGATGGGGTTCGTGGAGGGCAATCCCTCGATCGGACAGTACGGCTCCTTTCCGAGGGTGCTCGGCTACTACGTGCGGGAGAAGAAGCTGCTGCGCCTGGAGGAGGCGGTACGCAAGATGACCTCCTGCGCGGCGCAGACCATGGGACTGCGGCGAAAGGGCATGCTGCGGGAGGGTGCGGACGCCGACATCACGATCTTCGACCTCGACACCGTCAGCGCCTCACTGGACGGCAACAAGTGCTATCCGCAAGGCATCGAGTACGTGGTGGTCAACGGGCAGGTGGTGGTCGACGGCGGTCGGTACGAAGGCGCCATGGCGGGGCGGGTTGTCAGAAGAGACCGCGCGAAGGCGTGTTACCGGACAAGCCGTGTCCGACCAGCAACAGGTTGATGACCGGCAAGACTCCACTGCAACCGAATGAGCCGATGTCGTCGTACGAATCCAATTCGAGTTTTCCAGTGAGTTACTCGCGATCCGTAGAGACTACGTCCCTCTGTCTGGTTCGGTCTGCAAGCGGCTACCAATCAATTGGTCGATTCCGGTGCGAACGTCCTCCGGGGCATCGTCCAACACAATCTGAATGCGAAACTTCAACTGATAGCCGGCGCTCGCTTCCATAAGTTCAGGTACCAGATCGGCGAGGTCGTGAATCTGGTGGGCTTCAAGCTCGACTGTCGGCTCGAATACCGGACCCGACGGCGGAACTGTAGCGGAATCCTGAGAAGGCCGTTCCAGGACCAATCTGCCCGCGTCGCGATAAGCAGTCTGCAGATCCAACGCGTCGCCGTCCTTGACCCGCAGCCAGCGACTGTCCACGCTCGCCAGGATGCTCTCCCGCACCAAGCCCCAGGGCAGGGCCTCGCCCCGCATCTGAGAGAGAGCCCGAGTGAGATCGACGCCATTGGTGGAGCCTTCATGCCAGGCCCCGGGGAGTACGTCCTCCACCAATGAGGTCACTGGAATCCGTTCCGGTCGCGCTCGCAAGGTTGCCGCCAGCGTCAGGGCGTCCTCCGGTACCGGCTCGTACCACACGGTAGTGGGGCCGTTGGCCAACCAGATCAGGCCCTGCGAAACCGCTGTTCGAATCGCCTCCCGCACGATCTCCTCTGCGCAGCGCGGAATGATCTCCACCTCATCGTAGCCATCCCGAGGCACCGTCACGGCATGGCCACCTCGGAAATACGTGATCGCGTCCCCCAGCGTCACGCGCTCATCGTCCCAAAGACCGGGCAAGGCACCGGCGCCCGGAGTGAGAAGTTGTGCGGGCAACTCCACCATCTCCGCCTTCTCGGGCAGCACGACCCGCAACTGGTCGTCGTCCATGACTTCCCGCGGTGGTACGTCGCGCCACCAGGTCCGGCGGCTGCCGTCGGGCCTTGAAAGCTCCGCGACGAACAAGCCCCGGTCGATTCCTTGTACGACGGTGTCGATGACGACGTTCGCTTTCAGAAACTTCGGCAGGCGTGGATTCCGGGCGAAGGCGCGCACCAACTCATTGGCGTACCGTGCTTCGTCGTCTGCCTGCCACAGGTCGTACGGACCATCCGGCAGGAGCGCTTCGGCATCCACTGGCGTTTCCTTGATGCGTGATCGCTCGTCCGCCTTGATCTGTGCGAACAGCGGTCCAGCGTCGGCGGGGAGTCTGAACGCCTGCGGCTGCCCTTGCTCGTTCAATGTCACCACGATGCACCAGGCGGCGCGGATGGTGTCGGGTACGCGGCGCCGGGCGTCCTCCAGGCGCCTTCTCAACCGCTCGCTCCGGACCGGATCCACGCTGTACCCGGCGAGTTGGGCCTGCACGTCTTCCCACCCGAGGAGGGATCGAATCACCTCGCGCGCCGCGGCGACACCGTCGCGGGAGGGAGCCGCCAACACCACGACATTGCGATGCACCCGGGGCTTGTCCGCCCCCGTGGTCTCGGCAAGGTACCGGCTCGCCACGGCACTCGGCTTGCCGGACTCCGAAGCAGCTTCCGGGCCGAGCACCGCGTAGCGAAACTCGCCGTTGTCGCGGAGGTCGGCGGGGGACTTGGGCAGGTTGTGCACCTGTGCGCCGGTGGCCCGGGCGCCTTCGGTGAGACGCCGCGTACGGTGAACCTCTTCCGCCAACCGCCGCTCTACCGCTTCGGCGGTGACGCGCTGGGCGCACGCCTCGTCGTGCATCTGCTTCAGGTTTGGACGATTGCCGAGACGCCAGGACTTGGGGATCCCTCCCGCGGGATCGTCGTCCTCCAGATCGGCGTCGTCCAGGAACCAGGACAGAGCACGCCAGCCCCCCAGCGCCTTCTCCAGTTCGATGGCGTCCGGGGCTCCCGCACCAACCAGGCGCACGAGTTCCAGAGTATTGGCCTTGTGGCCAATCGGCTGCGAATGGAGGAACACGGCCACGACCGCCTGCTCCGCCTCGCGCTGGCTCAGAGCCGGGACCTCTCGCTGGATTCCCTGGGCGATCTGCAATTCCTTCTCCAGCAACGTGCGCCAGTCGGTCCACGCCCCCTCCGAACTCTCGGAAGTGGAGATGCTGGCGAGGTCGGCAACCGCCTCGGAGACACCCTCTGCTTCGGGAGCCGCAAGCAGCGCCGCCGGACCGATCACCGGACACTCGTCCCACCGTTCGGCTTCGCGCAGTGCCGTCGCCAGCGTGCGCAGAATGCCGCGAGTGCGTTGAAATCCGGTCAATTGCGTCCAGCGGCTGTAAAACACGTCGCCGAGGTCCGGGTGGAACGGATAGCTCCGGCGGAAGCGATCCTCCTCCTCGCGTCGGTTCTTCTTCGTGGAGACGTCCACGCGGGCCAGGGCTCCCACCACGCCGATGACCTGCGCGTCCTGCGCCCCGGAATCCAGCAGGCTGTCTGCGTCGAAGAGTCGGCGCCGCAAGACATGGGCCACATCCTCCCGTCCGACCGGCTGGACCCCTTCCTCCCTCTGCCGTCGGACGACGTCGAACAGGTCGGATTGCAGATTCTGGCCCAGATCGTCGTACTTGCTCTGATCGGAAGCGAGCAGGGAGGCCACCATGGCCGCCCGGTCCACCTTGGTGACGGCCTGCACGAGATGCTGGAAGAAGTCCACGATTCGCTCGCGCCAGACTTGACCCATGCCCGCCTTGCCCCGCGCGTACATCAGCACTTCGTCCACGAGAATCAGGGCGCCGACTCCCTGCTCCGGCGGGCGTGCAATCAGGTTGGCCAGCAGGGGTTCGGCGGGGGGCGTCTCGCGCTCCTCGTCCTTGCCGTCGGCATGCAGCGCGCGCAACCCGTCGGCTCCGGCAAGCTGAAACGCGAGCACGCTCCACGGATGCTTCAGGGTGCGTGTCTCGCCGTCCGGGGCGCGGATACCGTCGATGCCGCGTTCCACGTCGATCTTGTCGAAGCAGAGCGAAACCGGAAACGCTTTCGGCAGCTCCGCACCCACGTGCTGCCCGAACTCCTGCACTGCCTTGACGTCGGACAGTGCGGCCGGATCGCGAAACAGGTGATAGAGCGTGATGAGGGTGTGGGTCTTGCCGCCGCCGTAGGTCAGCTCCAGTTGCCGGACCGCCTTGGTGCTCCTCCCGGCAAGTCGTTCCGCCACGTCCTTGACGAGCTCGCGCAGGGCGTGGGTGGGAAACGTGAGTGCAAAGAATCGCGCCGGGTCTTCATAGATGGGCCGTGTGCCCTGTCCGAGGGTGACCTCGTGGAGATCGGCGGCGAACTCCGCGAGGGTGAGCTCGCCGCTTCGAAGCTCCTCCTTGAGGCGGACGACGCGGTGCCACGGCGCAGGTCCGGTGATGGTCATGGCTGGAGTTCTCCTGGTTCCCGGGCGCCTGCCGGCCGGCTCGACCCACCGACGGAGCCGCAGACCGAGTCCGACTGGCGAGATTCGTCTTTGCATGCATCGTGATGGTGATACGCTAGCATTACGGAGTCATCGCGTGAGGACATCCAGATGGGAAATCTGACGATCCGCAATCTTGACGATCGAGTGATCGATGCGCTGAAGGCGCAAGCCAGGACGAACCAGCGTTCGTTGGAGGCAGAGGTCCGTTATCTGCTGACGCAGAGGGTCGATCGCCGCGTCCGGATGGCCGACTTTCGGGAGCGCTCTGCCCAAATCGCCCGCATGAGCGCGGACACGCCCCAAACGGACAGCGTCGAGCTGCTGCGAGAAGACCGAGAGCGATGAGGCTGAGCGTCGATGCCAGCGTCGCCGTCAAGTGGTTCGTGTCCGAGCCGCTGTCCGAGAACGCACGGCTGCTGCTCGCCCACCGACTCGAGCTGCACGCCCCTGATTTGCTGCTCGCCGAGTTTGCGAACGTCATCTGCAAGAAAATTCGCCGAAAGGAGTTCGAGGCTTCGCCACGATACGTTGACTCGTTGTCAATGTTGGGCGAAACCATCACCTTGCATCCGGTCGAGGACCTGATCGAGCGAGCGATGCTGATTTCACTGGAAATCGAGCATCCCGTGTATGACTGTCTCTACGTTGCCTGCGCCGAGGAGACGGAGTCGAGGCTGATGACCGCCGACCAGAAGCTCGTGAACAAGGTGTCCGGCCGTTCGCTGGACCTCGACATCGATTTCATCGGCGCAGACGGCTTTGCGGACGAAGTCACCGCGGCTGCGACGGCGCTGGTCATCCGGAAGGAGACGGTCGTGCAACTGATCGAAGCACACGATCGCCTGGCCGAAACTCGGGAATCGGTTCGAGATGCCCGCCACGGAGAAGCCAGACCCTTCGTCATCGAGACATCCAAAGATGCAGGGTTCTATTTCGACTCCGTCACCTACCGGCGTCTTGCGGAGCTGTTCCGGGAACTCGGTGACGAAGAACGCATCGATCTGCTTGCCCTCGGCTGGTTCGGCCGACATCGGGATGAGGACTGGCCGTCGCTCTTCGAGCACGCCTGCAAGATGATCGATATGGTCGACGAACACTATACGCTCGGTGTTGGCCATCACTGGCGGGAAGGATACGAGCGTCTGACCGGCGTTTCGCTTTAGCGCGGCGACCGGCGGCATCTCGTGGTGCTCCCTGCCTTCTTCGCGGCGCCGCCGGCCGGCATCCGAATGCAACTCGTCGTTGAGGCATGCGCTCGGCCCCCCCGGCTCCGGTCTGGCGGGGCGGTCATGATTGGTGTTTCCGATGGGAGGGACGGCGGCGCGAGGCTCCGGCCGCGGCTGAACACGCGTTCGTTCGCAACACGCAGTGCCGAGCGCGACGCCCCGAATCCATCCCTCACCAGCCCCGCCAATGGTTGAAGTTGATTGCTGCTTCATCCCCACTCGCCAGTGCCGCGACATAGAGATCCAGGTCCACGGTCAGCAATGGGGCGTCGGCCGATACGACCTCCAGGAGCGCCGCATCGGTCAGGCCCAGGCGCGGGAACACGTCGCGCCGTGCAGCGTCCACGCTGGCGACGATGGTCTCACTGCTCTGCTCGATGAGGGTACGAAGCGCCAGAAGGAGCTGCGAGCGCTGGGGCTCTCCATGCTGCCCGAGCAGGTTGGACGCCTCCGTCAACGTATTAGGCGTCACCCGTATGTTGCCGACGTGGGATATCGCGTGGATCAGACGGTCGTAGTCCTCGACGGTGAATATCCTCGTTCTACGATGCTTGGTGATCAGCTCGCGACCGAACAGGCCGACGACGAGCAGGACAATGAGGTTCGCGTCGATGAACAATGCACTTGGCATACGTTATTGGTCTCTCGTTACCGTGCGATGCTTGATGGACTGGACACGACCGGTGTTGTCCTCGATGCGAACAATTTTGAAGGTGCGCGCCGCATTTCCGTCAAGAGCGCGAACGACGTCCCCAATGCGGCCCCAGAAGCGCGAGAAGCCGATGGTGATCGCCCAAACTTGTTCCATTTCGTCGAACTCGACCTCTTCAAGCCCGACGTTCGCGATGGATTCGTCGGCGAATATTTCGGCGACGTAATCCTTTGCCATCTGCACAGCTTCCCTGACATCCATGATGCTCTCCTGCGCATTCAGACTGCGGACATCACCCGGACTTCCACATCTCTCGACACCGCCCACTGCCGTTCGTTCATCGATGTTCGTCCCGGTCATTATGTGGAATGTCCATCGAGGCGGAAAGCGCGCTGCCGGGGCGAACCGGCGTCCGCCGCTCGCAAGTGATTCTGAATCGACTCCAGAATCGAGCGCTCCTCGGAGCCGCCCTCGGCCAGCTCCAGCACCGCCTGCGTGAGGCAGGCGAAGAGCTCGTGACGCCATAGACCGCGCTGCTCCAGAAAGCGGTCCACCTGCCTCCGATCGCCGGCCTTCCAGAGCTGCATCAGCCTGTGCAGGCAGTCGATCACCGCGGGCGGCGTACCGTTCGCGTCCGGCTCACCAAGACTCTTGCCGCGACGTTGGCTCCATGCCTTGAGCCGCACTTCTCCACCGCCGACCACCGTGGCGTCGCTATCGTCGCTGTCGCTCTGCGCAGACCGTCGCTTGCCGCCGCGGGCGAGGACGTCCAGCCGTCCTGCGAGATCCGAATCGGAGAGGTTGCAGGACAGGGCATAGAGGATGCTGGCACCACCAGCCGCCGGCTCCAGGCCGAAGTCGTTGCGGTGCAGGAGGTAGTAGGTGGTCACGTCGTCCAACTCGTCTGTGGCCCCTCCGTCCGGACTCAGCAAGCGGCTGACGACGAATCCCACCACCATGCGACGCACGTGGCGCAGGAACGCGGCCACAGTGAGCTGTTTGCCGGGCGCATCGGTGATCTTCACCACCGGGTGTCGACTGTACGCCTCCAGGGCCGGGCCGGTGGCGGCCCAGACGAAATCCGGGCCGCGGATGCCGGCGTCCCAGAACTCGCGCAGTCGGGTGGTGATGTTGTCGCGCATCTCCGCCAGCACCCGCCGGTCCCAGCCGGCGCGGGAGGCGGGCGGTCGTTTCCTGCATACGATCCAGATCGAGGATGCGAGTGCGGCGGACGAGAGCGAGCGCTGACGGTTCTCCCTCTCGGTTCGGATGGGCCACGATCCCGTCACCACGAATCCGGCCCGGATCAGCGCCGACACGAGCGTCTCCCATGCATCGGGCTGCTTGTTGGCGAAGACGATGACCAATCGGCCGTCGTCGCGCAGGCATGCATTGAGCCGGCTGAAGGCCCGCGCCATCCCGTCTTCGTAGCTCCGTTTCGAGGCGGCGCGGTCGCCGCCGAACCGGCCGGCGTCGTCGATCAGCTCGCCGTCGTTCTCGTTGGTATCCCACTTCGGTCCGAGCGGGTCGGCGAATGCGACGTCGGTCTCGTGCGACAGCCCATGCAGCACTCGGCGCAGCCAGACGTGGAAGAAATCCATGAGGTCCGAGTACGGGATGGCGTCGTAGTAGGGCGGATCGGTGCAGATCAGGTCGTATTCACCGGCCTGGATATCGATCGCCGATTGGCGCATGGCCGTGGCGGGAGGCGCTGGGGACGTTGCCTCTTGCGAGTGTTCACAGACTCGCGCGATCCATTCGACGGCCTGCCCGAATCCGCCGGTGGTGTCGGTCAGAGGACAGGACTCCGCGAAGTCCCAGACCATCGGGAGCGCGAATCGCGCAAAAGTGCTTCGGATCTTGTCGTGATCATTGGTCCAGGTAGCCAGGGTGTTGCACCGATCGGCGAGTCGGCTGATCGACGGTACCAAACAGGCGACCAGCGCTTCGCGCCACTCGGGGGGATAGCCGCAATCGGCCATCTCGTCCCGAACGTGACGGATTTGCTTGGCAAATGCACCGATTGCGAGCAACTGACGGTGAGTGAACAGCTTGCCCCAGGTGTGGAGGCCGTATCCATCCACCGAGAATGCCCGCGATGCTCCAACGCCGGACTTGGGCGTTGGCTCCACGGGAAGACCGAAAGGGAGCTCCGCGAAAAACGCTTCAAGCTCTCCACGTTCTACCCGGGCTGCATCAATCTCCTCCTCCCTCGGCAGCCGATACTCCTTCCCCTCCTGCCCATCCACCACCACCGCCGTCATGCGCGCGCCCAGTCTTCCCGCGCGCCCTTGCACCCGCAGGTCCCGCATCGTTGCGATACCGCCACAGCACGGGCACCTGGCGCCGCTTCGGCTCATGGTGCCGGCGCCGAGGGCGCCGTCGTCGCGGCTCCTCGGAACGTCCGATTCGAGGCCGAACTCCACGCCGCTTCCGTCTTCGCGCGGCGTCATCGCCAGCAACACGCGCTTGTCGCCGCGCTTGCAGAGCCAGCGCGTCTTCAGGAGGGGAATCTCGGCCCGGCAGTCGCCGCACTCCGCGGTCCGCGCCCACAGGTACACCACCGTGGGCTTGGCGACCCAGCGGGGGTTGCGCGGATCCTCCAGGTACAGAGAATCGAACTCCGCGTTGAGTGGTTCGACCGAAACGCATCCCTGCACGTCCGGCGTCAGGATCTTCGGTGGGCGCGGCTTGAACCGCCCTGGCACCGGCGCGGGTTGACCGCGGCGACCCTTGCGCTTGACCGGCTCGAACTCCGCACGGGTCGGGTAGCACGAGGCGAGTTCCCGGCGTGCGCCGGCGAGCACCCGCCGGCCCCAGGCGCGGAGGTGCCAGGGAAAGTCCGCACTCGCCTCCGGCCAGTCCACGTCGAAGCTGGTCTGCTGCGTGGACGATCCATCGCCGTTGCCCGAGGCGGGCAAGGTGCGAGCGGAGATCACTCTTTCTCCTGATCCCCTGCGCCGCGAGGAACGCCTCCACGAAGGGCCGATCCCGTACCGCGAAGTCCGGCAACGGACGGGTCAGTCCAGCCATCAGGCGCGGGTAGTGCAGGGTGCACCGCAGGATGAACCATGCGACGGGGTTCAGATCCGATGCGGTGACCTCGCACCCGAGCCGCATCGCTTCCAGAGGAATCGCCCCTCCTCCGGCGAAAGGATCGAGCACCTTGGGCGCCCGCCCTCCGAACGCCTCGCGAATCTCCTCTCGAAACCTCGCCAAATCGGGAGACGACTCGCGGCCCCAGTGGAGCACTCCGCCGATGGTCTCTTCCCTCTCGCCGCGCTCGGTCTCCTTCTTTGTCACGTCGCCGCCAATGCGCCGCAGCAGGTCACGACGCGGGCCGTCGCCGCCGGGATCGTCGAGCAGGGTCGCCAGCAGCACCGCGCGACTGGCCGCGAGCGGCCGCCGGGCCGGCCAGACGTGCAGGGTGGAGATGTGGCCGTGGCGAACGTTCTTCTCGTGCACCGAGTCGATCGACGTCTCCCTCAAGGGAAACGCGGACCAGGCCTATTCAAAAGTCCTTTTTCAGTATGGTCTCGGCGGGTCGGTGGAGGCGTCAGTTAATTTCGGCTGGCAGGTGGGGGATGTCGGTGCGCCCTTGTTGGCGGGTTGCTGGACTTGGCGCGGAGGATGCGGGGCGTG
>JAJDUQ010000133.1 GCA_022826505.1 Gammaproteobacteria bacterium
TGGCCGAAAGCTGCGCTTACGGCCATGGATGCACTCCGTCGGGCGGACGGCGGCGGGTCACCCGAAGGGCCGGAGCGCAGCGCAGGAGCCGCGAAGCGGCTTGACGCGCCGACGGCCGTCCGACACCCGGCGAGCCTCCCGACCTTCCGACGATCACGGAACACCGTGGGAAATCCGCGTACCCATCACGCGAAGTAATCCGGGAAATCGGTGATCAGACAATCTGCGAAACAACAGGGGGTGTCGATGATGAATCCGGCATTGCGCCCCGAGGCGCCGTATCCCACCCGGTGTTCGTCGAGCAGGAGGACGCGCGCGTCCGGAGCGAGTTCGCCGAGCCGACGGGCGGCGGCGAGCCCGGTGACGCCAGCCCCCACCACCACCCAGTCGGCGACCTGATCGCCTTTCAGACGGTTGGCCGGGGCTGGCTCGGGGAGAACCGCATACCAGCCCGACGCATGTCGCATGTCGGCGGGGAGAGGGTGCCGGCTGGCCATTGGATGCCGCTCCGAGTTCGGTCGCTTCCCGTTCGTTCCCTGGACTCCTCGAGGCGCCGTCATCCCTTCGATCGAGCCATGTCCTGCGCGAGGGCCCTCGGGAGCGCGTCAGGTCTCGAAATCCAGGTACCGCAAGCTCGTCGACACATCCCTGGGCGCGACCGCGACGTAGCGGGCCATGTTGTGGATGCAGGCGTCGCCGCCGATCCCGTATTCCGCGTCGTAGCCGTAGTCATCGTCGTCATCGTTCTCGGTGCCCACGCCGCCCTGGTTGCCGGCCAGAAACACGACGCGGGTCTGTGGCTGGCTCGGATCGATCCGGTTGTAGGGGTGCCAGTTCCTCATCACCTTCGTGCCGTGCCGGGCTTGCGCCTTGTCGAGATAGGCCGCGAGGGGCTCGACACCGCCGGCCCGGGCGATCAGGTTCGGCTCGTCCCTCAGCACCTCGAACGTATCGAACCCGCGTGTCGACTTTCTGGCCAGCTCGTAGTCCAGGACGACGCCGTAGCGCCTCGGGAGGTCGGAAACGCCGCGCTTGAACTCGTCCAGCGGGTAGACAGGAATCTCGGTGCCGTCGGGCAGTCTGCCGTTCAGGACATCGCCGGCTTCCCTCGTGGAGAGCTTGCCCGAGTACTGTCCGGTGAAGCCCTCGGGGCTGCTGCGGTCGACACTCGCGCGGTAGGTCCGCTCGAACCGTTCCGGCGAGGCGTAGATGCCTCCGCCGTGGACCACGACGATGACGTGCGTTCCACCCGGCGTCGTGACGACGTTCTCCTCGGTGTAGGAGGTGAACCAGGTGTTCCAGATGATGTTGTCGTAAGGTGCGTTCGCGCGGGCATGCAGAAGCTGCGGCAACGAAGCCACGAATCCGTCGTCGCCCGCGTACTCCAGGGCCTGCCGCAGCGCGTTGGGAACGTGTGAGTCGAAAAAGATCTGCGCTTCCATCCTGATGTCGGCCATGGCGACGGCGTCCTCCTGCCTCGAGTGATGTCGAATCAAATGGTGAAGGGGAGATCGCGCAGGCTCGTCGAAACGTTCCGCGGCGCGACCGCAACGTAGCGGGCCACGTTGATCATGCTGGTGTCTCCGCGTATGCCGTACTCGGCTTCGATCGGCATCCGGTAGTGGGTGCCCCAGATGCCGACGTAGCCTCGTTCCCTGTCGGACTGCGCACGGCGGAATTCGGTCGCGGCGCCGCCTTCGGTGCCGCCGAGGAACAGGACGCGGGTCTGCGGCTGGTCCGGATCGATGTCGTTCAGGCAGTGCCAGCTTCCCGTCACCTCGGAGGTCCCGCGGTCCCTGGCCCGGTCGAGATAGCTCGCGGCGGATTCCACTCCGCCGGCGCGGACGATCATCAGCGGGTCGTCCTTCAGTGCATCGAAGGGAGCGTTGCCGTTGTTGGAGCTCCTCGCGATCGCAAAATCCACGACGACTGCGTATCGCCGCGGCAGGTCGGAGATCCCGTCCTTCAATTCCGCGAACGAAAAGACCGGAATCTCGTTGCCGTCGGGCAGTCTTCCGTCAAGCAGGCCCTGCGCCTCCGCCTCGCCGATCCTGGCGCCGAACAGTCCGGTGAAGCCGAGCTCGGAGAATCGACTGGTGCTCGCATGGTAGAGCGTCCGGAACCGCTCCGGGGTCGCGAAGATTCCGCCGCCGTGAACGGCGACCATCACGTGGTGGCCTCCACGCGTGCGGACCACGCTCTCCTCGGAATGCGATGTGAACGAACGGAGGTTCCAGATCTCGTTGTCGCAGGGCGCGTTCGCACGGGCATGCAGAAGCTGCGGCATCGACGCCACGAAGCCATCGTCGCCCGCGTAGTCGAGCGCTCGGCGCAGCGCATCGGGCAGATACGAGTCGAAGATGATCGCCGCTTCCATTCTGACGTCGCCTGCTTGGTCTGCTTGCGGAGCTTCCATTCTCACGTCACCGCCTGGGTTGTCGAATTCCGCCGAGTCGGCCAAGGGCCATTTCACGCTGCGCAGGGGCAGGGGGTCGCCGGCATTCTCCCCTCTCCCGGCGGGAGAGGGGCTTTCTCTCCTGCCAGTGCAAAATGGCCCTGCGAGTCGGCCGGAAACCCCTGGGCATTCATCCGTTCCGGCCGGTGACGATTGGCTGGTAGTAGCCGGAGGTTTCCGGGGGATGCCACCGCACCTGCGAGTAGCCGGCATCCGCTGCCGCGGCCAGTATCTCGTGGCGCCGCAAGACCCTGAGCTCCGTCTCGAAGTGCTTGATTTCGTACGCGCCGTCCGTCTCGCCGATCAGGAACTGGTGATTGCGATAGCTGCGCTCGTCATCGGCCCAGTCCCAGACCTGAAAGGCGATGCGACGGCCGTCGGGCGTGTCGTGGACGTGCTCGTTGTTGAAGCGGCGCTTGTCCGCCAGCAAGGCGTCGTAGTCCCGCAAGCTGACCAGCAGCAGGCCGCCGGGGACGAGTCGGGTCCTGATGCTCGCGAGCGCGGCGCCGAGATCGCCGTCGTCGAGGCAATGTGCGATTGCGTTGTCGCACGAAACGACGGCGTCGAACGTTTCGTGAATCGTCGCACCGAGGTCGCGGAAATCGGCGACGCTGCATTTCATCGACAGGCCGAATCCCGCGGCTTCCCGACGGGCTCGCTCGACCGAGACCGGGCTCAGGTCGGAGGCATGCACCTCGTGGCCCTGGAGCGCCAGGCCAATCGCCTGCGTCCCTATCCCGCAGGTGCAGTCGAGCAGCTTGCAGGGTCCAGTGCGTCCCAGCTCGCCCTCGAGAAACCGATGGAGCGTGACGCCCTCGCTGCGCGCCACCGACTCCCAGTCCCAGCCCATGTTGTCGCGGTACTCGGGGCTGAGCCGGTCGTAGAAATCGGTCACCGAGTCGGTCATTTCCTCGCCATTGCGTTCGCCGCATACCTGTCGCTCGAAACGCGCCGGGTCAGTCGGCGTAGCGACGGGAGACCTCGGTCACGATCGGGTCCGTGCCCAGCGATGCGTGTTTCGACATGTCGGGCGAGTACCGGCGGGCGGGCGGCGTCCGACCGAGCACCTCCGCAATCGAGCGTATGTGATGCGGCCCCGCCCCGCAGCAGACCCCGATGTAGCGCACGTCCATGTCGTGAACCCTGCGGGCGAAACTCGCCATCTCGAGGCGATCGCAGGCGTACGAATCGAGCGCGGCGGGAAACGGATTGCCATCCGGCAGATCGTCACGGTTCGGGTCCCGGAAGGAGAAGAAGCTCGGATGTTCGTCGGTGGTCCGATACGGCACCGGCAGCGCCGCCACATGACACGACACGTTCTCGCGAACCGCTTCCACCAGCGGCAACATGGTCCCCGGACCGTAGGAGCAGTTGAATCCCACCACGTCCGCGCCCGCATCGGCGAGGCGCCGGCATCCTTCCACCGGGTTGGCGTCGAACAGCGTGCCGGGCGGCACGATCGAAAAGGTGATGACCGCGTGCTTGCCCGCCGCCTTGATGGTCTCGAGTGCGGCCATCGCTTCGCCGACCCATTCGAAGGTCTCGCCGATGACGAAGTCCACGTCGGCATCCACTGCCCATTCCACCTGCTCCTCGAACATCTCGCGCGCCGCGGTGCGGGATCGTGCGCTGTCGGGGTTCCAGATGTTGGTGTTGCACACGTTCCCGGCCAGGAGCGCTCCGCTCTCGTCGGCCACCTCCGAGGCGATGGCCAGCGCGTCGCGGTTCAGCCGCTCCACACCCTGCTCCTTGCCGATCACCGTCAGCTTCTCGCGGTGTGCGTAGTAGGTGAACGCCTCGACCACATCGGAGCCCGCGTGCACGAACTCCCGGTGGAGCTGACGCACCAGGTCGGGGTGCTCGAGGACCACCTCGGGCACGTAGGGCCCGGCCTGGAGGTAGCCCCGTCGCTCGAGCTCGAACAAGTAGCCCTCCGCGCAGATCACGGGGCCGGCGTCGAGGCGTTCCATCAGGTCGGGTGAGGTCGGTTGTCGCGTGGTCATGGTTCAGGGCTCCTTTCGCTCGAACACCGGTTTCACGGCGCGCAGCGCTTCGGTGTCGATGTGGCAGCAGATTCGGTGCTCCTTCGTGACCTGACGCCATGGGGGAGATTCGCGTTCACAGACGGGGCCCAGCTTGCGCGGGCATCGGGTATGGAATCGGCAGCCCGACGGCGGATCGAGAGCGCTCGGCACGGCACCCGCCAGCCGGATGTCGGTCCGCTCCACCGACGGGTCCGGAACGGGTACCGCAGACAGCAACGCCTCGGTATAGGGGTGATAGGGCGGCGCGAACAACGCCTCGGTCGAACCGACCTCGCAGATTCGTCCCAGGTACATCACCGCCACGGAATCGCAGAACTGGTAGACCACGCTCAAGTCGTGGGAGATGAACAGCATCGTGGTCTCGAATCTCTGCTGGAACTCCAGCAGCGGGTTTATCACCGCCGCCTGCACCGAGACGTCCAGCGAGGACAGCGGTTCGTCGCAGAGAGCGAGGGTGGGCCGGCCGGCGAAGGCCCTGGCGAGGGCCACGCGCTGCTTTTCGCCGCCGCTCAACTGACGGGGCAGACGGTCGAGATATCCCTCCCCCAACCTCACCGCCTCCAGAAGGCGCACGACTACATTTTGTATTTCGGTACCGGGGACGGTGCCGAAGAGCTGCAGGGGACGCGCGATCGCCTCTCCGACCGTACGCCTCGGGTTCAGCGCGGCCATGGGGTCCTGGTACACCATGGCAATCTGGTTGCCGCGGATACGGTCCAGTTGCCGTCCGCTCTTCTGCACCATGTCGTCCCCGCGGAACAGGATTCGTCCGCCCGTCACCGCGGCGTTCCTGGCGACATGGTTCATGATCGCGAAGGCGAGCGTGCTCTTGCCGCAACCGGACTCCCCGACCAGCCCCATCGCGTCGCCGGGCCAGATCTCGAACGAGACATCCCTGACCGCCTTCACCGGTCCCAGGCGCGTGAAGTAGGTGACTTCCAGGTTCTCCACTTCGAGGACGGGCGTTGGAGTCGACTTCTGCACGTTGCGAATTCCCCCCGACTTCACCGTGACCGGGCAGCCGTTGTCTCGTCCGCGAGCACGCCGACCTGCATCACCGCCGATCTCGCGGCCCACTGGACTCTTCGAGGCGCGATCATCCTTGCGATTGCGCCAGGCTCTCGCGACTTCCTGGGCGCGCGGGCCTCCTGTCCGCGGCAAACTGCACTCATCCGATCCCGGCGCTTCAGCCCGCGATTCCCCGCCAAGGCCGACTTTTGAGGAGCCCTGCGCTCCCCACCTTCCTCGAATGGCATTCGACTATCATCTTGTCCTTATTCGGAGATCAGGCACAGGTTTGGAGACGAGGCGATGAACCTGACAACCATGTTGAGCGAGGTTCGGGCGGCGGCCCTTGTGATGGGGTTGGCGGTGGCGGCGCCAGCGCTGGCTCTGGACATGAGCGGCGTGCCCTTCTTGTCCGAGCGCACAAAGGCGAGCGTGGAGCAGGA
The DNA here is from genome assembly GCA_022826505.1 of Gammaproteobacteria bacterium. Classification (GTDB taxonomy): domain Bacteria; phylum Pseudomonadota; class Gammaproteobacteria; order HK1; family HK1; genus HK1. Next base: position 5,952 of record JAJDUQ010000133.1, read on the forward strand.
CTATGCTGTAGTCAGCAAGGGGTGCCGATCATCGTACGCGGTAGCGATCTCGAAGAGTGGCGATTGGGGTCCGCATTGTGGGTCCAAGTTGCCGGAGCAGGACATTGTCCGCGTCGCACTGGAGAGGTGCGAGCATACGTCGCAGGAGGCCTGCGGGCTGGTCGTGGTGCAGGGGAGTGTAGTTGAGTTCGAGGAATCGCCCGTCACCATCAGCTACCCGGAGACGTTCACCGCATCCGCGATACCGTTTGTCAGCACCAGGGCCCGAAACCGCTTGAAGCGGGACTACGGAAACGCACCAGGGCGCAAGGCGTTGGCGATTACGCGCCAGGGGGCCTACGGCTTCGCGACGGATGAAGTGTCGGATGCCTCAGCGGAGCGAGCGGCGCTTAGGTTCTGCGAGCAGCACACCCGCAACAGGAAGCGCTGCTTCGTCTATGCCGTGGGGTCGAAGGTCGTGTTCGACCGGTCCACGAGCATCTATCCTGACCGCTGAACGCGCCGCCGCCGCCGCGTGTGTTGGGCGTGTTCTCGGCGGTGGATCTGAATTCCGCTCAACGATGGTCAAATCATGTAGGAATCGCCGTCAAGTACGCAGGAATCCGCAGCGGTCCGCGCCGGTCGGTGGAACGGAGCACCACGACCGTCCCGTCCGCGGCTCCCTGATCGCGCCCCTGTCCCGCCGGTGGCGCTCCCGGCAGCGAATCGACGCGGGTGCTGGATCGTGAATCGCAGTGATCGGGCTGGGGTGTTGGAGGAAGAAGATTCCGACGGCCCAGGGCTCGTTCAAAGTCCAAACCGGAGGCCGACACCCACATAGTTCCCGCTGACCTCTTTGTCGAACGGCGTTCCCGTCACGGAACCCTTGAATGTTGGATCCGCGGTTGCGAAGTGGCGTAAGTCCAGGGTGACGATGACGGGCTGATTGTCGGAGCCGCCGATCTCGTAGCCGAATCCGGCGCCAATCTGGTAGGCGAACACGGTGTCGTCGTCATCGGTGGTTTGCCTGCCGGAACTTGCCGCCTTCATGGAAATGCGGCTCAACCCGATACCCCCGCCGACATAGGGCTTCCATCCGAGGCCCAGATCGAAGTCGTAATGGAGGTTGACCATCAGCGAGACCGACGAAAGATCGCCATCCACGGGGTACGTTCCCTTCAAACCATCCAGAGCGGCCGGATCTTGCCGCAGTTCAGGCGGAAGGAGTGCGGCGAGGCTGCCGGGCTCCCTCAACGTGAACTCGTCGAAGTCGCTCTCGCGGTAGCTCAGTTCGCCTTCGAGGCGCAGGCCTTCTGCGAAGCGGTAGCCCACCACGCCGCTGAAGGCGGTCCCCTGATCGTGCGTGATGGTGCCCTTGAGTGAGGACGGGTAGATCTCGCTCGGATGCCCTCTGGAGCCGGAATCCTCCGAGAAGAAGAGACCGGCGCCGAGACCGATGTAGAACTTGTCGTCGGCGGTCGCGCTGGTTGTCGCAAGGCACAGACAGGTGATCATCGCGCCCGTGAGTGGTCGAACGGTTCGGTACATTGGATTGCTCCGTACATGACAAATTGGCGTGGTGGGTCGATTATCAGTACGGCACGGACGAGGTGACGCTAAAGCCCGCCACGGGCGGCGCTCTCGAGTCCGACCACACCTGGACGATGGCGGCGGCCGGTGCGCGCAGCGACCTGCTGGCGCCGCCGAGGGAGGGGAAGAGATCGCTGCGCGCGCAGGCGGCTTCGGCCTTGTTCCTGACCGCATGCGCGAGCGCCGCCTCCATGACCGCATGCGGCGTATGGGTGTGCTCGGCCGCATCGTCACGGAAGCTCGAGCGGTAGGCGGGAATGGTGCTGCACGAGGGCTCCCCCGCCCACGCGGCGATGAACCCGCGAGACTCGATCATGCGTGTAGCGCGCCCGCGCGCCGTTCGGCGGCAGCCTGTTCCCGACGCGCCTGCGCGAGCTCGTAGCTCGCCTGCAGCCGCATCCAGAAGCCCGCGTTGCTCCAGCCAATCCGCTCCAGCGCCAGTGCCATCGCCGGTGAGACCCCGGCCTTCCCGTTCAACAGCCGGGACAGCGCCTGCCGGGTGCAGCCCAGCCGCGACGCCGCCCCCGTCACCGACAGCTCGGCCGCCTCCAGATTGTCGCGCAGTATCTCGCCCGGATGGCATGGATTCAGCATCGCCATGATCACCGTTCCTCTTCGTTCAATGGTAGTCCACGAGGTCCACATCCACGGCCTCGTTGTCCTCAAACCGGAAGATCACGCGCCAGTTCCCCGACACGCGGATGCTCCACAG
>JAJDUQ010000088.1 GCA_022826505.1 Gammaproteobacteria bacterium
CTCCTGATTACGTACGAAGCTCACCTTGTGAGCCAGTCGGTCCCATATAGTTGCAAGTAGTTGAAAGATGGGGAGTCGGACATGGCACGCAATCGGGTTCAGTTTCAGAAGGGCTACAGTGTGGTGCAGTTCATGGACGAGTACGGGAGCGAGGAGAAGTGCACCGAGGCGCTGTTTCGTTGGCGTTGGCCGAACGGGTTCGTGTGCCCGCGATGCGAGCATACCGGGCACTGGCGCCACCAAAGTCGGGCGCTGTATCAGTGCCGTAGCTGCCGGCACCAAGTGTCGCTGACCGCGGGCACGATTCTGGCGAGCACGAAGCTGCCACTTCGCACCTGGTTCCTGGCGATGTACCTGATGACGCAGACGAAGAACGGGATCTCGGCGTTGGAGCTGTCGCGGCAACTTTCGGCGAGCTACAACACCGCCTGGAAGGTCAAGCACAAGCTGATGCAGGTGATGAAGGAGCGCGACGACACGCGCCCTTTGGGCGGCTGGGTGCAGCTCGATGATGCGTATTGGGGCGGGCAGCGCAGCGGGGGAAAACCGGGCGAGGCACGCCTGGAAAGACGCCGTTCGTGGCCGCCGTGGAGCTCACTGATGAGGGCCGGCCGATGAGACTGCGCCTGCGCGTCGGTGGGTTTCGAAGCGAGGAGATTGCCGCTTGGCCCGGTGCCGCCTCAAGCCCGGCACCGTGGTTCGGTCTGCCGGTGATTAACGTCGGCGACCAGCAATCGGGACCGAAACGTGACGGACGTTGAGAACGACGCGCAAGCGGCGACCGCGGAATTGGACAGGCTTGGCACGGCACCGCCCAAGTGTGAACTGCGGTGTCCCTACGGTGACCGGCCAATCCGTACCATGCGTGGCGCGCGTGCTGGGGAACATTTCGGAAATTATGTCGAAAGGTCGCATGCCAATCTACCACCCGAGAGTCACAACGAGTGTAGATGATTACGACCATGAGCGTCATGGCCTACAATCTGACTGCGGATGACGGGAGACGGATGAGCAAGCAGACACGCAAGCGCCGTGCCGGTCCGGAGCCTCGGACGCTGCCCCTGCCTCCCCCGGGCTACCGGCCCTCAAAGGCCGAGCTCGAGGAAGAATTCGGCATGCCCGACCTCACGGACCAAGAGGTTCGGGAGAGGTTCTTCCGGCCGTTCCGGTTCGAGCGCACCGTCACGAACGACTGCCCCATAGGAGAAAGCGGACATGAAAGCACCGATTCGGCCCCTCACGGCCAGCCTACTGTCGCTCGCGATTGCCGCGCCGATAGCAGCAAATGCCGAGGAACACGAAGGGACTCATCGCGTTGACGCGGCCAGCCTCGAAGAGGCGTTGTCCATTCTGAATGTGTGGGCTATCGACCAAACTACGCCCCCGGACGTATCGCTTTGGGATGATACCTCCACGCCTCCGGAAGGATTTCCTGCCGAATGGAGCCAGCAACAGGTGTATATGGCAGTAGCAATCGCTCCTGCTTTGAAGAAACTTGCAGCACACGGTGGGCCGGCTGTCCTCGGCTGGATGGCGGCAAAAGGACTTCGTCTGTGCGTGACGTTCCCGTACTTGGGACTGGATGCTGAAATTTGCCTGCCGCCTAAATAGAAATGAGGAACAGTTCCCGCAAGGCCGCCAAAGGGCGGATCACGGAGATTCGCTTCCCCTTGGCTCTGTGGAACCGGCCCTCCATAGCGGCGGGGCGATCTCGGTGACGGTAGACGCCTATGTGACTCTCCGATATAATTCCCAACACTTCGGAGCGTCGGCGATTGAAGCGCAAACGACTGGCCGCATGAGAGTGCGCCCGACAACAGCCTCAGGGCTCGCGTCCGTGCGTCGTCTTTCACCATGAAAAGAGACATCAAGGACGTTCTGGTTTCGCCCGAATCCAGCGTCCTCGACGCGGTCAGGACCATCGACCGCGGCGGAATTCAGATCGCTCTGGTGGTCGACGGCAACGGACGGTTGCTAGGGACGGTCACGGACGGCGACGTGCGACGCGGCGTGTTGCGGGGCGTCAAGTTCGGCGAACCGGTATCGACGGTCATGAACGCCGGCGCGGTGAGCGTGCCAGCCAGCGGAGGGCCCGGCGCTGCATTCGGTCTTATGCGCGCACACGCGATTCACCAGATCCCCGTCGTGGATGACGCGGGGCGCGTCGTCGGCCTGGAGTGGATCGACGAGCTGTTCCAGCCGCCCGGTGACGACACTTGGGTAGTGCTCATGGCCGGTGGCCTCGGCGAACGGTTGCGGCCCCTGACGAAAGCCGTCCCCAAACCCATGATCCCGATCGGCGGCCGGCCGTTGCTGGAGACGATCGTCCGCAACTTCCAGGCACAGGGCTATCGCCGGTTCTTCCTCTCCGTCAACTACATGAGCGCCATGATTCGCGACCATTTCGGCGACGGGTCGCAGTTTGGCGTCCGGATCGAATATGTCGAGGAGCCATCCCGGATGGGGACTGCGGGCGCACTCGGCCTGCTACCGGAAAGACCGTCCGGGCCGATTCTGGTCATGAACGGAGATCTGCTCACCTCGGTCAACTGCCACTCGCTAATGCGATTCCATCATGACCACGACGCCAAGGCGACGATGTGCGCCCGTGAATATACCTCCCAAGTCCCCTACGGCGTTCTGGAAATCGACGGGCACCGGCTGGTCGGGATCGTCGAGAAACCGGTGAAGAGCTTCTTCGTCAACGCCGGGATCTACATCATCGCGCCCGAGGTGCTGGCTCTGATCCCCAAGGACAGCCCCTTCGACATGCCGCAGTTGTTCGAGGCGGTGATTGCGCAAGGGGGCGAAGCGGTCGTGTTTCCGATCCGAGAGTACTGGCTCGACATCGGACGCCTCGACGACCTGGAACAGGCGCGACTCGAGTACGGGCAGGCTTTCGGCTGATGACCACGGCGGTCATAGTCGGCTACGGCTCGATCGGCGCCCGGCACGCCAGCGTGTTACGGGAGACAGGATGCCGCGTAGGTGTCGTCAGCCGCAGGGAGCGGCCGGTCGCGGACTTGCCTTGCCATCCCGATCTCGCCTCGGCGCTCGATGCGGAGGCGCCGGACTACGTCGTCATCGCGAACGAGACCGCAATGCATCGCGAAACGCTCGAGGAGCTGACGCGATCCGGATTCGATGGGCGCGTGCTGGTCGAGAAGCCGCTGTTCGCGGAGCCCGCGCCCATCCCGGAGCACCGGTTCGCGCTGTGCGCCGTCGGCTACAACTTGCGTTTTCATGCGGTGCTGCTGGCGCTACGCGACGCGATCGCGACCGAAAGGGTCGTCTCCGCCCACGTCTACTGCGGGCAATATCTGCCCGACTGGCGTCCGCATACTAATTGGCGCGCCTCCTATTCCGCCGACCGCACTCGAGGCGGAGGCGTGCTGCGCGATCTCAGCCACGAACTGGACTATCTGACTTGGCTGTTCGGCGGATGGTCCCGGGTCACCGCGACGCAGGGGAACACCGGGATCCTCGGCATCGACGCCGACGACTGCCGGTGCCTGCTGGTTCAGCTCGAGCGATGCGAGGCGGCGACCGTACAGCTCAACTATCTCGACCGGCCCGGGCGGCGCGAGATCATCGTCAACGGCGGTGCACACACTTGGCGCGCGGATCTGGGAACCTACGTGCTCGAGTGCGATGGTGTCGGCACCGCGTTCTCCGTGGACCGCAACGACAGCTATCGGGCCATGCACCACGCCATGCTTTCCGGTGACCGCGACAGGCTGTGCACATTCGAGGAAGGCGCGCGGGTGGTGGATTTCATTGCGGCAATTGAGCGGGCCGCCGCATCGCATGCCTGGGCGCGGGCGGCATGAAACGGCTGTGCACCATATGCGCGCGCGGCGGCTCCAAGGGTCTCAAGGACAAGAACCTGCATCCGCTGGCCGGCCGGCCCCTCGTCGCACACAGCATCCTGCAGGCGAAGGCGGCCGGGCTGTTCGCCGCCATTGCCGTCAGCAGCGATTCCGAATCGTTGCTCCGCGCCGCGGAAGCCGCCGGAGCGGACGTTCTCGTCAGCCGACCGGGCGAATTGGCGACGGATACAGCACCCAAGCTGCCAGCCATCGCCCACTGCCTCCGCGAGGTGGAAAGGCGGCTCGGTTGCCGGTACGACATCCTCGTCGATCTCGACGCAACCTCGCCGCTTCGCCTGCCGGAGGATATTGCAGGCGCCGTGAGGCTGCTCGAGACGAGGGACCTGTCCAACGTCATCACGGGCACGCCCGCGCGGCGTTCACCCTACTTCAATCTCGTCGAAGTCGACGAGAGCGGAGTCGCGCGCATCTCGAAGCCGTTGCCGAAACCGGTCGAGCGCCGCCAGGACGGGCCGCGGTGCTACGACATGAATGCATCCGTCTACGTCTGGCGCCGGGACGTCTTCGTCGCCGACCCGGCGCTGTTCTACGAGGACACCGGGCTGTACGAGATGCCGGAGGAGCGGTCGGTGGACATCGACGGAGCGCTGGATTTCGACATCGTCGAAATGCTGATGGAACGGCGCTTGGCCACCGCGGCGTCACAGATGTTGCCCGCACCGAGGATGGTCAACGAATGAAGATCAAGACTGAAACGGTCCGCGTGCTCATTAGCTTCGGCCCGCGGGAGGAGGTCGCGCCACGCGTACTCTCTCGAAGCATCTGGGAGCGCGGTTCCCCGCCGGTATCGATCACGCTGGTCCGGCTCTCGCAACTCGAAGGCGTGTTCAGCCGGAAACGCGACGCGATGCTCCGCTGCGAGCAGCGCGGCGGGACGCCGGAGAGGTAGACGGCGAGCCATGCGGCCCGGGCAATTCCGGAGGCTGTTCGATCTGTCGGGGAAGATCGCCGTCGTGACGGGCGGTGCCGGCATCCTGGGTCGATACTTCTGCGCGGCGCTGGCCGACGCCGGCGCGGGCGTGGCGGTGGTGGACCTTGACGGCCCCGAGTGTGAAACGTTTGCGAGCATGCTGTCCGAGACCTTCAGCGTTCCGTGTCTCGGGCTCGCGGCCGACATCTCGAACCCTGATTCGATCCGTGAGATGGCGGAACAGGTTGAAGACGGACTGGGTGCCGTCTCCATCCTTCACAACAATGCCGCCAGCAAGGGCGGCGACCCTGCCGCGTTCTTCGATTCGGTCGAGGACTTCAGCCTCGATGTCTGGCGCGAAGTGATGGGCGTAAATCTTGACGGACAGTTCCTGGTCGCGCGCGAGTTCGGCGAGCGAATGGCGAAGCGCAAAGGCGGCTCGATCATCCAGACCGCTTCAATCTATGGGGTCATGGCGCCGGATCAGCGCATCTACGAAGGCTCGGTCTACAACGGCATGCCGATCAACACACCGGCTGTCTACAGCGCCTCCAAGGCCGGCGTGATCGGTCTCAGCCGCTATCTCGCAACCTGGTGGGCCGACAAGGGCGTGCGCGTCAACGTGCTCACCCCCGGAGGCGTCGCAAGCGGGCAGAACGACGCATTCCAGCGTCGTTATTCGGACCGCGTGCCCCTGAGACGCATGGCCCGGCCGGACGAAATGACCGGGGCCCTGCTCTTCCTCGCGTCGGATGCGTCGAGCTACGTCACCGGGCAGAACATCATCGTGGACGGCGGGCTCGACGCATGGTAGCGACAGCGGCACCACTTGCAGGAACCCTGCGAAGAGACGAATGAGGAGACATCCGTATCCCTCCGCCGTCGACCGAACACGGTACGGGGCCGGCGTGAACGATTCCGACATCAAGTACGGGCTGCCGGCCCGTGTCGAGTTCTTCGCTGGGTACAACCGCCATGCACAGGCGAACACCCTGCCCCGTCATCTTCCCGAGGTACGCCTTCACCGCGCCCTTGTCCGCCTTGCCCAGCGCCGAGTAGTCGAACTGCACCAAGGTGCGTCGAATGAAGTCGTAGGCCGATGTCCGGTCGGCCAGAGCGAAATCCACCGGCTCGTTGCCTTCGGCGACGCGCCGCACCTGCTCCAGGGTCTGAACCCGTTGTGTCTGTAGCGTCACGATCATCCTCCGATGATCCCCGATTCGCTCCCGCTACAGGCTCATCTGTCGTTGGATCCAACCCCTCCCTTCAAGCTCACTTCTCATTGGACAAGGCGAGACGTCGCATTCAATTTCTGAACATGCTATCCTCGCCGGCACGTCTCACGGCGGTGGGCGCGAGTCACCCGTCGTGCGGTAGCCGTGGCGGCACCTCGAGTTCCCTGGCCTCGATGCCGCCACCGAGAACGACCTTCCTCTCTGAACATTCGCCGCTCGCTCTCCGTCAGCCATGGCCGGAAAGAACCGAACGGTCGTATTTCGCGCTGATGCGTCGGAAGAGCTCGGCGGCGGACATCTAATGCGGTGCCTGGCTCTGGCCACGGCGTTCGCTGAATCGGGATGGAACGTGGGATTCGCGGTAAACGCGCAGGCATTGTTCGTCGTACCGTCACTGACCGAGACGGTAGTGGACACCCTAGTCGTGAACGGGACAGACGAGATTTTCGATCTGGAGGAGCGCTGGCCCGATGGGGCGGCACTTCTGGTCGTCGACCACTATGGACGCGGTGCTGCGTTCGAACGCAAGTGCCGGTCGTGGGCGACCACGATTCTGGCGATCGACGACCTCGCCGATCGGCAACATTGTGCCGATATCCTGGTGGATCAGACGTACGGACGGGAAGAGTCGGATTACCGTCCCCTGACAGGGTCGGACTGTCGGCTCCTGCTCGGCGCCCGGTTCGCTCTGCTGCGACCACAGTTCCAGGCGAAACGCGGCCGGGCTCTGGCCAAACGACGAAATTCGGCTCCGCCACGACGGCTTCTGATCTCGCTCGGCGCGACAGATTCGACGGGCGTCACCCGGCTGGCGCTTCAGGCTGCGGTCGAGGCGTCTCCTATGCTCACGGTCGATGTCGTCGTCGGAACGTATGCGCCTCACCTGAGCGAGATTCTCCAGATGGCCGCTTCGATGGGCCCCTCGGTGTCCGTACATCGGTCGGTCGGCGACATGGCGTCTCTCATGGCGGACGCCGATCTCTCGATCGGCGCTTGCGGCAGTACGTCGTGGGAGCGCTGCTGTCTGGGCCTCCCGACGCTGGCGGTGATCACCGCCGACAACCAGCGCCTGATTGCACGGAATCTCGCCGCCGCTGGCGCGATCGAGATTGCCGGCGACGCGGTCGAACTTTCGGTGGATTCCTTGGCCGCCCGACTCGCCGCTCTACGAAACAACGTATCGAGACGCAAGGCCATGGCGGAAGCCGCCGCCTCCATCTGCGACGGCAAAGGCATCTACAGGGTCGTCGCTGAACTGACGCGAGCATGGAGACCGGTCGCCGAATGAAACGACCGTGATCACGAAAACGAGTGTGACAGTCGCGGACCAACCCGTTTCATTCCACCGTGCTGCGTGTTTCCGTGATGCCGGAACTCGGGACGATGTAAGAAGGTAGTTGGCGGTTCAATGATCCTTGCGATACTACAGGCACGCATGTCTTCAACGCGACTACCCGGCAAGGTCATGGCGCCAATTCTTGGCCAACCCATGATTCTGCGACAGCTTGAACGCGTCGAGCGAGCGCGAAGTTTTGACAGGCTATTGGTAGCCACCAGCACTTCGCCGTCCGACGATGTCGTTGCCCGACTGTGCGCGGACAATACTATCGAGTGCTTTCGCGGGTCATTGGAAGACGTGCTGGACCGTTTCGTCCAGGCCGCCAAGCCACATGCTCCAGAGCATCTCGTCCGACTGACGGCCGATTGTCCCCTTGCGGACGCGGAGGTTATCGATCTGGTTGTACAGCGCCACCTTGAAGGCCGTTTTGACTACACGTCGAACACGCGCGTACGTACATTCCAACACGGTCTGGATGTCGAGGTCTGCCGCTACGTCTGTCTGGAACAGGCTTGGCGGGACTCCGACTGTCCCTGGGAACGCGAACACGTCATGCCACACCTTTGGGGCAGCGGCCGTTTCGACGTCTGCCAAGTACGCCAAGAGTGTGATCACTCGCACCTCCGCTGGACTGTAGATTTAGCCGAGGATCTCGAACTCGTGCGACAGATCTACGCAGCTCTATATCCCCCCAATCCGGCGTTCACGACGCATGACGTCATGCAGTTGTTGAGCCGCAGGCCGGCGCTGGCCCTTCTGAATGCCGGCCAGCGCCAAAACGCACCACACAAAAGGAAGGAACATGCTGGCTAGGCCGATAGACATCGACCTCGGAGAAGCCCATTTGGTGAAGTGGGCAAGAGCCTTGGCGGTGCAGGCAGTGCGGCGAGCCCGAAGGCAGGCACTGAGCTACGCGTCGCGCCTTCTCGGCATGCGGTGGGCTGCCCGTTGGATAGCGGCACGAGTGGATCGCGAGCGTTGGGCAAGTGGACGTCCGACGGTGCTTTGCTTGCGTCGAGCTCTGTTTGCAAAAGACATCGATGTTCTGAGAAGCACCTGCAACTTGAACTTCGTCTGCATCGAGCAGGGGATATTGGGTCGTTTGCAGCGGTATTGGATTTCTCACGATTTCCGGCGCCAAACCCACTACCAGTATTGCTCCAGCTCCGAGTACAATCGAGATTGGCAACGCATCGGTGAGTTTGGTAGCCTGATTATGAGGGCGATAAATCGCCATACGCCAGTCGACGCTATTTTGGCTGCTAACATCGACTATTGGCAGGATCAAGGCATACTCGTCGCTGCCCGGAAACTCAATATTCCTTTCCTGGTCCTTCGCCGCGAGCAGGAAATTAGTGACAAAACAAGGGAAAGAGCGTTTCAGCGCTACAGTCAATTCAAGTTCGAGGGAGATGGCGTGGCCGCGTTTGGCCGGACAAGCCTCAAGCCTCTCATTGAAAGTGGAGCTTGCCGCGCAGAGCAGGTGGTGGTGACTGGCGCGCCGCGGCTGGACTGCTGGCACGATGTCAACCCATCCAATCAGGATACCGATTCGATCGTTCTGTTGAGTTACCGTGACCCGGTATATGGCGCCTCGAACTCTTTTCGAGAAGTCTTGGAGCTGTTCGTCGATTGCGCGAAAAAGGCAAGCAGCACGTGCAAGGCGCGTTTCGTCGTGAAAGCAAAATCGCACGATGACGCCCTTGCTATTCATCAAGTTTTGGCGATGAAACCAACCAATGTCTTGATTGAGCACGACACCAGCTTGTTTGATCTGTTCCACCGGTCTCGATTGGTCATCGGATTCGACTCACTTGCAGTGGTTGAAGCATTGCTGAGCAAAGCAACGGTTGTTGTGCCGTTCTGGGGGGATGCCAAAGGCACGGCGGAGAGCACGATGTTTCATCCTTCTCGCGACCAACATCGTAAGGCGCTGCTTTTCGCCGAGTCTCGTGCTGCGTTATCCGAGCTGACCGACCGCGCGGCGCGAAGCGATCAACGCGACCGGAACGTGGACCGGGAAGCACGTCTGAACGTCGTCAATCAATTCATGGCCTGGTCGCCACAGCAGACCGCGAGCGAAAGAGTTGAAAGCTGGATACGCGCCTCCATCAGGTCACGTGATGCAAGAATGCGCACCGTCTCCAGGTCGATCGCGGCACCTGATCGGGGAGACACCGCATGACCGACGCAGCCTGGAAAAGGCGCCGACGCGTGACGGTGCTGGTCGATAACGATAGCTGGATTCTGCCGTACGCGCGACGCTTGGTCGAAGGAATTGAGAGAGATGGCGAAGTTGGGTGGTTGGTCCGCCGTGCAGACGACCTTCCCGAAGGTGACGTTGCCTTTTTCCTTGGATGCGTCCGCGTTGTCCCCAGCCACGTATTGCAGCGCAACCGCTTTAACCTCGTGGTGCACGAAAGCGACCTTCCCAAGGGACGCGGGTTCTCTCCCATGACCTGGCAGATCCTGGAAGGACGGTCATCGATTCCGATTTGCCTATTCAACGCCATCGGAGAAGTCGACGCCGGACCGGTGATCTATCGAGACACGATCGAGTTGGGTGGAGACGAGATCTACGAAGAATGGCGGAAGCTCCAAGGTGAGAAAACGATGGAACTCTGCCGAAGGTTTCTCGAAGAACCGGCACCGTTAAACGGGGAAACACAGCGGGGAGAGTCGACGTTCTATCGGCGCCGCAAGCCATGCGACAGCCGGTTGGATCCCGACCGAACAATCACCGAACAATTCGATCTGCTGCGTGTCGCCGATCCGGACAGCTACCCAGCATATTTTTGTCACCGCGGAAGGCGGTTCATGCTTGTCCTGAGGCCGGATGAACGGTCAGATGAAGACGAGTTCTTCCGGTGATGTATGGCGAAATTACCATATGTTCGGCGACTCAACGAACCGACGGTGAAGCGTCAAAATACTCCCGGGGCGGGTTCCCAATATTTCGGGGCCCGCACCAACACCGTCGCGTAACGGGCGACAATTCGGTTCGCCACATTCACTTTCACCCGACACCACGAGGGCAGCCATGACACAACGTACTCGTATCATCGCGGAAGCGGCGATCAATCACAACGGCGATGTCGAGATTGCCAAGCGCTTGGTCGACGCCGCTGACGCATGCGGTGCTGATTACGTGAAGTTCCAGTGCTTCACGGCGGACGCCTTCATCGCGCCGGGCTCCAGTTTCCTGCCAATCTTCAAGGAGCGCGAACTCAAGCTCGAAGACTTCCGAGCAATTCGCGACCACGCTGCTGGAATGCGGGTGACCATGATTTCGACCGCCTCGGACCTCACCGGCCTTGCCATGATCGTGGATCTCGATTTCCCGTTGATAAAGATCGGTTCCACGAACATCGACAACATGCCGTTGCTCGAGGCAATTGCCGAGACCCGGAAACCAGTCATTCTGTCGACTGGCGCGAGCACGCTGGGTGAAGTCGAGCGTGCGGTCGACGTGCTCTCACGCTGGAACGACGACATCACACTTCTCCACTGCACCGTTCAGTATCCGGCCGACGATACGAACCTGAACCTGCGCGCGCTCGGGACCATGAGTGCCGCGTTCCCTGGCCGCGCGATTGGCTATTCCGACCACTCCGTGGGCACCGTCGCAGGACCACTCGCGGTCGCGCTAGGCGCCACTTGGCTGGAAAAGCACTTCACGCTCGACAACGCGATGGATGGCCCCGACCACCACTTCTCCGCTGATCCAGAGACCATGTCGGCCTATATCGCCGCCGTGCGGCGGACCGAGGCAATGCTGGGCGGCGGGGCGAAGGAACCCATCGGTCCAGAGCCGGATATCCGCGTTTCCGGTCGGCGCTACCTCACAGCGATGGTCGACATTCCAGCAGGTGGCGCGATCGACCGCTACAACGTCGTGCCGCGTCGAGTCGACGACAGCAAAGTCGACCCCTCGGAGCTTCTCGGCAGCGATCAAGCGCAGCGCATCACCGGCTGGCGCGCAACGCGCGACTTGGAGGCGGGCGTCGCGATCACCTTCGCCGATGTCGTCCCACACACGAACGGACCCTGACCGCGCCGATGGGAAAAGCGCGGCCCAAACCGACGGTCGTTTTCACCTGCTGCGGCGGGGCGGGCGGGTGGTCTTTGTTGCGCTCACTGGCTGCGATGGGCCGCTACCGTCTGGTCGGCTGCGATGCCGAGGCCCTGGTCGCCGCGCTCTATCAGCCCGAACTCTCGGGACGCCACGTTATCCCGTTCGGCCACGATCCCACCTATATTGACCGAATTCTGGAGATCTGCAAATCCGAAAAGGCCGACGTTTTCTGGCCCTGTGCCGACGAAGAAATCCTGTCTTGCTCGGCTGTCGCCGAACGTTTCACAGCCGCCGGGGTGCACCTGATCGCATCTCCGCATGCCACGGTCATGACAGCGACCGACAAGCTGGCAACGGTTGCGCTGGTCGAAGATCTCGGCGTTCCGGTTCCGTGTTCGTGGCGTCTGGACGACCGGGTCGAAGATCCGCCCATGCCTGTCATCGTGCGGCCGATCCGTGCGCGCAGCGGCCATGGTGTCGTCTTCTTCGAAAGCGTGGACGAACTGGACGCCTATCGGGTCGCCCTCGGCAACAGGGCGGCCGGGCAGATGGTGCAGGAGCGACTCGACTACCGGCTCGGTCGACTCTACATGGCTCAAGCTATCTACGACAGTGGCGGCCGGCGCCTTGCCGCGTTCATGTCACGCAGCATCCAGACCGCCCATGACTGGGGCGGCCCAGCGCTTGGCGGGGTGCCGGTCAACGAACCGCGACTCGCGGAGTTCGCGCGGACCGTGATGGAAGCGACCGGGCCGCACTATGGCGCAATCAATGTCGAGTTCATTTATGACGCCGCGCGGGAGGACTTTGTTTTCGTCGAGGTCAATCCACGCTACTGGGGTTACTCGTTCCTCGCGACCGCCGCAGGTATCAACTTTCCCGATATCGTCATCCGCATGGCGATGGGTGAGAACATGACATCGACGACCGAGTACCGGACTGACGTCGTGACCCTGACTTCGCGCGAACAGCTTGCTATCACCCGCGGCGATCTTCTCGGCGAACTGCCGAACGGAGGTATCGACGCGTGATGGAATCCCATCTTGCCAATTCGACCCACAACCTGGATGCTGCCTCGTCTTTCTACTGCTACGGGCTGGACATCCATCCGGCACGACCCCGCGACGAGAACCGATTTGTCTGTCGACGCTTGGGGCTTCGGACGCTTGGACCATGACGCATCCCGACGGCAGGGCTCCGGGCGGCGGCTGGACACGGGCGCGTCATGCAGTCAACGACGACCGAGCCCATCTCCTCCGCCTGTCGGCGAACGAGGGGTCCCGGTAGTGCGTTCGGTGCTCGTCGCTGCCGCACATCCCGACGACGAGGTCCTCGGGTGCGGTGGAGTTCTGGCATCGCATGCAGCCAAGGGAGATGCGGTTCATGTGCTGATTGTCGCCGAGGGAGCGACGTCACGCGACTCTCTTCGCGACCCGGAGGCCAGGAAGCCGGAATTGGCCGACCTGAAGGCCTCCGCTTCGCGGGCGGCTTCGGTAATCGGCGCGGAAACGCCGCACCTGCTGGGATTGCCCGACAACCGCCTCGATACCTTGCCCTTGCTGGACATCATCAAGCCGGTCGAATTCATCGTCGAAGCAGTGGCGCCGGAGATTGTCTACACGCACCACGCAGGTGATCTGAACATCGATCATCGCATTGTCCATCAAGCCGTCGTTACGGCGTGCCGTCCGGTGCCGGGTTCGCCAGTGCGAGCGATCTACGCCTTTGAAACTCTGTCAAGCACCGAGTGGCAAACCTCAGGCGAGAGATTCCGGCCTCAACGCTGGGTCGATATCAAACCATTCCTTCCTCAGAAACGGCGCGCGCTTGAAGCCTACGCGGCCGAGATGCGTCCGTATCCGCACGCCCGATCTTTCGAGGCTATCGAGGCGCTTGCCCAAGTCCGCGGAGCATCGGTCGGGCTGGAGGCAGCAGAGTGCTTCATGGTCGTAAGGGAGGTACTGCAATAGGCATTTCTTCCACCATGATCTTCCGCGGCGGAATCCGGGAATCTGTCCAGCTCTTCTGGCATTTCTACTCGGCCTATCCCGTACGCGGCACGCTGATGCTGTTGTCACTTACAGTCGCCGCTCTGGCAGAAGGGCTAGGCATCGCCGCGTTGCTGCCCGTGCTCGACTTGGTAATTGACCCCGAGGGCACCAAGGGCACGGTGACGCTCTACGTTGCCAAGGCGTTCGCGATGGCTGGGTTGGAGCTCTCGCTTGGTGGTCTTCTGGTCGTCATCGTCGGGATGATCACCCTGAAGGCAGTGTTGATGTTGCTCGCCATGGCGCAGATCGGGTACTCCGCAGCGCACGTCGCGACGGAACTTCGGCTCAGGATGATCCGCGCACTTCTGGATGCCCACTGGCGGCATTTCGTGGACCAGCACACCGGCGACCTCTCGAGCGCCGCGAGCGTCGAGCCGGCACGTGCCGCCTCTGCATATATTCAGGCTTGCCGTGTTCTGGCCGGCAGCATTCAACTAATCATCTATTCGGGCTTGTCCATCGCGATATCCCTCGAAGCCTCGATTGCCGCACTCGTGGTAGGCACGCTCGGAATGGTGACACTGAGCCGATTCGTCGCACTTAGCCGCCGAGCGGGGAGGGGCCAGACCGAGCTTCAGAAGTCCTTCATGACGCGCCTCTTACAAGGCCTGGACGGAATGAAGGCGCTGAAGGCAATGGCCCGCGAAGGTGGCCTCGGCCCCTTGATGGAAGCAGACGTTCGCGGGATCAACCGCGCGCAACGAACAATGATCGTGAGCCGTGAGGCGGTCGTGGAGTTGCACGAAATTATCCGTATCGTAGCAATCGCGGGCGGGCTGTACTTCTTCCTGGCAATCTGGAGCGAGCCGGTTGACAGTCTGTTTGTTCTGGTGTTGCTGTTCGCGCGTACGCTGCAAAGAGCGGGTCAACTACAAAGCCACTACCAGTCCGTCGCGGCGAGCCAACCAGCTTTCGCCTTTCTGCAGTCCACGATTGCGGCTGCCGAAGGGGCGCGGGAATCCGGCCCGGGTGGCTCAGCGCCCCGGCTTGCCTCGGCGGTCTCCCTCCGGGAGGTAAGCTTCTCCTACGGTCGCGGGGATGTTCTGGAAGGCGTCTCGATGACCCTGCCTGCTGGGGCGTTCATCGCTGTCGTCGGACCGTCGGGCGCCGGCAAGACGACCGTTGCCGACCTCATCGTCGGGCTCTTGCGACCCCAGCGCGGCGAGGTCTGGATCGACGACCTTCCCATGCGAGACGTCAACACAAAGGCCTGGCGCGGCATGATCGGCTACGTTCCGCAGGAGACGTTTCTCTTCCACGACACGATCATGGCCAACGTCACGCTCGGTGACGCGGAGATTTCCCGCGTTGAGGTGGAGACAGCACTCCGCCGCGCCGGAACCTGGGCGTTCGTGGCAGCCCTTCCGGACGGCATGGACACAATGGTCGGCGAGCGGGGCGCAAAACTCTCCGGCGGCCAGCGACAGCGCATCGCTATCGCCCGTGCGCTCATTCACGATCCAGCGCTGCTGATTCTGGACGAGGCGACCACTGCCTTGGATCCGGAGACCGAGGCCGGCATCGTGGCGACAGTCAGGCGTCTGACCGGCAAGGTCACAGTACTCTCGATTTCCCACCAGCCCGCAATGATGCGGGCGGCGGATATCGTCTACCGCGTAAATGAGGGTCGCGTCGCGCTCGAAACCGTGGTCGACCAAGCAAAGATGCGGGTGGCAGGTGTTCACGGCTGACCGTGACAAACACCCTGCTCGCGACTATTCCCATCGAACCGTGAGCCTTGAGTGCAGTATCGTCCTCTTCGCATCCAGCACCGAGCCAGAGTAATGCGTATAGACTACCTTTCCACGAGCGAGATCATCTCCAATAGTGCGAACGCCGTGCACGTAATGCGTATGAGTGCAGCCATGGCCAGTTTGGGACATACGGTAACGCTGCACGCCATTGCGGGTACGGGCGCCGATGACGCCGAGGTATTCCGATACTATGCAGCACCCAGAAATTTTGCCCTGCAGCGCTATCGTTTCAACGACCGGACCGGCCCTCGCCTCCTCATGGCGCTACGCAGATTCGGCCTCCCCACCGGATATGCTGCGCAGTTGCTGCATGCATGGTTCGTGGTGCGACATGAAGTCGGAAAAAGTTCGCTACTCTACGCACGAAATGCCGAATGGTTGCTGGCCTCTCTTGGTTCCGGCCACCGCTTTATCTTCGAGAGCCATCAACTGCCAGCCGATCCAAGAGTTTCTACAGTTCACCGTCGTCTGTTCGAGCACTCCGGCTTTCTCGGGCTTGTCGTCATCTCCGAGGCGCTCCGAACGGCATACCTCTCCGCATACCCTCATTTGTCTGCCCGCAGGGTCATCGTGGCTGCGGATGGAGCCGACAAGATCGAAACAGAGAGTTTCGAAAACACGCCGAATTCACGCTTGCAGATCGGACATGTAGGGCATCTCTACCCTGGACGAGGCGGGGAATTGATGATAGACATCGCCCGGGCCTTGCCCGGTATGGATTTTCATCTGGTTGGAGGACGGTCGGAAGATATCGCCCGACTCAAGGCGTTGATGCCTCCGGACAATTTGACCTTTCATGGACATCGTCCACCCAGTGAACTTCCAGAGTTTTATCGGAAGTTCGATGTTGCCATCGCTCCATACCAGAAAAAAATCGCCGTCGCTGGAGGCAGTGGCGATATTTCGCGCTGGATATCGCCGATGAAGATTTTCGAGTACATGTCTTTCGCGAAACCCATTGTTGCCTCCGACATTGCAGTTATTCGGGAAGTGTTGGTTCCAGGGCACACGGCTATTCTTGTGGATCCAGACAACCTCGCCGGGTGGATACGTGCGGTCCAACGGCTGATGGAGAACCCGGAAGAACGGCGTAAGTTGGGCCAGCACGCACTTGCCAATTTCGAGTCCCGCTATACGTGGCGATCCCGAGCATCTCGAATTCTCGACACCCTGGATCCAGATCCTCGGTAGACACGGTTATGCTACCATGCCCAGTCCAAACGCATTCACAGCGACCTTCCCGAGCCAGTTATCTACATTATCTTGTTCTACCCTGTCCTTGACTAGCCTTAAGAACGCGGAGTCACAGACGGATTCCGCGAATTCCTACTTTTTGAACACCACGCCACCCAGTACCGCAACGAGGCCGAATCCAATCCTACCATCATCCATTCTACCCGAATTCCCCGGATCGAGTTCCAAGTTATCTGACTTTACCACTGAAAGTCCCGCAACTCGTATGTTCGTCGTTTGAGGTTGAAGTTATGTTTGGAAGGGTATGGAATACACTAATGCGGTCATTCATTAAGAAATTGAAAAGGACACTTCCTACCGGGGTTGTTCTCGACAACTCGCTCAATTTGATTCATGCATGGCAGCGACTAGGTTATTTTCCGAACGTATCCTGTCCCAGGACCTTTAACGAATACATCTTGGCCAACAAAAGAAATTTTCCTGGAAACCTCGAACTCGCGCGACGCATTTCCGACAAAGTGCTCTTCAAGGACTGGTTGAAGGAGAAGGGCTACGAAACTCTGATCGTTCCAAGCGTATGCGTATTCTCCAGCGTCGACGAAATGGTCGATAGAATCTTTGAGCAAAATACAATCATAAAACCAAGTCATTTGAGCGGTGAAGTCATCATCTTGCGTGTCTCAAGGCAACTCAATAGTGCCGAGATTTTCCGCATCACCAAATGGCTGAAGACGGATTTTTACAAGATGAGCAGGGAGGAAACATATCGTGGAATAAAGAGAAAAGTCATACAGGAGAAACTGTTACTGGATGCCCAACAAAGGGTTCCAATGGATTTCAAGTTTTTCTGTGTTTTTGGGAATCCATTTATGATTCAAGTTGACATGGATCGTTTTTCGGATCATATGCGGCAGCTTTACTCGCCAGATTGGATTTTTTTGGATTTTGGACTAAAGTTCCCTCGATACCCAAATGCGATTGATAGACCAGAATGTCTTCCCGAAGCTCTCGACATTGCGCGTGCTTTGTCCAGAGACTTTCCTTTTTGCCGTGTTGATCTATATCTGCTTCCTGGCAAAGTCATAAAAGTCGGGGAGATTACTTTTTTTCCTGGTGCCGGTGCGGAACCTTTTTCTCCTCGTTCTGCCGACCTTGCAGTGGGCCAACAAGTACAGATTCTGCTCACCTCGAAGGGAAAGAGAAGTGTCGATTTCTTAGAAAGGGTCGGCAGTCGGCCGAAAAACTCGGCGAAAGTCAGGAGCCACCGACGTTGCACGGAGTCGAGGTAGTATGCATTGGATCTGAAGATTCAGTGACTGGCGGGTTTAGGTGCGCTTTCCTTCGAACCAGCAGCCCGCGCATTCGGTACACCATCGAACGGGCCTGGGCTTGCTGCGTCTTCACCGCCACGAACCGCATCGTCGGGCGTTGAGCCCCCTCCACGATCGCCGCCGCGCCGCGCACATCGCTTTTCTTGTCGCGCTTCACGAACGCCTTGACGTAGATCGGTGCGATCTGCCGCACCTCGTGCCCGAGCTGTTGAATCTCTCGCCCCCAGTGATGCGCGCCTCCGCATGTCTCCGTCACCACCAGGCACGGCGACTGCGACGCGAGGAACTCAAGTACTTTCGCGTGCGTGAGCTTGCGGCGCAGCACAGGCGCCCCGTCCGCCGTCGTTCCATGCACCTGGAAGCTTCTCTTTGAAATGTCGAGGCTGATGATGCTAACGTTGTCCATGGACGCTTCCCTTGTCCCCTGACCGCACACCAGGTGCGTGTCCTCTTGGCGCATCGTGACGCCGTGGGAAGGGGGCATCCGCTCCATCGCTGGCGCTCGGAAAGTGGCGAACTGTAGACCTTATAGCGTGAGAAGTGAAACGCAAATATGAGGAGAAGATCGGTACTCATGTTTTTCGCTCCGAAATTTGACGGGTTTGGTCGCGATGTGGCACGCGCGGTTGCCCACCAGTGCAATGGAGGCCGCGTGCATGGGTTGTGCGCGGGACCACGAGATGTCTTTAATCGCGTTTCGACTGAGTTGAAGGCTCTTGGGGGGCGGTGTTGGCAACTCCAAGAGGGGGAAGCGGCGTGGGTGAAGAGGGAAGCTTCAGCCAAGGAGCTGGAGCATATCGAGGAGATTCTGGGGGCTGGCGCATTCGGACGCATCATTACTGCGGATCGAGCCTTCGGGCGCGGGTTCGTTCGAGGCGGGCTTCTCAGACCAACACATCGTGCGGGACGCATGGCTTTCCGCGATACGGTAAAGGCTGCCCAACGTTACATCAACGGACTAGTGTATTTTCTCGACGATGTCCTAAGAGAAACCGAGCCGGACGTCGTTTTCAGTTATGCAGTAGCCAGTGCGCCTGCTGTCGCGTTGGCGGAACTATGCAAGATGCGGAATATCCCATTCTGTCGACTAACTCATACTCGGATCGGAAACAGATATACGGTCGACGATGATGCGGCTGGCCGGTTGGCTCGGGTCGCCCGCCGGTTCGAACGCGCACGGGACGGACGAAAACCATTCATGCAGCCGTCCATCGAGACGGCCCGGCGTCAACTCGCAACCTTTCGGACGAACCCAAGCGAGCCGGGCTACGTTCGCCATGCTACAACGTCCAGCCTACTTCGCGAGCTGATCTATATGCCCGTTCACTGCCTGAAGGAAATCTCCCGAGGACGGTGGCCGGGACTCGATGTAGCGCGGCTGTCATTCAAAGTGTGGATTGCGTGGCGACGAATTTTCGCGGGGCGTCGGTGGTTCTCGCCAAGTGATGACCTGCCTTCTTCCTTCGTCTATTTTCCGCTCCATGTCGATCCCGAAGCCTCGACTATGGTGCTGTCTCCGTGGCACACGGACCAGCTCGCCGTGATTGAGGCACTGGCGAAGGCCGTGCCGACGCAGATGCAGCTCGTCGTCAAAGAGCACGCTCCCATGCTCGGCAGGCGCCCAAGAGGATTCTACCGGCAGATCGCAAAGATGCCTCGGGTCACACTCCTGGGTCCCAATCACTCCACGTTTGAACTTATCAAGAGAGCTCATGTGACTGCCGTGATCACGGGAACGGCCGCTTGGGAAGCAATTCAATTGGGTAAACGGGCGCTGATTGTAGGCGATTCGCCCTTTCTACCGATCGCGGAGGGCATCGTACATGAGCAAGACCTGAGCCGCATTCACCTTGCCATCAGGTCCCTCCTTTCCTCGCCGCCCGCTTCGGACAGAACACTATCGCTCTATATTGCGGCTATGTTGGCGGAATCATTCGACATGCCATCGACCCTGCTGTGGGGAAATTACCATACGCATTCATCGGAGCTCCGTAACGCCGGCGCGATCGCCATCGCCGATGAAATTGTGCGACTCATGGATGAGCCAATTGACTGTTGAGCATGCTTCTCGTGTTTCCGCATCAGCAACGCAGCCACTTGTGGAACTTTCGAATGCACGAGGTTTGAATAAACAAGGCTATTCGGGATCGAGATACAAGAGACAACTTTGGATTCGACTCAACTTTCCAGGCGTTACCATGTGGACATGTCTTGTGCTCCTCATGTCTTCCCGGAAAAGAGTGGGCCCTTTATGAGAGGCGATACGGCTTCTTCTACCAATACCGCAAGACGCGTACTGTTTCCCTTTGTAGGCGATAGTATTGGCGGCAGTCACATATCAGCACTAGAGCTTGCCAAGGGACTCGACACGACCCGATTTGAACCAATTATTGCTCTCCACCGGAAGGGAATCTTGGGGTCCTATTTGCAAGACCGAGGCATTCCCGCCATTCAGTTGCCAGATTTGAGCCCTGACCCACTTCGCGGACGATTCAGGAGGTACTCCCTAGCGACGCTCTTGGTCAGTCCTGGGTTGACTCGATTCCTTCGTCGTCTGAGTATCGATATCGTCCACACGCATGACGCACGCATGCATTTTCTCTGGGGTCCGGTCAGCAAAATGTCGCTATCCAAATTCGTTCTTCATTTGAGAAATATCAGTCAATCAAACATCGCATATTCATCTTTCTTTGCAGATTCAATACTTTCGGTTTCCGAATATTGCCGTGATGGTTTCCCTGCCCACATTGCGAACAGAACAGCCGTCGTACCCAATCCTTTCCGTCCACCTCGATTGCCGCATAATCGCAAAGCATGTCGACAAAAGCTGCTTCGGGACGCTGGCTTGACAGACCGCACCATTGCGGTTGTTGGATATGTCTCCGACTTCGTCGAGCGAAAGAGACCTCTTCTGTTTGTCAAGATAGCAGCGTTGTTGCGAGAACGACTCGGTAACCACGTTGCCTTTCCCATGTTCGGTAACATCGATGGAGTCCAACGGAAGGACCTGGTCCGAAAGGTAAACGACGCAATTACGGAGCATGGACTTACATCCCAGTGTTTTCTCATGGGTTCCAGATTTCCCATCGAACCTTGGATGATGGGATGCGACGTACTGATCGCGCCGGCCGTGAGGGAGCCCTATGGAAGAACGTTGGTAGAAGCGATGCTGTGCGGAACGCCGGTAGTGGCCGCTGATGACGGAGGCAACAGGGAAGCCATCCGCCACGGAGAGACGGGACTGTTGGTGCCAGCGGACGATGCACTGGCGTTTGCCGACACTGTGGTGAAGTTGCACGCAAACCCACGGTTGGCGAAATCCATCACTTCCGCGGCCAAGACTTGGGCGCTAACGACACATTCCGTCACGGTCCATGTGGAGCGGATCCAATGCATCTACGATTCGCTGGTGAGATAGCCGTGTCGTCGCCGTTATCCATCGGCCGCATTGACAATGGAGGTACCCGTTGACCTGTATCGCTCTGGTTCTGCCGTCATTCGCTGGAGGAGGCGCGGAACGTGTAGCCATATCGTTGCTCTCGAGTTTCGCATCGGAAGGAGTAGCAATAGCCGCGCTCGATTCCTGCGGGCCGCTTCGTTCCTTGGCGTCGACTGGCGTGGATATCCACGACTTCAGCCGCCCACGCCTTCGCCATGCATGGCCGGCCCTGCTGCGCTGGCTGCGGACGACGCATCCGGCCGTGGTGCTGTCCACCTTTGGGCACGTCAATCTCGCGCTGCTTGCCATGCGACCGCTGCTGCCGTCCGGCACGCGGATCCTCATCCGGGAAGCGAATACGCCATCGTTGAGCCTGAGACGCGGGCGGATACAAGCGCCCGCGATGATGCGCTGCGCCTACCGACTTCTTTATCCGACGGCCGACTTGGTGCTGTGCCAGCACCGGTCCATGGCGGAGGAAATGTACAAGCGATTCGGTGTGCCATCCGAACGGACAATAGTCTTGCCGAACCCTGTCGATAGCGCGTACTTGCGCACATACTCACCCTGCCGGGACCCCGGTCCTGGCCGACGCTTCGTCGCGGCCGGCCGCCTGACCCGTCAGAAGGGGTTCGACCGGCTGATTGACCTCTTTGCCTCCGGCAGCGCGTGCGACCGGCTGTGGCTGTTCGGGGACGGACCCGACCGCACCGTGCTGGAAGAACGTGCCCGGGCGTGCGGCGCGGCTGATCGAATCCGGTTCGCGGGCTTCCAGTCGGAACCTTGGCCGTCCTTTGCGGGTGCCGATGCGATGCTCGTCCCGTCCCGCTGGGAGGGCTTGCCGAACGTCGCGCTCGAATCGCTGGCCTGCGGAACGCCGGTGATTGCGACTCCGGAATCGGGCGGTATCGCGGAAGTCGCCGCCGCAGCGCCGCCAGGAGCGGTGACCGTCGCCGCGTGGGGGGATGCCTTCCGGAACGCCATGGAGGAGGTGGTCCCGTCGCCCGTCACCCGAATGCGGCCGTCGATGTTGCCCGAGCACTACGAGCGCGACCGGGTGCTGGAGCGGTTCAGGGCGCTGGTCGGGCTGTCGTGAGCACGTCTTCCGGCGACGAGGACGCAGCCGCTCACCGCGAGGTCCCGATCGCTGAATTGCGCGAGACTCGGGGCCAGGCGCGGTCTGATGGCCCGCACCGTCTCGAGCGCAGCCCGGCGCATCGCCGGGTCGATATCGTTCCACTCCGCGGGGGCGATTTCACCGTCCACCCCGGCGAGCCGAGTGATCCGCAGCGACCCCGTGAGCCGGGACTGGTCGAGCCAGTTCCGCCAGGCGGGAAACAGCACGCGATTCGGCCGTCCGGCACCGCGGGTCATGGCGCGGTACCGGGCATCGGGTATGGTCAGGAACGTGAGCGGATGGTGCCCCCTGAACATGCCGTGGTCGCGCAGATCGATGCGGTGGATCAGCGTGCCGCCGGGGGCCAGCGAAGCGGCCATGTCGTCGAGCGCCCCAAGCGGGTCGTAGAGATGCTCCAGCACCGCGCGGCTCACGATATGATCGAACTTCGTGCCGCCTCCCCGGAAGAAGCTCTCGGCCGGTGTACCCCAGTGGGGCGTCAGGCCGCGAATCGCGCGCCCTTCCGCTCCGGTGTCGGCGAGCAGACCGTTCAACCCGTGGCGCGCCGCGAGCGCCCGATGGATTCGATGCTGCGTCGAATCGTCGTGGAGCGGACGGTAGCGGTCGATGGTGTGAACTTCCGTCGCGCCGTCGCCGAGCATGCGCAGCGCGACGCCGAAATTGTCTCCCGGCCCGATTTCGGCGACCCGGCCGTGGAAGCGGGTCAGCCCCCCGTACTCCAGGTAGTCACGGAACACCCGGTCGATGTATTCGATGGATTCATCCAGAGAGAGGGTGGCGTGCCGGGTGCCGGAGCGGGTCACGAGATCGTCGCGGGCAAGCCGGCGCCGGGCGCGCCGGTCGTCCAGCAGGTAGTAGAGGCAGGTCAGGAAGATGCTGCGTTTGACGAGGTCGGTAGCGCTCACGCGCGGTCCGCAGGCGGCTCGATGTCCATCACCCAAGCGTAGCAGGGCGCACATCGGATGAGGAACTTCAACTCCAGCGTCGTCGAGCTCGACGAAAAGGGCATCCTGATCACGGGAGGTACGGGCTCGTTCGGCCGGAGGCTGGTCGAGACCTTGGTCGCTCGCCATGCCCCGCGCCGACTCGTGGTCTTCTCGCGCGACGAGTTCAAGCAGGTCGAGATGGAGCGCTGCCTGCCGCTTCGAGAGCACAGGTCGCTGCGTTACTTCATCGGCGACGTCCGGGATCGTGACCGGTTGCGCATCGCCATGCGGGGAATCGACATCGTGATCCATGCGGCGGCGCTCAAGCACGTGCCAACCGCGGAGTACAACCCCATCGAGTGCATTCACACCAACGTGCTGGGGGCGGAGAACGTGATCCAGGCTTCCATCGACGCCGGGGTCGAGAAGGTCGTCGCGCTCTCCACCGACAAGGCGGCGAGTCCGATCAATCTCTACGGCGCATCCAAGCTCGCGGCCGACAAGCTGTTCATCGCCGGCAATGCGCTCGCGGGCCACGAAGGGACGCGTTTCTCGGTGGCGCGTTACGGCAACGTCGTCGGTTCACGGGGCTCGGTCATTCCCCTCTTCCGTCGCCTGATCGCCGAAGGCGCAACGGAGCTTCCCGTCACCGATCCACGCATGACCCGGTTCTGGATCACCCTCCAGCAGGGTGTGGACTTCGTTCTTTCGTGCCTGCCGATGATGGCGGGCGGAGAGATCTTCGTACCGAAGATTCCGAGCATGCGGATAGCCGACCTCGCCCGCTGCCTCGCGCCGGATCTGCCGCAACGAACGATCGGCATCCGCCCGGGCGAGAAGCTGCACGAGCTGATGATTGCCGAGGACGACAGCCGCACGACGGCGGTACTTGACGATCGGTACGTGATCGAGCCGCCATTCGTGCGCGCGCTCCGGCCAAGCGCATTTCCCGACGCGGAGCCGGTTCCGGAAGGCTTCCGCTACGCAAGCGACACCAACGACGAGTGGCTGGACCCATGTCGGATGCAGGAATTGTTACGCCAGGCGTGAGCACCCGTCTTCCCTATGGCCGGCACTGCGTGGGCGAGGACGATATCGCTGCGGTCGTGGCCGTGCTGCGCGGCGATTTTCTGACGACCGGCCCCATCGTTGCCGCATTCGAGAGCGCGCTCGCCGAGGTGGTGAACGCACCCGACGCGGTGGTCTGCTCGAGCGGCACCGCGGCGCTCCACCTCGCGGCCATGAGCGTCGGGCTCGGTCCGGGCGACGCGGCGGTCGTGCCGGCGGTAACGTTCCTCGCCACCGCCAACGCGGTTCGCCTGACCGGCGCCGAAGTCCTGTTCGCCGACGTCGACCCCGACACGGGGTTGATGGGCGCGGACCACATGGCCGCTGCCATCGGGAATGCGGGCGGCCGGCGGGTCCGTGCGGTGTTTCCCGTGCACTTCGCGGGCCAGCCGGCCCCCATGGACGAGATCGTGGCGCTGGCGCGCGCGCACGACATCGTCATCGTCGAGGATGCGTGCCACGCGTTCGGCTCGACCTGGGAGACGCGCGATGGAGGGGAGGCGCGGATCGGGCAGGCGGAGCACGGCGGCCTCGCGGCCTTCTCGTTCCACCCCGTGAAGACCGTCGCCATGGGGGAGGGTGGCGCCCTGACCGGCCAGGACCGCGCGCTTCTGGAACGTGCCCGCGGGCTGCGCAATCACGGTATGACGCGGGATTCGGAGGCGTTCACCGAACATGCGCTCGCGTTCGACGCGGGCGGTGCCGTGAATCCGTGGCACTACGAGATGACGGTTCCGGGCCTCAACTACCGGGCGAGCGACATCCACTGCGCCCTCGGCTTGAGCCAACTGGGGAAGCTCGAACGTTTTTCCGATCGACGCCGGCGGCTGGTGGCGGCCTACGATGCGCAAATTGCGACCCTTGCCCCCCTGGCCCGGCCGCTTGCGCGGCGGGAAGGATGCGTGCCCGCGTGGCACATCTACGTGGCGCTCATCGACTTCGCCGCCGTCGGCACGTCGCGCCGGCGGGTGATGGACGCGTTGCGCGCCGGCGGGATCGGGACCCAGGTGCACTACATCCCCGTGCATCGCCAGCCCTACTACCGGCGGCGCTATGGCGAGCAGTCATTGCCCGGCGCGATGGCGTACTTCGAACGCTGCCTCTCGCTGCCGCTGTTCCCCGCGATGGAGGACGGCGACGTGGACCGGGTCGTTCACGCCCTGGGGCAGGCGCTCGGCCGCTGACGGCCTCGGGTTGCGTCGGGTCGATTCCTCCAGCGGGACACCTGGACCGAACATGAGCCCCAAGGACACGACGGCGAGGAGCGGCGACCCCTTGCCATCGGTCGACCCCCGCCGCGACACGTCACCCGATGCGCCCATCGAGGTGATGCACGTCATCACTTCCCTTGATGTCGGCGGTGCGGAAACGGTGCTGACCCGGCTCGTGACCGGCGACTCGGCCGGCCCGATCTCCCATCGGGTGGTGAGCCTGAAGTCGGGAGGCGCCCTGCGCGCGAACCTCGAAGAGGCGGGAATCCCGGTCCACGGGCTTGGCATCGAAGGAATCGGAGACGTGCTCGGCGGACTCGTGCGCCTCGTTCGCATCATCCGGCTCGAGAAACCGGCGGTCGTGCATGGCTGGCTCTACCACGCCGCCCTCCTCGCGACGCTCGCGCTCGCTCTCTCGGGACGGCGGAGCAGGACCCGGCTTGTCTGGGGAGTCAGGTGCTCGGACATGGACATGCGGCGCTACGCGTGGAGCGCCCGCTACGTGGCGAAGCCGTTGCCGTTCCTGTCTTCGAAGACGAACCTGGTGACCTACAACTCCGAAGCCGGCCGCGCGGTGCATGAGCGGATGGGATATCGGCCGCCGAGGTACCGGGTCGTGCCGAACGGCATTGATGTGGACCGTTTCCGACCCGGGCCGAATGAGCGCTCGGCCGTGCGGGCCGAGATGGGTCTCGGCGACGAGCACTTCGTCGTCGGCATGTGCGCACGGGTCGATCCGATGAAGGACCACGAGAACTTCGTGAAGGCGGCCGTCGAGTTGGCTGCGACCGCACCCGAGGCCCGGTTCGTGTTGGTGGGGGCGGGAACCGGCCGGCAGGGGTCGCGGTTGGACCGGATGATCAAGGCGTCGGGGATCGGTGAGCGATTCGTGCGCCTGGGCCAACGACAGGACATCGGCCGAATCCATGCCGCGCTCGACATTGCAACCCTGAGCTCCGCATTCGGCGAAGGGTTCTCCAATGTCCTCGCCGAAGCGATGGCCTGCGGCGTGCCGTGCGTCGCGACGGACGTTGGCGACAGCGCATCCATCGTCGGCGATACCGGGCTCGTCGTTCCCCCCCGGGATGCGGAAGCCCTGGCGGCGGCGTGGGACCGGCTGCGGCGGGAGGGTTGCGACCGTAGAGTGGAGCTCGGTACCGCGGCGCGGCGACGTGTGGCGAGCCGGTACGGCCTAGCCGCGATGATAGCGACCCATCGTGCGCTCTATGGCGAGCTTGTCCTGGCCGGTGGCACGCGCGACCGCCGACGCGGCGCTGCCCCGAGGCCGCTCGCCGACGGGCTCGCGCGGAACGCTGAATCGACGCTGCGGCCGATCGACGCCCAACAATCGGATCGACCCGCCGGTTCGGATACCAGGCGACGCGTACGGACCGCGCTGGTCATCGCGGCGACGGTGGTGTGCATGGTGCTGGCGCTTCGTGCCGTTGACCTCGGGGCGGTCGGGGCGGCGCTGAGCGGAGTCGATCCTCGCCACGCAGCGCTCGCCGTCGTCATGTTGCTGTGCAATGCGTTCGTCGCGATGGTGCGGTTTCGTTTCCTGCTCGGCGGGTTCGGCTACTCTCCCGCATGGCAGAGGCTGGTTGCCGCATTCTCGGTCGGCCTCCTCGGGAACCAGTTCGTCCTGAATATCCTCGGGCAGAGCCTCGGCCGGGCGGGTGTGCTGGTTTCCTCCGGCGTGCCGTTCGGCGCGACGGTCATCGCAACGTTCTTCGAGCGTCTCCTTGCGGCCGCGCTGCTGGGAACGGCGGGCCTGATCGCAGCGTGGTACCTCCTGCCGCATTTCGGCTTCGATTCCTCTCACGGGGGCGCCTACTTCGTGTCGCTTGTCGGCGGGATGACGCTGGCCGCTGCCGTCGCCGGCGTGGCGGTGAGCCGCCGTGGAACGGCCACACGCGCGGTTGCCGTTGCAGCGCGAGGCGTCCGGCGGTTCTGGCGCGTTGGGTTTCTGACGATTGTGGCCCACTGCTTCATGCTCGCGAGCTACGTCGCCGCGTTGTTCGCCCTGGGCCACGAGGCCCTGACTCACGAGATCGTCGCTGCCGCGATCATCGTGACGTTCGCGGCCGGATTGCCCTTCAGCCTCGGCGGTTGGGGCATTCGCGAGCTGAGCGCGGTTGCGGCCTTCGGTGCCGTTGGGGTGGATCCTTCAATGGCGTTGGCGGCCGGGCTCCTCGTGGGCGTGTGCTCGTTCGTCGTGAACCTGGTGGTTGCGTGTCCCGGTCTCCTCCTGCTCCCCGGCCGCGTCCCGGAATCACCCGTGAAGGTCGACCCCGCATCGCCCGACTGGGACGCAAGACTGGTGACGGGATGTGCGGCACTGGCCGCGGTGACGATCTTCTTTCAGATGCGGGTACAGGGTGGTGATGGGCTGGTGACCGCGAATGTCGCGGATCTCCTGGCCCTGATCGGGCTCGGCTCATTCCTGCTGCTGGCGATTCGATCGCGGGACCGATTCTCCGGCTTGCCCCGACCGCTGATCGCGGCGTTGATTCTGCTTTCCCTCCTTCTCGCTTACGGGCTCCTGCTCGGCTATGCGAATTTCGGAGCGACCCCATGGGCGCTGCTCAACCGCGGTTTCGGATGGTTGGTCATACTCGGCTACGTGGCGCTGGGATTGGCCGTCGCCATGCTCGACGCCGAGCGCGCGCGCTGGCTCATACTCCGCGTGCTGGTGGCGGCCGGAACTGTCGTCGCCGTCTTGCAACTGGTCTTTCTGGTGTTTCTGAAGTTCGGGTTTCCTCCGCCCGAGGAAGTGTTGACCTATCCGTTGGAGGGGTATGCCTACAACGTGAACACGTTCGGGTTCCAGATGGCGATGACCGCGCTCGCCGCGATTCTCGCGCACCGATTCGGCGTGCTCGGGTCCGACAGGCGTTGGCTGGTTGCCGTTCTGTTCCTGACCGGACTCGTGGTCTTCTTCACGGGGTCGCGGACCGCGCTCGGGATGTTCGCGGTCTTGCTCGTCCTGTCCGTGGCGTTCGCTTCACCGCAGGAGCGCCATCGCACGCTCGGGGCGGTCCTCGTCGCGACGGTCTTTGTCGCTCTGGCCGCGGCTGCAATCGCCAACATACCCCTTCTTGACAATGCTCCGGGCACCGGGGCGTTTCCGATCCGGGGAGTTCAGTCGGTGGTCGGGTCGGACTCCGTTCGCTGGGTGACCTTCGCGGATGGCTGGCGGTACTGGCTCGAACGCCCGCTCTTCGGCCACGGACTTGGCGCCTACGTGGCGGGTCAGCTTGCCGAAAAGGGGCACTACCTGGTCTTCCACTCGGTACCGATTTGGTTGATGGCGGAGATGGGTGCCGTCGGCCTTGCCACAGGGTTGGCAGCGTTCGGTTGGCTTGCCCTGGGCGCCTGGCGCCTGATGCGCGACCCCCGCAGCCGGGACTGGGGGGTGGGTCTCGTGATGGCGCTGATCTGCTGGGGCGCCGGGAACCTGGTCCACGATTTCGCCTTCCAGAGACTGTTCTGGTTCTTCGCCGCGTTTGCCTTCGGGTGCGCGGCCGCGGAACACGTCGCCGCAAGACGGCGATTCGGAACGGAACCGTCGAGGGAGAGGGACGCAGCGCGGCCGGGATGGAATCGGAACGATTCCCGAGATGCGAATGTCGAATTGCCGGAAGCCGGGGCCGGCAACAGGAAGCGCCGGCTGATGATCGTCGTCACTGAAGACTGGTACTTGTGGTCGCACCGGATCGGACTTGCAACGACGGCTCGCGATGCGGGGTACGAGGTGACGGTGGTAACCCGCGTCGGCGAGTACGGCGACCGAATCCGGGCGCTCGGGCTCGGCCTCGTCGATGTCGATTTCGCCCGCGGACGGCTCTCACCGTGGACGAATCTCGGCACCGTGCGGGTGCTCTGCGACGTGTACCGGCGCTGGGCGCCGCATCTCGTCCATCACGTCGCGCTCAAGCCAGTCGTGCTCGGCTCCGTGGCCGCCGCCCGGACGGGAGTGCCGGCAGTGGTCAACGCACTCACGGGACTCGGGACCGTGCTGCTGTCGGACCATCCGAAGGCGCGCGTTGCGAGACCAATCCTGCGGCCGGCGCTCGGCTGGGCACTGCGCCGGCCGCGTTCCTGGACGGTGGCGCAGAACCTGGAGAATACGAGGTTCGTGGAGTCCCTCGGAGTTCAGCCTGACCGCATCTCGCTCGTCCGAGGGGCGGGCGTGGACATCCGACGCTTCCGCCCCGCGCCGGAGCAGGAAGGGACCGTCCGCGTGACCATGGTCTCCCGACTGCTGTGGGACAAGGGCGTACGGGAGTTCGTGGAGGCGGCGTCACTGGTCAATGCGTTGCGTCGCGACGTGACGTTCACGCTGGTCGGGGCGCCGGACGAGGAGAACCCCACCTCGTTCTCATTGGAGGAGGTGCAGTCCTGGCATGCGGACGGCGTCGTCGAGTGGCTGGGACAGCGCAACGACGTGGACGAAATTCTGGCCCGCTCGCACGTGGCGGTGCTTCCCACCTACGGGGAAGGCATACCGCTGACCCTGCTCGAGGCCGCCGCATGCGGGCGGCCCATCGTCGCGACTGACGTTCCGGGCTGCCGGGAGGTGGTGCGCCACGACGGAAACGGGCTGCTCGTCCCCGCCCGCGACGCCCGCGCGCTCGCCGAGGCGATTGTTTCGCTCGTCGACGACCCCGCCCGCCGGGCCGCGATGGGGGCGGAGGGCCGGCGGCGTGCCGAGACGGAGTTCGCCGCCGAACGCATCCACGCGGAAACCCTCCGGGTCTACGAACAGGCCCTCGCCGACGCCGGCACATGACGCCTCCGGATCGAGGCCCCAACTCCGCACACATTCTGCGCGCCACAGTGACGCAACGGCCTGCAAGACGCGTTCCGTCCGCCCTGTTCATGCCTGACGGCAGCCTGCCGTACCGAAGGCAAGGCAGGCTGCCGAAGCGCCATGGCCCGGCACTTGTTGGCTGCGCTCGATTTGGCCTCCAGGCTGATCTTGCGTCGGATTCCGGTACCTCTGCGTGGGTTCGCGCGTCATCGGATGACTCATCGTTGCCTCCGAGTGACGGTACAAGTAACCTTCCGCTGCGAATTGGTTGCATTCGGAGAGGCGGCCCAATGGAGAGGCCATTGGATATGGCGAAACGAGCACGAGTTCACCCTGCACCCGGAACGCGCATGGCTGCCGAACCTCCGACGGGCCAGTCAAGGATATTCTCGAACATGAAACTCGCTGTCGGTCTCACAACGTTTGTGTCCTTGATCGGGGCGCCCGGAGCCGCACACGCCTACCTCGATCCCGGTTCCGTGAGCTTGGTGATCCAGGCGATGGTCGCCGCTCTGGCCGGCGCCGCGCTCACATGGAAGCACTGGTATTGGCGGGTGCGGGGCTTCCTCGGTCTGGACCGCAAGCGAGAGTCCGAATCTGACGGCTCGGAACGCAGCCCGCGCGCTCCAGGGAATGCGGATACCCCCACGGGCGAATAGGGCGGGCGGCTCCTTCCGGGATCCGGAAGGGCATGTCTACCTCGCTTCGGGGCGGGTCTTCAGGGGCATCGCGGGTCGGGCTGCGAATCGTCTCCGCGCATTTCTTCACTCGGACTTCTTCAGGGAACGTGCTGGTGCTCGCATCGTCGAGACTTGGGAGGTGACCCCAGAGGAGGCGAGTGAGGCGGGTGTTGCGGAAGCCGATACCGGCGCCTGGGACATGTGGGTGGAGCATGCGGCACTTCCTCTCATCACCTATCCCTACGAATGGCCATTCGAGAGCTTGAAGCAGGCGGCGTGTCTGACCCTGGACCTGCTCGCCGATGCTTTGAGAAATGGATACACGCTGAAGGACGCCTCAGCCTTCAACGTACAGTTTATCAATTCTCGCCCGATATTCATCGATATTCTCTCGTTCGCGGAGTACGAGGAAGGGGCTCCCTTTTTCGGCTACAAGCAGTTCTGCGAGCAGTTCTTCGCCCCGTTGTGCCTGACCGCGTTCGCCGGCATCGATTTCAACCAGTGGTTC
This sequence comes from Gammaproteobacteria bacterium, assembly GCA_022826505.1. GTDB lineage: Bacteria > Pseudomonadota > Gammaproteobacteria > HK1 > HK1 > HK1. Next base: position 31,563 of record JAJDUQ010000088.1, read on the forward strand.
AGAGGGCGAATCGACGGTCTCGACGTGGTTGAAGTGTCCAGAGCGCTTCCCCTCTCAACCCGCTGTCGGCCGCAGGTTCTGATGCACATTCACTCCCAGGCGTGGGCGATGCGGAATCTGGAATCCGCCTCGAACCAAGCGAGTTCGATCAGGACACCGCGCCGCATTCCGCGCCGGAACCTGATTGCCCTCGCCGACGGCCTGCGGCGGTATGCCGACGGCCTGGGACGCGGGCGCCGGACCTACTGGCAGAAGTACGCGGTGGACACCTCCTATGACGATCGCTCGCGTGCGAGCAAGATGCGCATCGCCCGGGAGTTCGTGACGAGAACCGGTCCGGCGCGACTTCTGGACCTGGGCTGCAACACAGGAGAGTATTCAAAGGTCGCCATCGACGCCGGTGCCGACTCCGTGATCGGCGTCGATGCCGATGGTGGCGCCCTCGACCTGGCCGCCCGGCAAGCTCGTGGTGACTCCCTGCCAGCGCAGTTCCTGTTCTGGGACATTGCGAATCCGTCACCCGACCTCGGATGGATGCGGGAAGAACGGATGTCCCTGGAGAGACGACTCGGGCGGGTTGACGCCGTGTTCTGCTTCGCGGTCATCCATCATCTCGTCATCGGCCGGAATATCCCCCTGGAGGAGTTCGTTGGATGGATCTGCGGTCTGGCGCCGCAGGGCCTGATCGAATTCGTCCCGAAATCGGATCCCATGGTGCAGGGCCTCCTGCGCGACCGCGATGACATCTTCGAGCGGTACGACCGGGAGCACTTCGAACGGGTGCTTGGAGAGCACGCCGCGATCGTGGATGTCCACGATTTGGATCCGACCGAGAGGATCATTGTCGAATTCCGGAGACAGGATCATGAAAGTCCGTCTGGCGAGCGTCCTTAGCCCCGCTGCGGCGGCGAAGCCCGCGCATGCGATATGCCTCTTCGTCCTTCTGCAGCTCTATTTCGCGAGCAACATGCTCTCGTTCGGGTTCTGGAGCTCGAGCGACAGCGTGTTCGGATATATGGTCGTCTTCTACGGCGTCTGGATTGCGGGGCATGTCGTGGCGCTGTCGCTGTTTCTGGCAGCGGCCCGGCGATTCGATCTCGCGTGGCTTGCGCTTGCCGCCCTCTTCATTCTCAGCGTTCCGTTTGCCTGGGACCTGTGGGTTCGCTCGATCGAGATCGACACGGACGCCATTCGGAGAACGGTCAAGATTCTTCTCCTGCCGGCCACGTACCTCTACTTCCGCATCGGGCTCGGGGCCGTTCGCTGGACGGCGTGCGCCGTTCTCCTGCTCTGTGTTCTCGCGTTCATGGGGCATGCCCAGCCTGCCGTTTCGACCGTAAAGTCCCTTTACTTCGATTCGGTCGAGCTGGACAGGAAGATGAACGTTCACGTTATCATGCTGGACTCTTTCACGCATACGCCTTTTACGAAGGAATTCATGGGTATCGAGAATCCTGCGGCGGACCACCTGGCATCACTCGATGACGCCATCTATGCGGGCGGCATGGGCTTCGTCGAGCACGTCCCCACGAAGATAGCCTGGGCGTCGTTGTTCAATCTGGGCCAGAGGAGCGTCAACTACGGTTCTTTCTCGGGTTCGACGCCGAGTCGCCTGACCGTATTGCTGCGGGAGAATGGCTACAGTATTTCCACCGGATTCTCCAGTGACTATTTTGGATGGCACAAGGGTGAATACGTTGACAACTACTACAGAGGAGTGGTGCGCAATTTGATGCGGACCCTTGCCTGCACGACGAAGAAGGGGAAGCTTGGATTCTGCTCGGAATTCTCGCAATCAATATTCTCCAGGTTGTTTTTGGAGGAGACTGGAAGGACAGGAGACAAGTCCGAGGTGAGAGAGATTCGGACAAGAACCATCAAGGAGTGGCCCGAGACGGTCATTGATCTGATCGACCACGCGGAGCGGAACGCAACAACCCCCCTGTTCTCGGCTTTCCACATCTATTGGCCCTTCGGGCATACCGGCGGCACCTATCGCACCGGCGATACGGAGATGTTGGCGGAATTCAAGCGAGACTTCGTCAACAAGGCGCCGCAGACACGGAAGGTCGTTGAGCACATTGATCGCTTGCGAAAGCGATACCCCGAATCCATCTTCATCGTTTCCGGAGACCACGGACCGTGGCTGAGCCGGACAGCGCCGGAAGAGGACAGACGGTTCATCGTGCTCGACCGCCACGGCGTGGGCTTGGCGCTTCTGAACGCCTCCAATCTCTGCGCGTGGTCGCGAGAGTGGCTGGCCAGGCAACGGTATCTCACTGCGAGCCGCATGCTCGCCGCAACTCTCGCGTGCAATGGCGAGAGCCGCAAGTTGACGGAGCACTTCACGGACAACGAGGAATTCATTCGTTTCGGAGAGTCGTTCAGCAAGGAATAGCCGGAGAATCGCGTCGGTCAATAACACTGCGCGCGGCCACCCGGGGAGAGGAGGATCCAGTGAAGAACATCGTCATCTGCTGCGACGGGACCGGCAACGAGTACGGGCGCAACAACACGAACGTGGTCGAGACATACGAGCTCGTCGAGAAGGACCGGGACCAGGTCGCCTGGTACGACCCCGGCGTCGGCACGGGCGGCTGGGAGTACGAGGGGGAGAAGGGAGGCCTTCGCGCCAAGGGCGACCAGATGACCGGACATGGCCTCCAACGAAACGTCGAGGACGCGTACCGCCGGCTCATGCAGTGCCACGAGAGCGGCGACCGGGTGTACCTCTTCGGGTTCAGCCGGGGCGCGTTCACTGCCCGGTCCCTTGCCGGCATGCTCCACAAGTGCGGGCTCCTCGGTCCCGGCCACGAGAACCTCGTCGAGTACGCGTCGAGGATCTACAACACCGAGGGGAACGAGGACATCGCGGCGGGGTTCCGGAGCACCTTCGGGCGCGCCTGCCCGGTCGAGTTCATCGGAGTCTGGGACACCGTCGATTCACTGGCGATGAACGCGGGCAAGCGGTGGCACGACCACGCGCTGAATCCGGAAGTGAAGTTCGGATACCACGCGCTCGCCATCGACGAGCGGCGCCGGGACTTCGAGCCGTGCCCGTGGGACGAGGCGGGCGCGGCCGATGGCCAGACCATCGAGCAGGTCTGGTTCGCGGGCGTCCACTCCGACGTCGGCGGCTGGTACGACGAGCGCGGGCTTTCGAACGTCGCGCTCCACTGGATGCTCGGGAAGGCGCGCGACTGCGGCCTTCGCGTCGACCGGGCGGGGCTCGCGGCGCGCCCGGCCGACCCGCACGGCACGATGCACCGGTCCTGGACCGGGATCTGGAAGGCGCGGCCGCGCCGAACCCGGAAGATCCCCGAGGGGGCGCTGGTCCACGGCAGCGTCTTCGACCGGCGGGACGCCGGCCGCGTCCCCTACGCCCCGAAGAACCTGCCCGAGAACCCCACCCGGGTCGACTGACCTCCGCCCTCCACTTCGGGGTCGATGGATGTGGTGAGTGAGTGTTGCGTGCGCCGTGGCAACGAGCTATCTTCTCCTTCGGAGCCTGAGTCATGCATTGCCGGCGCACGCGTCGCGTGTAGCGCACCTCCGGACATTCGTCCGGCGGCAGCCAGCTGCGGGGGATATGCGCCCCCCCAGGCTCCTCACCCCCCGCCCCACCGCCGCCGATCCCATCTGCGCAGCACCACCACATCCTCGCTGCCCAGCACGATCCGTCGCGCATACTCCGACTGATCGAATATCGTCGCGAGTCTCAGGCGCCGCCAATCAGTCTCGATACGCATGGCGAATCGCCACCATCCATCCACCCCTTCCCGCGGCACCTGAGCGATGAGACTCGGATAGGGATCTCCCACCCGCACCCCTCGTACCAGTAGCTCCCCCCGTTCGAGCGCCGGTTGCAGGAGTCGATACGTCTCCGGTGTAACCGCGGGATGCTTGCGAGCCAGCTTCCGCGGGGCGACACGGTCGGTGACGATGCACGGAGCTGAGAGCACCCCGGGGATGCCCTCGTGTATCCTGGCGAGTGCGCGCACGGGCAGGTCCGGCAGCACCCCAACCGGCCACCCCCGCACGTCCCCTCGCTCGAAGGCTGCCTCGAACCCCGGGCTCCATAGCGCCGTGTTGAGCGCTTGTCGGGCCGCGACCGGATCCCCCTCCTCGATCCGTATCCGGATGCGGCGCGTCGCATCCCTCGCGGTGCGCGGCAGTGGCGGCGGCGGCATGCGGGACGGCGGGTCCTCGGCGGCGGGCGGCGGTGCGGGCCTCGCCCATCATCGGCGGCCGACGACGCCCCCGAAAGAGCCGGCGGTCCCGTCCGTCGTAGGAAATTCGCTCGACGTGACCGCGAATCGGGCGCACCCACCCACCCATCCACAGGTGACGGGGGCAAGCCGAGTGCGGAAGATCCCCGAGGGGGCGCTGGTCCACGGCAGCGTCTTCGAACGGCGGGACGGCGGCCGGGTCCCCTACGCCCCGAAGAACCTGCCCGAGAACCCCACCCGCGTCGACTGACCTCCGCCCTCCTCCTTTCCGACTCGGCCAAGCGCAACGCGATCCGACTTCCCGGTCCGGGAAAGGCGCGTCGGATGTGGCGTGGTGTGGTGTCGGACCATGCGAATCCGCCGGACGGCACTGGCCGGCGACCTTGCTGACCGTGCCGGGGAAACGCTCCGGTGCGGGGGGCGGGCGGTGGGCCGGCGCTCGCGGCTACGCGCCCGACTCGCCCCGCAACCGGCGGAGACTTGAGGATTGCGAAACATGATGCGGCAGAATCCGGCACGTCATGAAAAATCCACACCTGATCGGGTTCCCCGAAGTGGTTCGTGGGGGCAGTGAGTGAGTGGCAGTGAGTGAGTGTTGCGCGGGGCGGGGCGGGAGTCCATACTCCCCGCAGGGGCCTGAGCCAGGCTTTCCCGACCTCCGCGTCAGCGGGGACGCGCCCGGCTCGCCGGGACGCAAGTCGCGAGGGTGTAGCGACCCTCCAGGCCCCTATCCGCCACTCCACCGTTCCGTCGCCCATGCGCGCACCACGCGATCAGCGCCCGCGGCGACTCTGTCGGCGCGCTTCCGATCGGATGTGGCATGGATGGTGGACAACCAGAGCCTTCCCCCTCTCGCATCGATCTTGATCGCATAGCGCCACCACCCACCCTCCACGCGCGGTGCATGTACGATGAGGCTTGTCAGCTTCCGGCCTCGCTGTGGGGAGTGTAGGAGCAACTCACCGCGGTCGAGTGCCGTCTGGAGCATTCGGTACTGCTCGATCCCCACCTCGGGGTGCCGCACCCGCAGCTTGCCGCGACGCATGCGGTCGGTGATGATGCGCGGAGTTGAGAGCACTCCCGGGATGCCCTCGTGTATCCCGGCGAGCGCGCGCACCGGCAGATCCGGCAGCACCCCCACCGGCCACCCCCGCACGTCCCCTCGCTCGAAGGCCGCCTCGAACCCCGGGCTCCATAGCGCAGTGTTGAGCGCCTTTCGGGCCGCGACCGGATCCCTCCCCTCGATCCGTGTCCGGATGCGGCGCGTCGCATTCCTCGCGGTGCGCGGCAGTGGTGGCGGCGGCATGCGGGGCGGCAGGTTCTCGGCGGCGGGCGGCAGAGCGGGTCTCGCTCATCATCGGCGCCCGGCGACGCTCCCGAAAGAGCCGGCGATCCCGTCCTTCGTAGGACATTCGCTCGACGTGATCGCGAATCGGGCGCACCCACCCACCCGCTGCGGGGTAGGCGAGCACAGGGAGCGCGGGCTTTCGAACGTCGCGCTCCACTGGATGCTCGGGAAGGCGCGCGACTGCGGCCTTCGCGGGGAGCGGGTCGGGGCTCGGTGCTACGTGCCCGATTCGCCCCGCAAGCGGCGGAGCTGGGCCCGCAATTCGGCGGCTTCCTCCTCGGCTTCCCGGGCACGGGCTTGGGCTTCTTGGGCACGGGTCTCGGCGGCTTCGCGCGCGGCGTGGACTTCGTCGTAGTCCTCAAGGTCCTCCCCGGTCGCCGGGTCGTGCCAGCGAAGCGCCTGCTCCGGCCCCTCCAGATATGCCCAAAGGCCCAGCGTCTCGCTGCGCAGCCCCCGCTCGCCGTTCGCAAGACGCTCCGGACGCAACGCCCGATACCGGCCCCCGCGCAGCACGTGGCCCTGCAACCGAGGCTCCAGCCGCCCGCCCACCGGGTCGTACAGGAAGTACTCTCGCACACCGAGCTTCTCGTACAGGGCCGGCTTCTCGTCCCGGTCGTGCTTCCACGTGAAGACCGACGCGACCTCCATCACGAAATCCGGCGCCTTGCCCTCGCGCCACAGCGCATAGGAGCGCCGGCGGTGACTCCCCACCCCGAACGCAACCAGCACGTCGGGCTCCACCCGCGGCGGACGCACCCGGCCGCGCTCGTCCGGCGAGATGGTGTCGTAGAGCAGGGTGTAGCAGGTCACGTACGTCCCCGGATGACGCCCGAGCACCCGCCTCAGCGCGGACGCGGTGTACCGCAGGACCTCTTCCTGTTCCATCAGGTCAGGCGGGGGCAGGTCGTCGATGGAAGGCAGGTCCTCGTCGGTCAGGGCGAGGAGCTCGTCCCGCGTCAGTGCGGGAAAGTCCTGCATCAGGACCACCATCAGCTCCTCTCTGGTGCGCTCCACCGGAGGCTTGTCGGGACTCGCCGGGCGCTGCCCGCGCCCGTCGGGGCGGGGCTGCGATGCGCGGGCAGGCTCGGGCATGGGCAACTTCCTCGATACATGGGTGGCGTGGCGACGGGCGCACCATCGCACCGCGGCGAAAACGGTGCAAGCCCTCGACACCAAACGCCCGGCGCGGCACCGGGGCGTGCGCAGCCCGGACCTCTATCCGCCGGGACGGGTCCGGCGCGTGCAGGGAGCGGCGTGGCGGTGGCGGCGGCGGCATGCGGGACGGCGGGTCCTCGGCGGCGGTCGGCGGTGCGGGCCTCGCCCATCATCGGCGGCCGGCGACGCCCCCGAAAGAGCCGGCGGTCCCATC
>JAJDUQ010000017.1 GCA_022826505.1 Gammaproteobacteria bacterium
CGGCCTGCTCCAGGCCATCGACTGGCTCTTCTTCGCCGGCCTCTCCGCCACCCTCGTCCTCTACCAGATCGTCAACTTCCACCACTACATCGTCGACGCCATCATCTGGCGCTCCCCCAAGCCCACCCCGCCCCGCCCCCCGGCCCCCGCAAGCTGACGCGGTGGGTACGGCATCCAAACCAGACGGCAGATATACGGCGATGACATTCCATTACTTCGGCTACGGCTCGAACGTGTTGACGGAACGTCTGCGTGCTCGTTGCCCGAGCGCCAAGCCCATCGGCGCCACCGAAGCCCCCGATCACGTCCTTGAGTTCAGCAAGCGAAGCACGGATGGCTCCGGGAAGGCGACTCTCGGACGCTCGGCGGGGAGCGGCGAGTGTTCCTTCGGCGTGGTGTTCGAGATCCTGGAATCCGAGCGAACGGAACTGGACAAGGCCGAAGGCACCGAGGACGGCGGCTATCAGCGATGCGACGGCTTCCCCGTCCGACTCGTCAAGGATGGTAAGTGCCTCTCCACGAGCTGCTATCTCTCTACCGACCGCGACGATTCCCTGAACCCCTACGACTGGTATCTGGCGCTGACGATCGCCGGAGCCGTCCGACACGGGCTGAACGATGACTACATCGCCCGGCTGAAACGGACCCCCTACATCGTAGACAACGATCGCGAACGCCCCTCACGCCGAAAGGCTGTCAAATCACTCCGCAAGGCGGGTTCTGGCGACTATTGCCAGCTTTTCCAGACTACGTGACGGAATGGCGGTAAACATGAGACGAGAAAATGTCAGCGAGGAAATGGAAAGGCTCGTTCTCGTCAGGCGTGCGCCGCCGTTCGCGCCGACATCAGCTCGGCGCGGCGCCGTCTCCATTGGCGGTGGACTCGCAGAGTCGCGCCACCCGGTCGAGCAGTTCCTCCCCGCTCTCGCACTCGAGGAGCCACTCGCCGACCTCGACCGCCCGCTCCGGGTCGGCTATCTCCGCCAGCCGCCCGGCCAAGCGCTCGGCCGTCTCCGCCCCGAATTTCCGCGCCGCCAGCCGGCGCATGAACGCGACCTGCCCTTCGGCTCGGCCTTCCGCTCGACTCCGCTCCAACTGCGGGGCGAGTTGCTGTTCTGCCCAGCGAGCGACCTGTTCGCGCATGACTTCGTTCGGCATGGTCTTTCCCTCGTTCAAGTCGTCGAGAATCGGCAAGTCCACCTTCGGCAAATCGTGTTGCTTGCGTGCCTGTTCGTACCACACGAGGAAGGCGTCCAGCAACCCCGTCTGCTCGGGCGCCAGCTCCTTGACCAGCGCCTCAAGCACCGACGCCACCGCCTGTGCATCGCGGCAATGCGCGAGCCGAATCAGTGCCGCCATCAGGTTGCGCCCTTGGGGCAAGGGGCCGGTATGGTGGCCCACGTCGAGCACGAAGTAGCGCTGGGACGGCTGGTAGGGGGCGAGGCGCTCGCCGCTCGGGGCGCACAGCCCGGCCACGTCCTCCTTGGCCCGCCATCGCTTCCTCCCGTGGTACAGCACGATGGGGAGCACCGGAGGGAGGGGCTCGGGCTTGACGCGCCGGCGCCGGCCCTTGCGGTCCTTGCCGCCGGACTCAGCCTTGGCGGCCCGGCGCAGCTCCCGGTTGCGCAGCAGCTCCTGATAGAGCAGCGTCGAGTAATCCAGCACCCGCACCGCCATGGTCCGGTCGACGGTGGACTGGAACTCCAGGCACACCATCAGGTCGAGGCGCCGGTCGTGGCGGCGCACCCGCCACACCCGGTCCTCGAACCGTTCGCGCAGGGAGTCGCTCACGAAGCTGGCCGACCCGGGCTCCAGGGTGGCGAGCTCGAGCGCCTCGTTCCATTCCGGGAGGACGAACCCCGAGAGCAGGTCGCGCGCCATGTCGGGGAAGGAGAAGAGCAGCTTCCAGGCGGCGTCGTGCGGGGTAGCCATGGGCGGGGGCTCCGGGCGAGGGGTGCCTCGACCGGAGCGCCGGCACCGTCCTCCGTGTCCCTGCCGAGGCGGCAGCCGCCCCGGCGCCCGGCCGATGGCTCCGGGGAGCGTGCCCCGCGCGTTGCCGCGCGTCTACGGGCATTGCGCCCGTCGTGCGTAGGATTTTTGCCCGGTTGTGTGTACGCCGGAGGCGGACCGGACGCCCGCACGCCCGCCTCGATGGTGGCCAACGCCGCCCGACCGGCCGGGATGAACGCCGAAGCCGGCCGCGCGGCGGCGCCGCTTGCGCCGACGTCAGCTCGGCGCGGCGCCCTCTCCGTTGGCGGAGGACTCGCACAGGCCGTCAACCCGCGCGAGCAGCTCCTCCCCGCTCTCGCACTCGAGGAGCCACTCGCCGACCTCGACCGCCCGCTCCGGGTCGGCGATCTCCTTGAGTCGTTCGGCGAGCCGCTCCGCCGTCTCCGCCTCGAACTTCCGCGCCGCCATCCGGCGCACGACCTCGACCTGGCCTTCAGTGCGACCTTCGGTTCGGCCTTCGTCCCTGAGCTTGGCCGACCAGTCCATCCCCACTTGCTGCAACATGGTTATCGCCTCCCTCACGTTTGCCAGATTCGGCACCTCCATCTCGATCCGGTGCATCGGAAAATGCACCTGCCCGAGCCAGGCCAAGATGGCCTTGAGCAGGCTGTCATACTTCGGCTCCGGCCACCTCGCGGATATGTTGCGGAGCTCTGCGGCCACCACCTCCGGGTCGGGAGTGCGCGCGAGCCTGACCAGCTCCGCCATCCAGTTGCGCCCCCCGGGCAGGGGGCCAGTATAGCGACCCACGTCGAGCACGCAGTGGCGCTGCGACGGCTGGTACGGCGCGCGGGGTGCACCCGGCGCGGCGCAGAGCCCCGCGACCTCCCCTTCCGCCTTCCATTCCCCCGCGCCGTAGTACATCACGATGGGAAGCACCGGGGGGAGCTCGGCGGAGGAACGGCGCAGCCGATCCTGGTACAGCATCGCGGTATAGACCAGAACGCGCACCGCCATGGTCCGGTCCACCGTGGACTGGAACTCGATCGTCACGAGGACGGAGCCCGGTACGCCGCGCAGGCCCACTTCCCAAACCCGGTCCGGGTGCCGCTCCCGGCCATCGTCAGTGACTTGTCCCTCGGACTGGCGCGTCATCGCGGAGAGGTCGAGGTCGCTCACCGACTCGGAGGGGAGGAATCCTGTGAGCAGGCCGCGCACCATCTCCGGGTACGAGAAGAGCAGCTTCCAGGCGCGGTCGTGCAAGGTAGCCATGGGCGGGGGCTCCGGGCGAGGGGTGCCTCGACCGGAGCGCCGGTGGCGGCCCGCGCGTCCCTGCCTGGGCGGCAGCCGCCCCGGCGCCCGGTCGATGGCTCGGGGGAGCGTGCCCCGTGCCGCGCCGCGCGTCTACGGGCATTGCGCCCGTCGTGCGTAGGATTTTTGCCCGATCGTGCGTACGCCGGAGGCGGATCGGATGCCTGCACTCCCGCTTCGATGGCGGCCGGCGTCGCCCGCCCGGCCGGGATGAGCGCCGATACCGGCTGCGGAGCCCCCGTCGCTCCGGTGTCACCCAGGCGCGGCGCTGTTCCCCGTGGCGCAGGTCTCGCAAAGGCGCGCCACCCGGTCGAGCAGGTCCTCCCCGCTCTCGCACTCGAGGAGCCACTCGCCGACCTCGACCGCCCGCTCCGGGTCGGCGATCTCCGCGAGGCGCCCGGCGAGTCGCTCGGCCGTCTCCGCCCCAAACTTCCGCGCCGCCAGCCGGCGCACGACCTCGACCCGGCCCTCCGTCCGGCCCTGGGTACGGCCTTCGCTTCGGCCTTCCGCTCGGCCGTCCGCTCGGCTCCGCTCCAACTGCGGGGCGAGTTGCTGTTCTGCCCAGCGAGCGACCTGTTCGCGCATGACTTCGTTCGGCATGGTCTTTCCTTCGTTCAAGTCGTCGAGAATCGGCAAGTCCACCTTCGGCAAGTCGTGTCGCTTGCGCGCCTGTTCGTACCACACGAGGAAGGCGCCCAGCAACCCCGTCTGCGAGGGCGCCAGCTCCTTGATCAGCGCCCCCAGCACCGACGCCACCGCCTGCGTATCGCGGCAGTGCGCGAGCCGAATCAGCGCCGCCATCAGGTTGCGCCCTTGGGGCAAGGGGCCGGTATGGTGGCCCACGTCGAGCACGAAGTAGCGCTGCGACGGCTGGTAGGGAGCGAGGCGCTCGCCGCTCGGGGCGCACAGCCCGGCCACGTCCTCCTTGGCCCGCCATCGCTTCCTCCCGTGGTAGAGCACGATGGGGAGCACCGGCGGGAGGGGCTCGGGCTTGACGCGCCGGTGCCGGCCCTTGCGATTCTTGCCGCCGGACTCGACCTGGGCGGCCCGCCGCAGATCCCGGTTGCGCAGCAGCTCCTGATAGAGCAGCGCCGAGTAATCCAGCACCCGCACCGCCATGGTCCGGTCGACGGTGGACTGGAACTCCAGGCACACCATCAGATCGAGGCGCCGGTCGTGGCGGCGCACCCGCCACACCCGGTCCTCGAACCGTTCGCGCAGGGTGTCGCTCACGAAGGTGGCCGACCCGGGCTCCAGGGTGGCGAGCTCGAGCGCCTCGCTCCATTCCGGGAGGACGAACCCCGAGAGCAGGTCGCGCACCATGTCGGGGAAGGAGAAGAGCAGCTTCCAGGCGGCGTCGTGCGGGGTAGCCATGGACGGGGGCTCCGGGCGAGGGGTGCCACGACCGGAGCGCCGGCACCGTCCTCCGTGTCCCTGCCGAGGCGGCAGCCGCCCCGGCGCCCGGTCGATGGCTCCTGGGAGCATGTCTCGCGCGGCGCCGTACGTCTACGGGCATTGTGCCCGTCGTGCGTAGGAATTCCGCCCGATTGTGCGTACGTCGGAGGCGGACCGGATGCCCGTGCCTCTGCTTTGATGGTGACTGACGCCGGCCGGTCGGCCGGGATGAACGCCGGTGCCGTCTGCGGCAGGGTTCTCCGGGCCATCGGCTGGCTCTTCTTCGCCGGCCTCTCCGCCACCCTCGTCCTCTACCAGATCGTCAACTTCCACCGATACACCGCGGACGCCCTGATTCGGAAGGCCCGCCGGCCCGCCCCGGCCCGCGTCCCGGTCCATGCGAGCTGATGCGCCGGACACCGCAATGAACCGGCATCGGTCCATGGATATCGCAGATCCCCGGTACGGCCGGGGCTCACCAGATTCGGCTCCGGCGGCTCGTTCCCGCTGTCCCGACTCGCAAGCGGCCGCGGCTGCCTTGCCGGCAGAGTCCGCTCCGGTCTCCGCGCCCGTCTCCATCGTGGTCCCGACGTTTCGGGAGGCGGCAGGTCTTCGTGCGCTCGTCGAGCGGGTGCAGGGCGCCCTTTCCGGGTACGGATCGGAGTGGGAGCTGCTCCTCGTCGACGACGATTCCTGCGACGGCTCCGAGGAGGTGGTCGCGGAGCTCGGGAGGTGCGCGCCGGTCCGCCTGCACGTGCGCCGTGAGCCGCCGCGAGACCTCTCGCTCTCCGTCCTGCTCGGGATCCGTCTCGCCCGCTTCGATCGGGTGGTGGTCATGGACGCCGATCTCTCCCACCCTCCGGAGCGCATCCCGGATCTGCTCGGCGCTCTCGACACCGGTGCGGAGCTCGTCCTCGGCAGCCGCTACGTCCCCGGCGCATCCCTGGACCGCGGCTGGAGCCGGAGCCGGCGCTTGAGCTCGCGCCTCGCGACCGCGCTCGCGCAGCCCCTCGTCACTTGCGCCGACCCGCTCTCGGGCTTCTTCGCCGCGGATCGCCGCCTCCTGCCGGTGCCCGAGCGTCTGCGCCCCCTCGGCTACAAGATTGCGCTGGAGCTCATGGTTCGCGGGCGGCTGCGGACCACCGAGGTGCCCATCGTCTTCCACGACCGGCACATCGGCTCGAGCAAGATGAGCTGGCGCACGCTGCTCGCCTATCTCCGCCAGCTCGCGCGGCTCTATCGCTTCCATCTCGCCGGCGGTTGGCACCAGGCGCCGACTCGGCGAGGACGACATCGTCCGGTTCGACGATGACTGCGGACGGGCCGATGCATGGCCTCGGGAGGGTCTCGGCGCCCGCGCCCGCGCTCGCGGTCGGCTCGAACGCCGGAGTTCGCGACGCCGCGCTCCTTCGTCTGGCGCAATGGGCGCAGCACGGCGAAGGGCGCAAGGGTCGGGGGCTCGTCCTGCTGGCTGTCGTCGTCTACACCCCTGCGCTGTTGTTCGGCGGCTTCGTCTGGGACGACTGGATCTTCGTCACCGAGCCGCTCGTTCGCCGCCTCGACGGGATCGTCTCCATCTGGCTCTCGCCTTCGGAGATTGCGCGCGAGAACCACTACTGGCCCATCGTCTATACGACCTTCTGGATCGAGCACAAGCTCTGGGGGTTCAACCCCATCGGCTACCACGCCGTCAACGTCGGGCTGCACGCGCTGAACTCGGTGCTGGTGTGGCGCCTGCTGCTTCGCCTCGGGGTCCCCGGCGCATGGCTCGTGGGCGCGGTGTTCGCGGTGCACCCCGTGCACGTGGAGTCGGTGGCATGGATCATCGAGCGCAAGGACCTCCTCTCCGCCCTCTTCTACCTGGGCGCGGTCCATGTCTGGCTCCGGTTCACCGAAGCGCCCGGTTCGGGACGGTATCTGCTGTGCCTCGCGCTCTTTGCCGCGGCGCTGCTCTCGAAGTCCATCGCGGTCACCCTGCCGGCCGCCCTCCTGCTGCTTCGTTGGTGGCAGGCGGGTCGCGTCACCTGGCGCGATGCCGCATGCGTCGCACCGTTGTTCGCGCTCGCCCTCGGCGTCACCCTCGCCGACCTCGCCTTCTACCGCGACCGGATCGACTCCGCCCTGGACTACTCGCTGGTGGAGCGCGTCCTCATCGCGGCCCGGGCCCTCTGGGTCTATGCCCATCAGCTCGTGTGGCCGGTATCCCTGCCGGTGCTCTATTCCCGCTGGGAAGTCCACCCGAGCGACCTCCTCGGATGGCTTGCGATTGGTGCCCTCGTCGCTCTCGGTGCGGCGCTGTGGCTCGCGCGGGACCGGATCGGACGCGGACCCCTTGCCGGTGTGCTCTTCTTCGCGCTGACCCTCTCGCCGGTCCTCGGCTTCGTGGACTTTCGCTTCATGCAGATCGCCTTCGTCGCCGACCGCTTCCAGTATCTGGCGAGCATCGGCCCGCTCGCGGTGGTTCTGGGCGGGGCGGTCCTCCTCGCGGGCCGGCTCCATCTCCGCGGTCGCGCCGCCGCCGTCGTCACCGCTACCACCCTTCTTGTGGTACTGGGCGCGCTCGGTTGGCAGCAGTCCGGGATCTACCGCAATGATCTGGCATATGCCCGCCACATCGACACGGCCAATCCGCGGCACTACGCCGGGCAGCTCCACCTGAGCTCTGGTCTGAGCGTTGCGGGCCACCACGAGGAGGCCCTTGCCGCAGCGCGACGAGGGGTCGCGCTCGCCGAAG
>JAJDUQ010000020.1 GCA_022826505.1 Gammaproteobacteria bacterium
GCCTGTGCTCTGACACCCTCCCACTCTCCAGTCGCTGACACTCCTCCTCACCCCGGGTGTTGAGCGCAACTCCCGGGCACCTCCTTCTGCCAGTCAGACCCGTCCTCCGGCTACTCTCGCTATCCGGGCTAAAATCCAGCATGAAATCACCCTGGGCTGATGGTCCCGGCCGCATTTCCGCGAACCGGTTCCGCAACGGCCGGACCCCCGGTGCAGGTATCGGTCACAGCGTGTCTTGTGAAAGGAGTCCTCGACCCAACTCGTGGTTGACCGGGCCACAGAACGAAATAGAATCCTGGTCGAAGCAGGACGCGCAACGCGAGCTCAGCGGGTGTTGTTCAATGGTAGAACCTCAGCTTCCCAAGCTGATGACGTGGGTTCGATTCCCATCACCCGCTCCATCACCCCTTCTTCACCCACACCACCAGCGGGTTGTCGTGTCCGTCCGCCCGTAGCCGTATCCGGGCCGCCTCGAGGGAATCGCGATCGGCGTAGGGGCCGATGCGTACGCGGTGCCACTTCTCGTCGCTGTTGATGGCGACCGTCTGCACGACCGGCTGGAACCCGAGCAGCGTGAGCTGCGCCTTGAGGCCGTCCGCGTCGTTCATGCTCTTGAACGATGCGACCTGCAGGATGTAGTGGCCCGACCTGCGCGTGGTATCCGAGTCCTTCTGCTTGCTTTCCTCGACCGCGGTGCCGCCCGTCGATGCCTGCGTGTCCGCCGCATCGCTCTCCGCCGCGGAGCCGCTCTCGGCGGGTGCGGGATCCGGTGCGGGGAGCTCCTCGTCCGCAACCACGACCTCCATCTCCGGCAACAGGGTGTAGAACTCGAACTTGGGCTTCGGCGGCGGCTCCGTCGAATCGATCCCGATGGAGTGGCCCACGGTTCGTTCCACCGTCGCCCGAACCTGCTCCGCCGCCGGATCGCGCCCGAGCATCACCCACGTCACGAGCCCTCCCGCGACCGCGCCGGCGAGAAACCAGGCGAGGCCGTGGCTCTTCGAGTCGCCGCGGCGCCGCACGGCATGAGATCGCTTCTGCTTCGCCATCGTTCTCGCCCGCTCCCCTACATCGACTCCGGTGCCGACACGCCGAGCAACGCGAGCCCGTCGGCGAGGACCGATTGGGTCGCTACCGCCAGCGAGAGCCGCGCACCGCGCACTTCGTCGTCGTCGATCAGAAACATATGAGCGTTGTAGAAGCCGTGCAATTGGGTTGCGACCCCCCGCAGGTAGGTCGCCAACTGGTGTGGCTCGAGTGCCTGCGCCGAGGTCGCCAGCACCTCCGAGTACTTCGCCAGCTCCCGCATGAGGGCGAGCGGCTCGTCCTCGACGAGGGTATCGAGCGCCGCCTCCGGCCCAACGCCGGAGTCCATGCCTCGTTCGACACATTGACGCAGCACACTGGCGATGCGCGCATGCGCATACTGCACGTAGTAGACCGGATTGTCGTTGCTGCGCGACTTCGCGAGCTCCAGGTCGAAATCCAGATGCTGCTCGCAGCGTCGCATCACGTAGAAGAACCGCGCAGCATCGGCGCCGACCTCGTTGCGCAACTCGCGCAGGGTGACGAACTCGCCGCTGCGCGTCGACATCTGAGCCCGCTCGCCGCCCCGGTACAGGTTCGCGAACTGGACGATGAGGATCTCCACGGCTTGCGGCGCGTAGCCGAGCGCCTCGGCCGCCGCCTTCACGCGCGCGATGTACCCGTGGTGGTCCGCACCCCATACGTAGATCGCGCGCTCGAATCCTCGGTCGAACTTGTTGGCCGCGTATGCGATGTCCGAAGCGAAGTAGGTCGATTCGCCATTCTCGCGCACGACCACCCGGTCCTTCTCGTCGCCGAACTCGGTGGAGCGGAACCACAGCGCGCCGTCGCGCTCGTACACATGCCCTCGCTCACGAAGACGATTCACTACCGCCTCCACGTCACCGGCATCGACCAGCGTGCGTTCGGAGAACCATTCGTCGTAGACGACGCCGAACTCCTGCAGATCCGAGCGTATGTCGTCGACTCCCATGTCCCGTGCGAGCGCGAAGGCCCGTTCGTAGCGTTGCGTTCCGAGCAGGGATCGGGCCCGCGCAGTGAGCGCGTCGATGTGGGCTTCCTTGTCGCCCCCCGCCGGCTCGTCGGGGGGTACACCTTCCATCAGGGTTTCGGCATCGACCGCCAGATCCGCACCGACATCGCGTTCCAGCGCGGCCGCAATATCGTGGATGTATTCGCCGCGATAGCCGTTCGAGGGAAACGCGACCGCCGTGCCGAGACGTTCCAGGTACCGCAGCCACACGCTCAGCGCGAGGATGTGCATCTGGCGGCCGGCGTCGTTGACGTAGTACTCGCGCTGCACGTCGAATCCGGCCGCTTCGAGGATGTTCGCGAGCGTTGCGCCGTACGCGGCACCTCTGCCGTGTCCGACATGCAGCGGTCCAGTGGGATTGGCGGAGACGAATTCCACCTGGACGCGCCGGCCGCCTCCGAGTGCGGCAGCTTCGCTACGGGGACCGGAGACGAGGATGCGGCGTATCACCGCGGCGTATGCCTGCGCCGCCACAGTGAAGTTGATGAACCCGGGCCCGGCAATGTCCACCGCCGCAATCAGGTCCGACGCCGGCAGCCGCGCCGCGATCCGCTCTGCGATCTCGCGCGGCTTGCGCCTCGCGACTCGGGCCAGGCCGAGGGCGACGGGGCTGGCGAAGTCGCCGTGCCCGTCGCGGCGACTTCGCTCGATCGGAATCTCGGGCAATGAATCGAGCGCCAGCTCCCCGTCGTCGCGAAGGGTCGCCAGCGCATGCTCGAGCAGCGAGTGGATGTGCGCCTTCACTGGCCGGATGCTCCGAGATTTGCCAACAGCGTGTCGGTGTGGCCCGCGAACCGGGCCGGATACGGGGAACGCAAGCGCGTGTCACTGCAGTACCGGGGCCGCGCATTCTATATGAGCGAGTGGAATGGCCGAAATCGGCACGGTGCGCAGGCAGCGATTCTCGTCTTGGCGCAGTCCGTGACTGGAGGCGGCGAATTGGGCGGTCGAAGACTCCGGGAAGGTCTGAAAGCACGGGCCCGGGGCCAAGCAGTGTCGAAAATGAGAATCGCCGGTGCGCAGGCCTCCGTCGTGCCCGATCAGCGACTATCGATTTCAGGGAACGGGACGCATGCGCGCACCTCGAGGATCGAACGCTGCCTCGAATGTCACCGCACCGGCGAGACGGGACCCGGCAATGTCGATATCGACGCGCCGCACCGGTGCTCCGGCCGGAAGCTCCGCATCGAGCATCGCGAGCGCCACGGGCTTGCCGACTCGGTAGCCGAACGCAGCCGACGGGCTCCACGTCCTTGCCGAAGTAGAGCGGCCGTTCGAAGCCGTAGACTTGACCGAAGTGCGCCCTTTCCACCCGCCACCGACTCTCGAGCGGCGTTGGTCTGAGGCCCCGGCTCGTCACCCACTGCCGCGCCGGATAGGTGATCTCGTAGTGCTTGCCCAGCACTTCCGGCACTCGTTCGGCGAGCGCGGCGGCGGAATTGAAGCAGGACGGGAAGCGCTTCGGATCCGCCTCGTGCAGGTCCATCGGCGGCTGGCCGTGGACGATGCAATGAGCGAGGGCCATGCCGGCGCCGCCGCCGGTGGCCACCCCGACGGAGTTCATGCCGCAACCGAGGAAGAGCCCTCGGGTCTCCGTCGCCTCGCCGAGCAGGAAGGAGCCGTCGGGGGTAAAGCTTTCGGGCCCGTTCAGCAGCATCTTCACTTGCGCAGTCTCGAGCGCGGGAAGCCGATGCAGGGCGTTCATCATCATCGGCTCGAAGTGGTCCCAGTCCTCCGGAAGCAACTGGAAGGCAAAATCTTCGCCGAGCGAGTCGGGATCGATGGGCTTGGCGTGCGACTCGAAGCAGCCGATCAGCAGCCCGCCCGAATCGTCTCGGATATAGAGATGGCCGTCGTGGTCCGACAGCGACGGCACGTTGCCTTCGATGCCGTCGATGGGCCGGGTGAGCAGGTAGAAGTGCTCGCATGGCCGGACCGGGACCTCGACGCCGGCCATGGCGGCCACCTTGCGGCTCCACAGGCCGGTGCAGAGCGCGACGGCGTCGCAGCGCACCGTACCCCGGTCCGTCTCGATGCCGGTGACGCGACCGCCCCGGGTCAGAATGCCGGTGACGGCGGTGTCCTCCCGGATTCGTGCTCCTCGCGCCCTGGCTCCTTTCACGAGGGCGGCGCAGAGATCGGACGGGCTGACCCGGCCGTCATCGGGGGACCAGACCGCGCCGATAACGTCGTTCGCGTTCATCAGCGGCCAGATCTCCTTCGCCTCGTCCGCAGAAACGGACCGGGCGCGAACGCCGAACAGATGCGCCAGCGCCTCCTGGCGTCTGATGTGGACGAGCCGATCCTTGGTGGTGGCGATCGACAGCGATCCCTTGTTGATCCAGCCGGTCGCCTGTCCGGTTTGCTCCTCCAGTCTGGAGTAGAGCGAGATCGAATGGCGGATGAGATCGGTGAGATTGCGGGTCGAGCGAAGCGCACGCACCTGGGCTGCGGAATGCCAAGTGGTGCCGGAGGTCAGTTTGTTGCGTTCCAGCAGAATGGCATCGGAGACGCCCATCTCGGCCAGGTGGTAGAGGGTCGAGCAACCCATGACACTTCCGCCGATGACGACGACGGAGGCGTGGGCGGGAAGGTCGTTCCGAGACATCAAGCTCCCCTCGTGCACCGGGCGCGTTGAATGCCGGCGTCTTCAACCCTCCGCCACCCGCACCGAATCCATCGAGTGCAGATCGAGCCGAAGCCCCGCCTTCATGATCTGCCCGGGCAACTCGTGGCCCACCGCGGCCTCGAGGTCGCACGCGATGGCCGCGAGCTTGCGCAGGTCGATGCCGGTATCGACGCCCATCTCTTCGAGCAGGTAGACCAGATCCTCGGTACAGATGTTGCCGGTCGCCTTCGGTGCGAAAGGACAGCCGCCTATGCCGCCGAACGAGCTCTCGTACTTGTCGACCCCGAGCTCGAGCCCCGCCATCACGTTGGCGAGGCCGATGCCGCGGGTATTGTGAAAATGCAGTCCGAGGCCGAGTCCCGGCGCTGCTTCCCGTACCGCGGAGACGCTGGCCGCAACCAGCGGCGGCGTCGCCATGCCGGTTGTGTCGCCGAGGCTTGCGCTCACGAATCCCAGCTCCTGGAAGCGGCTTGCAATCTCCCCCACCCTGGCAGGCGCTACGTCACCCTCGAATGGACAGCCGAATGCAACGGAAATTGCCCCACTCACCGGTATTCCCGCCTCCCCGGCCACCCTGGCCACATCCTCGAAACCCACGAGCGATTCTTCGATCTCCCGGTTCACGTTCTTCCGGTTGTGGCTCTCCGAGGCGGAAACGAACACGACCATCTCGTCCACCCCGGCCTCGGCCGCCCGCAACGCACCACGCTTGTTCGGCACCAGCGCGGCGAGCACTGCCCCGCGGCTGCGGTCCACGTCCCGCATGACCTCCGCGGCGTCAGCGAGTTGGGGCACGGCGCGCGGCGAAACGAAGGATGTCGCCTCCAGCCGCGGCACGCCGGCATCGACGAGTCGATTGATGAATTCGATCTTCTGCGCGGTGGGAATGAAATCCCGTTCGGCCTGAAAGCCGTCGCGCGGCCCGACCTCGGTAATCTGTGCATGCAGCGGGTGATTCATGATGAGACGGCTCCGAAGCGAAAATCCGTCGTTGGGTTGGCGAGTGGTATTGCGATCAAGCTCGTCCGCGGGCAAGCCGCGTAGCGGGTTGGCCGTCGGCTGGAGCGACTGGTTAGACAGTGCTTGTTTCTTCCAATTCAGAATTGCCCATCTGGCGGCTAATCAAACGATCGCCGTAACGTTTTTGACGTATCCTGTAGTACTCCAGCAGTTTACGCGGATCGTGATCCATCGACTCGGATATCTGATGGCGTACGTCACGGATGGCCTGAATGATGGGATCATTTTTCATGGTGGCTACGTCTCCCCAATTAACTCAAGTGGTGTTATAAGAGATGGAACAAATAAACCAAGAATTCCGTTGACCCGTCGAATATGTGCGAATTTGTTGGCGTTCGCAAGATGACGGCAATTCCACGTAAGAAGAAAATCGATTTTGTGAGTTGAGGCAACTGTCAAATGTAAAGCATCGCCTGTCGGATCGGCAGGCATCAGTTGATGTGAAATGTATGCCGATACAGTATCAACAACTGATTGATCGATGTCCAGCACAGGTAAGTCTCCGATAAGCGAGAGCGCATCGTCTTTGTTAGGAAAATTCCCACGTTCCAGTTCGTCAATCACGGCATCGCTGGTGAACAATTCATAGCCCTTCCGGTGATCATCCCACCACTCCCGAGTCCAGGCACGACGTGCCACCATATCCAGTTCGGTACGGACTTCGTGGTAGAAGCTGGGAATCGTGGTTTCGATGTAGACGCTGGATTTCATGTGTTGTGCCATTATCCCATCGACAACCCTAACCGCTGCACTGGGACTATCATGGGCGATATAGTCGTAGATGTCTCTTAGCCATACTTCCGCCTCGTTTGTCCATCTTATTTCGGCCATGAGCGGATTCGGTGTTTCATTTCCTCGTTGGATGTCACACGGTCGTCTCGAGAATCCACAAGACCCCGTTCCATCATGCGTTCGAACGTAAGTTCGCGCAGGATTTCCTCGTATGTCGCATCATCTGGTTGTGACTCGATGACTTCCTTCATTTTTTCTTTCACTACTGCCATGTATGTTCTCCTTCATTTGAGGCATAACGACTGGCATCAGCGGCTCGCGTCCCCGCGAGTCCGTTGGATGCCCTGGTTATGTGGTCGGCGACGCAAATTGCCATCTTGGGCTGCCATTGCCTCAACGTCGCAGCCGCGTCATCGGACGGCGCGGTTCATTCCGCCGTCTGACAGTATGCTCTGACCGTTGATGTACCGAGCGGCATCCGATGCGAGGAACACGCACAACTGCCCAATTTCCTGAAATGTCGCGGTTCGTTGAGCAGGGATAGACCTGCGCGCGGACTCCGACAGATTGACGTTCTCACAAAAGCCAGGCAAGAGATTATTCATACGGATGTTGTGCCTCGCGTAGCGGTCGCCATAGAGTTTGGAGAAGCCATGCAGAGCGGCGCGCAGCATGCTCATGGGATAGGGCGCTCGCGGCTCGATGGTATTCATGGATGAAATGTTCACGTATGCCCCACCCCCTTGCTCAATCATGATGGGCGTGACAATGCGCGCGAGCCTGACAACATTGAGGACATACATGTCCAGGCTTTCGTGCCAGAGCTCATCCGAGAGTTCCAATAATGGTCCCTCGAAATCCGGGTCAAATCCGACAGTCTTGATGGCCTCGGGGACCGTCCCCCCATGCCCCATGTTGCTGACCACAGCGTCAATGCGTCCATACTCCGTCATGGTGGCGTCTACGAACGCCTGCAAGTCACCGACCTCAAGAACGGTACCTCGTCGACCGATACCCCCAAAGCTCTGCAGCGAGATTGACGCTGCGCTCGGAAGGCGACATCAAGGAAACTTTGTAGCCGGCCTTCGCCATCTCCCGCGCGCAACCCGCACCAATACCTTGTCCGGTGCCTGTCATGAGCGCCACTCGAATGTCCGACATGGTTCCCTCCAAATCCAAAGTGAGTTCTCGCTTGCGGAGCCTACGGTGAATCACCTGCGACCCAATGGGCGGCGCCTGCTATCACAGTGTTCCAATCACCGAAGATGACCGCAAATGAAACTCATTGTTGCCACATAACGACCAAGCTCAGCAGCGCCACGTCAGCGGCGTCGGCTGGAGCGCCGTGTTATGCGTGTTCAGCGTGTCGGCTTGATCGGTTTGTTATACGATGATTTGTTGGCGTGTTTCACTGCGTCCGTCGTGACCACAACCAAGCCACCCATGAACACTAGGAAAACCACCACAACTAGCCACTCCATCACGACTCCTCCTCCAGTTCGTCGAGCTTTCTGTATGCGGTCCGATTGACCCAGACTACTCCTCCTGTAGTTACGACTACGGCGACTGCACATATAATCTGCAGAAAGTCGGAAGCAACATCATAGTTCTGTGCCAACCAGCCAACTAGAGAAATATCGATGGCAACAAGGACTGCAAATACCACTTTCAGCCAACCGATCTCTTCCTTTAACTTATCTGCTCTCGACATCAGGATGCTCTCACAGTATCCATCGCATAACGCTTGCGTTCAGCGGCGCGGAGCGAAGCGGAGCGTCCGCTGCAACGAATTGTTAGGCGGTCCACCTTCACGCTGCCGACAATCGTTCCACCTTGAGTTCACTGCGGTGCTGTTCCGCTTGCCACAAATCGAACTGAATCTGCTGGTTGAGCCAACTTTCAGCAGACGTATCAAACGCAATGGAAAGACGAATTGCCATCTCCGGACTAATGCCGGCGCGGCCATTGACTACCATGGATAGTGTCTTACGGCTGACGCCCAACGCCTTGGCAGCGTCGGTGACCGTGAGGCCGAGAGGCTCCAGACACAGTTCCTTGAGTACTTCGCCCGGATGAGGCGGATCGTGCATCAACATGGTGTCACCTCAGTGGTAATCCTCGTAGCTCACACCTTCAGCGTGCTGTCCCACGAATCGAAACGTGACTCGCCAGTTGCCACTGACCTTTATCGACCAAGTGCCTACCCGGTCTCCAGCGAGTTGATGAAGTGCCAGACCTGGCAGATTCATGTCCTGAGGGGCAACGGCGGTGCTGAGCCGGCCCAAAATCAGGCGCAGCCTTGAAGCGTGCTTGGCCTGAATGCCTGATTTACTGCCCTTGAGGAAGAATCGCTCCAGCCCCTTATGCCCGAAGCTACGAATCATACCCTACAGCGTATACCGTCACGTATCGCGTTACAATCTCTTGCCGCCTAACGACCAAGCTCAGCCGCGGACAAGCCGCGCAGCGGGTTGGCCGTCGGCTGGAGCGACTGGTTAGCGGTCATATCTCCTCATCCAATATCTTGGGCGCCCCTGGTGATCAGACCCATCATCCTTCCCCTTCCAAACCCTTCTTCTTAACTGTGTATCCCTCACACCTGCCTGCACTGTCTGTAGTACGGGAGGTTATCAACTGAGAGCCAGTACTATCAGTGCCATTCCAATGACGAATCCAGCAATTCCGGCGGTGAACAGCAGCGGAGGATACCATTGAATATCACCTTCCTGCCTCCATACTACTACCCCAAGAGCAATACTCAGAAGTGCAAATAGCACTAGGAACGCGCTGACCGTGATGTTCGGATCTGATGACAAAAACTCTGTTCCAGCACCCAGGAAACCTATAAGCCCCGCAAAGATTGCGACGACAGCGAGGGATTTTCTCATGGATCTTCTCATGACGGCTACAGCTCCTCTTCGATTTAGATATCACTTATTCTCGTCGAGTCTTCACTGATATGTCCAAGTCGTCGTCCAAAGAATCGATTAGCGTTCGCGCCAGTTCGACCTTCTGTTTCGGACTTAACTTGTCGCATTCCTCTCGGAGCTCCGAAGTATCTAGGGCCATATTCGTTACTCCCAAGGCAATCGGAAGATTTTTCAGTTTACTCTCCCGGACCACGTGACCGCTAACGACCAAGCTCAGCCGCGCCGCGCCAGCGGCGTCGGCTGGAGCGCCGGGTTATGCACCGAGTGACCTCGCGCCTTTGCATCTAGTCGAAGTGTATACTACGACTCATTTTCGGTGATACTTCTTCTCCTTCTCGCGGATCTTCTTTCCGTGTTTATCGTATTCTTTGTTGGTCACTTTCTTTTTCCGCCCTTTATCATCACGGTGTGTCTCCGTCACGATTACTCCGCCTTTAGCCATCGATTTTTCTCCTTACAGATCACAATGGTCCATGCCCGAATACCACAGAAAGTGGCGTCGGGCCGCATTATCACGCCATCAGCTTCTCATTCAGTTCATCGTTCTTTTCGTGGATCTCCCCCTCCAGTTCGTCCTTCCTACTTACCATAAATTTTCTCCTCCACTGAAGGCATAACCACTGATTATCAGGCAATTCTGCCTGATAACATGATATTGGGCACTGTTTCGAGCAAATCCACCAAGCGCAATACCATCCTCCGAATGCGCTCGAAGCCTAGGTTCGTCATGTTCCGCAGGTGGCGCCTTCCCCGTGGATTCGCATGTCGATCAGAGTGCTCGACATAGTACCCAAATCTCTTGCGACGAGCTCGTCGGAGCTCGCAGCGGGTTCATCAAGGCGAGGCGCACCGAAGCCCGGCGCGCCTCGCCCTTGCCTGAATTCCGCTGCTACATCGGCGTCCAGGTCCCGTCGTCGCCGACGCCGTTGAGGGAGTACGTGCCGGCCACATCCCCGTTCCCATCGAACTCGATGGCACCCGATGCACCCTCGTAGTCGATGTCCTCGCCGGCCGCGATGGCCGCCTTGGCCTTCTCCCACTCTCCGGGACGGATCACCGTGCCGGGTGCGTTGGCGACCTCGCGGAGCGCAGCGGAGATCTTGCCCCGATCGGCAGCGCCCGCCTTCTCGATCGCCAGAGCCATCAGGAACGCGATGTCGTAGCTGTGGGCCACGAACGGCGCGCCTGGATTGTTGCCGGCCGCCTCGAAGGCGCCGGCGAACGCCTTGTAGGAATCACCCTCGGTGTCCGAGGCCGGTTGCGAGAGCATGATGTTGCCGCGCAGGGTGTCGGCTCCAATCTGCTCGATGACGGAGTTGTCCATCATCCCGTCCGCTCCCAGGAACTTGCCGAACAGGCCGTTTTCCAGGCTGTTGCGCAGGATGGTGATGCCGCTCGAGCCGTAGTAGGCGAACAGCGCGAGCCCCTCGCCGCCGGCCCCGGCCAGGGTCGACAGCTCGGAGCGGTACGACGCCTTGTCCGGCTCGTGCACCTGGCTCGCGGTGATGGTGCCGCCGAGCTCGGTGAACGCGGTCTCGAACACCCCTGCGAGGCCCGCGTTGTAGTCGTCGTTCGCGTAGGTGACGGCGAGCGAGCGGTATCCGTTCGCCCACGCGAGCTCGGCGAGCGAGCGGCCCTGGTAGGCGTCCGAAGCCGCCACCCGGAACACGAGATCGTTGTCCTCGAGGTCCGAGATCGACGGCGCGGTCGCGGTATCGGACAACATCACCACACCGGCCGGAATGGTCACCGACTGGGCCATGCCGTTCGTGGCGCCGGAGCAGTTCGCGCCGAGGACCGCCACCACCTGCTCGACGTTGACGAGCTTCGCTCCCGCATCGACCGCGGCCTTCGGGTCGCACTGCGAATCGCCGCGCACGAGCTGATAGGTGTCGCCGCCAAGCAACCCCCCCTGCTCGTTCACGTGGGTCGCGGCAAGATCGCGCGCGTCCATGATCGCCACGACCAGCTCGGCGATCGGACCGGTGATGCCCCCGGCGGAGCCGACCTTGACGTCGGCCGCCATGGTGCCGGCGCCGCCAAGGGACAGCGCGGCGCAAACTGCAGCAGTCAGGATTCTCTTCATGATGAAATCTCCCTGTTGGACGACGGTGGATGAGCGGACGCCGCAGTGGTCCGGAAACGGCGTTCGCGGAAGATGCCCCCCGGATACTTCTGCAGGATGAACTGGAGCGCGAGACCGACGAGAAAGATGCGCAGGTAAGCGGCCTTGGTCGCCCATTCCGAGGGCAGTCGGGTGGTCAGTATCTCGGTTGCAGACCATATCGCCCACACGAGGATCGCGCCGAGAATGGCGCCCCGGTTGTTCCCGCTTCCGCCGATGATGAGCATAACCCATACCAGGAAGGTCGCCGAGACCGGCTCCGCGGCGTTGGGCTCGATGAACTTGATGTGATGCGCCATCAGCGCGCCCCCGAGTCCCATGAGAGCGGCGCCCAGTATGAACGCCTCGATCCGCAGGCGCTCCACGTCCTTGCCGGCCGCGCGGGCGGCGTCCTCGTTCTCGCGAATTGCGGCCATCACCCGCCCCCAGGGGGAACGGCGGGCGCGTTCGAGCAGGACGTAGAGCACGAGCACGATGGCGAACACGAGCAGCAGCATCCCGACCTGGTTCCACGGCGCCGAGACGTGCTCGAACGGCTTCGGAATCTGGGAGATCCCCCGCGCCCCGTTGGTCGCCCAGATCTCGTTCTTGAGCACGAGCCGGAGGATCTCCGCGATTCCGAGCGTCGCGATCGCGAGATAGTCGCTGCGAAGCCGGATGCAGATCCGTCCGATCCCCCATGCGACGATCGCGCTCGCGATCATCGCGGCGCAGATGCCGGCCGGGACGGGGAGGCCGAACCCCCCGAGATGGCGAGTCGAGCCGGCGGAGGTCAGGATGGCGCTGGTGTAGGCCCCGATCGCGAAGAATCCGCCCACGCCCGCGTTGAACAGTCCGGTGAAGCCCCACTGAATGTTGAGGCCCAGCGCGAGCACCGCGTAGATCCCGCCCATCGTGAGCAGGAACACCGCGTAGAGGAAGATGCCGTAGAGCTGATCCATCAGAGCCGCTTCACCTCCGAGACCTTTCGCACACCCACGCGCGCTCTCGTCAGAACACCCGGCCGCGGAACAGTCCGCTCGGGCGCCAGATCAGGATCACGACCATGATCGCGAACGCCACCCCCGCCTTGTAGCCGGGCGGGAGCAGCGGCTCGGTGCCGATCCACGGATAGGTCGAGAGCTCCTCGGCCATGCCGATCACGAGTCCGCCCGCCATTGCGCCGTAGGGCCGGCCGATACCCCCGAGCAGGGCGGCGGCGAAGACAGGCAGCAGCATCCTGAATCCCATGTTCGTGTGCACGTGGGTGTCGTAGGCCAGGAACACCCCGGCCGCGGCCGCGAGGCCCGCCCCGACGATCCAGGTGGTGCGGATGACCCGCTCGGTGTCGATGCCGGTCAGGCGGGCGAGATCGGGCGAATCGGCCATCGCCCGCATCGCCTTGCCGGCCCGGGTGCGGCCGAGCAGCAGGTGCACGGCGAGCATGAGCACCAGAGCGGCGCAGACGATGACGACATGCTTGGGAAAGATGCGCAGCGTGTCGAACAGGATCCACGGAAGATCGATGCCCTTGCTGAACGACTGGAGCTTCGCGCCCCAGACGATCTGCACCAGGGAGCGCACCATCAGCATCAGCCCGAACGAGGCGATGACGAGGATGATCGTCGATCCGTGACGCAGCGGGCGGAAGAACAGCCGGTCCATTCCGAGAATGGCGAGGGCGGTCAGCGCCATCGCCACCGGGAGGAAGAGGAGCGGGTGCAGGCCGGTGAGCGCGGTGAGGGTGAGAGTGAAGTAGGCTCCCAGGGTCATCGTCTCCCCGTGCGCGAAGTTCGCGAAGCGCAGGATCCCGAAGGTGAGCGTGACTCCGATCGCCCCGAGCGCGTAGATGCTTCCGAGCACCAGACCCGGGATCAGGTGGAAGTTCACGAAGTCGATCACGGCCTGCCCGCTCCCGGATTCCCGGTCGGCGCGCCGGTACCCGGCTTCGCGGTCTCCCGGCCGTCGCTCGCATCGGCTCCCGAGCCCGGGGCCGGAGCTTCCGGCTCCGGGTCGGCGTCATGACGGCCTTCGCCTCCTTGCATGCCGACCTCGCCACGACGATTCTCCGAATGCGAGCCGGCGTCGCCCGCTTCGCCGGCAGGAGCATCGACCCGCGAATCGCCGCCTCCACCGAGGAACGTCGCGCCCACGTCGGGATCGGCGAGAAGGCCCGCGCCGGTGCCCTCCAGCCGGTTCCGGCCGTCGACCAGCACGTAGCCCCGGTCCGCGATGGCGATCGCCTGTTTCGCGTTCTGCTCCACCATGAGAATCGGCACGCCTCGCGCGTTGATCTCGCTCACCACCCTGAAGATGTCGCCCCGGACCCGCGGCGACAGGCCGGCGGTGGGCTCGTCCAGCAGCAGGACGACCGGATCGACCATGAGAGCCTTGGCGATTGCGACCATCTGGCGCTGACCACCGGAGAGGGTCCCGGCGGGTGCGCGCCGGCGCTCCGCCAGCGGCGGAAAGAGGTCGTACATCTCCTCGATGCGCGGCTGGAAGTCGTCGGTCCGGATGTAGGCCCCCATCTCCAGGTTCTCGTTGACGCTCAGGTTGGGGAAGACGTTCTCGGTCTGAGGCACGTAGCACACGCCCCTGCGCACGACCTGCTCGGGCGGCGCTCCGGTGATGTCGCGGCCGGCGAGCCGGATCCGGCCGCCGTCGACCCGGAGCCGCCCGAGCACCGCGTTCATCACGCTGGACTTTCCCGCCCCGTTGGGTCCGATGAGCACCACGACCTCCGCCGGGGCCACCCGCACCGACACCTCGTGGATGATCTCGGCCCCGCCGTAGCCGCCGGTGACCCGGTCGAGCTCGAGAATCGAGGATTCAGGCGCCATCGTCCGACACGTCCTCTTCGCCCCCGCCGAGATAGGCGTCGATTACCCGGGAGTCGCTGCGCACCGCGGCCATGGTGCCCTCCGTCAGCACCGACCCTTCGGCCAGCACGATGATTCGTTCGCAGAGCGACGCGATGAAGTCCATGTCGTGCTCGATGATGACGATCGTGTATCCGCGCTCGCTCCGGAGCTGCCGGATCATCTCCCCGAGCTTCACCAGCAGGGTCGGGTTGACTCCCGCCCCGGGCTCGTCGAGCAGCACCAGGCGAGGCTCCGCCATCATTGCCCGGCCGAGCTCGAGCAGCTTCTTCTGGCCGCCCGACAGGTTCATGGCGAGCTCGTCGCGCAGCTCCCACAGCGTGAGGAAGTCCAGGGTCTCCTCCGCGCGCTCGCGCACCTCTCGCTCGCGTCGCTCGACCGCCCGCGGCGCCAGCCACACCGGCCACAGGCGCTCGCCCGGCTGATCGGCCGGCACCGCCATCAGGTTCTCCAGCACCGTGAGGCGCCGGAACTCGTGCGGAATCTGGAAGGTGCGGACGATCCCGCGCCTGAACAGGGCGTGGGCGGGAAGGCCGGTGATGTCCCGGCCGTCGAAGAGGATCCTTCCGCCGGTGGGCGGCAGCGCGCCGGCAACCATGTTGAAGATGGTGCTCTTGCCCGCCCCGTTCGGCCCGATGATTCCGGTGATGCGCTCGGCGTCCACGTGGAACGAGCAGCGGTTCACCGCGGTCAGGCCGCCGAAGCGGCGGGTGAGCGCCTCGACGGCGAGAATGGGCGGAGGCGGCGAGACCGATGGTTGCGCCATCGTTTCCATGCGTCCGATTCTAGCGAGGCTTTGCCCCGGAAAGGCGACGCACGAACGTCGGTCGGGCGCGATTTCCCGGGAGCGCGGGCGTCCATCTGCCTGCGGCAGACAACCAGGACCGCCATTCGCGCACATGGAAACTCGGGGCCTGCGGCCCGTTGCGGGCGTGACGCCCGCGCTTCCGGGAACCCCTCGCCGGGCTCCGGTTCCGGTCACCAGAATCGCCGTGTATGGAGAAATACAAGCCCGATGGCCGGGATGGAAGAGGCCGCTGCGCCGTTGCATTCCATTCGTCCCGCCAACCGCCAGCCCACAGGAGAGAGCGCGGTCCGTGTGCCCCGGGCATCGGATCGGCTCCATCGTCCGTCGCTCGGGATTCCCGGGGTTCCAGGGCCCCTCCACAGCCGGAGGCTGAGTAGAATGAACTCAGCGCAACGGCCACCGGGGGAACGCCACAGTTGCTGCACGAGGGGTGTTCTCGGGAGGAAGAGGAAAGGGTGAGCGGGATGGACGAACGCAACGCGGCAGACAGCTCCTGTGGCGGCGCCACGCAGGCGGAGGTTCGTCTGCCCAGCCGCGATCTTCACGCGGACCTGTCGTTCTACGGCGACACGCTTGGGTTCCGTCTGGAATCGATCTTTCCGGCCGACGATCCGGCGGTGGCGGTGATGACCGGCCACGGGCTGCGCATCCGGCTGGACCGCGCGTCAAGCGATCCACCCGGAACGCTGCGCCTGCTCTGCGATCACCCGGAGGCGTTTGCGGCCGGCAAGGCCGAGATCGAGGCTCCCAACGGTACCCGAATCGAGATTCGGGGATGGGAGCCGGAGTTCGCGCGGCCGCCGACCCGCCACGCGCTGGTCGTGCAGCGGATGGCGGAAGGTGAATCGTGGCTCGTGGGCCGTGCCGGCATGCAGTACCGGGACCTGATTCCGGGACGGCTCGGCGGGGCGGTCATCGCCTCGCACATCCGTATCCCGCAAGGGGGGCCGGTGCCCGACATGGTGCACTTCCACGCCATCACCTTTCAGCTCATCTACTGCTACCGCGGATGGTTCGATCTGGTCTACGAGGATCAGGGACCCCCGTTCCGCCTGGAGGCGGGCGACTGCGTCATCCAGCCGCCGCGGATCCGGCACCGGGTGCTGGAATCGTCGGACAACGGCGAGGTGATCGAGCTGGGCGTTCCCGCCGAGCACCTGACCACCATCGATCACGATCTCGCCCTGCCCACCGGCACCCTCGATCCGCAGCGGGAATTCAGCGGCCAGCGCTTCTGCCGGCACCGGCGTCGCGATGCGTCCTGGACGGGATGGCGGCTGCCGGGCTTCGAGATGTGCCGCACCGGGATCGACGATGCCACCGGCGGCGTCGCGAACGTCGTGGTGGCCCGGGCCGTGGACGGGGCCAAGGCCGGGAACGGAAACGGAACCGCCGCCGTCGTCACGAGCCACGACGCGGACATCCTCTTCACGTTCGTGCTGGAAGGAGGCATGCGGCTCAGCACCGCGGGCCACGAGTCCCGGGACCTGCGCGCTGGCGATGCGTTCGTGGTGCCGCCCGGGATGAGAACCGCCTACGAGCGGCGCACGCCGGACCTGGAACTGCTGGAGGTGTCCCTGCCGGGTACGTTCACGACCACGACGCACGATGGAGGGTGAAGCGGTGAGGGAGAGACTGCTCCGGACTTTCCACCGACGACGACCGGGCCGACAGGTGTCGGATATCGGTGTGGATCTGTGTATTCGAGCGTAAATCAGCCAATCAATGAAAGAAAGTGGAACTGTGCGTACACTTTCGCGGAGGGATCCTGCCACGCTGAAGATCCGCAGGAGGAAATCGGACAATGCGTGTCTCGACCACGGAACGCCTTCTGGCGGATGTTGCCGAACGGGCGATCGAGCACGAAGGCATCGAGGCCGTCGTTCTGTTCGGTTCGCGTGCCCGCGGCACCGCCACACGGACCAGCGACTGGGACATCTGCGTGGTTGGCGAGCGTGAACCTGACGATCTCGAAGGCATCATGGCGATCGATACCGGGGGAGAGGAGCGGATCGACATCATCTGGCGCACGATGAGGGCGCTACGAGAAGAAACCCATGAAGGCACGGTATGGGCCGATGTCGTACACCATGGACATGTCCTTGCGGGAATGCCTGCGTTGCTGGAGGGAATCGAGGTCAAGCCCATGAAACGCGGCGATATCATCCAGTCGTTCACCGTTGCGCTCGGTGAAATTCAGACAACGTTGCTCTCGGCGATTCGTGTCGCTCGTGCCGCCGGGGCCGTCAAGGATCTGCGACGGGTCGAAACGACACGAGCGAGTGCCGCTGCCGCCGAACACTTGAGCCGCGCGATGCTCGGGCTTGTCGGAGCCCAGCCCGGACAGGGGCATGACGTGAGGAGAAACGCGGAAATCGTCTCGCGGCTTGCGCGACGAGAGCCTGACGTGTCGACGCAGCGGATGCTCAAGGAGATGTCGGCACAGATTCTCTCCATGAACGGGGGTACCCATGGCGCACACGCTGCACCTTACACGGGAGACAGCGAGACGTTGTCGCGATCGCATCGGCGAGTGTTCCAGGCCATGGAAACCTGCGCCATGGTGCTCGAGGGTGGGCTGTGCGGCACGGGCAGACTCAAGGGACTCGGACAGCATCGCGAGGCGACCCGCATCGCAGGGATTCTGGAAGAAGTGGCTTCGATCGCTCGGCAAATCACGGGGGAGATTCGCGCAGAAACCACCGGGCAACTCTCGGACGAGGCAAGCCAGGCCCTGAAGCACTGGTCCGAACGGTGCGACACTGCGTATGCCGCGACCCGGCGCATCGCTGCCGAATCGACCATCGAGTGGAGTTCATGACGCACACGTGAGACCCAGGCCGCGACCCCGCGGCCGCACCCCCCAGTGGATTCTTCTGATGGATTTCACCAGAACCCGATCCCTGTTCCATCTGCCCGAGGGGATGATCTACCTCGACGGCAGCTCTCTCGGCCCGCTCCCTCTGGCGGCGCGCGAGCGCACGTTGCGTCTTCTCTCCGACGAGTGGGGCGAGATGCTGATCCGCGGCTGGAACGATGCGGGCTGGATGGACGCGCCGGCCCGTCTCGGCGACCGCATCGGCCGGCTGATCGGCGCGCCAGCCGGCACCGTGGTGATGGGCGACACGTTGTCGATCAAGGTCTACCAGGCGGTGGCCGCGGCCCTGGAGATGCGGCCCGAGCGGCGTGTCATCCTCTCCGACCATGGCAACTTCCCATCGGATCTCTACATGGTCGACGGGCTGCTCCGATCGCTCTTCCGGGGCCACGAGCTTCGGCTCGTGGCCCCGGAAGAGGTCGCGAGCGCACTGGACGAGCACGTCGCGGTCCTGATGCTGACCGAGGTCGATTACCGCACCGGCAGAAAGCACGACATGGCGCCTCTGACCGAGGCCGCCCACGCGGCGGGTGCGCTGACGGTCTGGGATCTGGCGCATTCGGCCGGCGCGCTGCCGATCGACCTCTCCGGTGCAGGGGCCGACTTCGCGGTCGGCTGCACCTACAAGTTTCTCAACGCCGGCCCCGGAGCGCCGGCCTTCATCTACGTCGCGCCCGAGCACATCGGCCACGTCCGCCCGGCGCTTTCCGGCTGGCTCGGGCACGAGGCGCCGTTCGCGTTCGACCTGGACTACCGTTCCGGTCCCGGCATCGAACGGATGCGGGTGGGGACGCCGCCGATTATCGCGTTCGCGGCGCTGGAGGCCGCGCTCGACGTCTGGGACGAAGTGTCGATCAGCGACGTGCGCGTTCGCTCGATCGAGCTCGCCGAGCTGTTCATCGCCGAGGTGGAGAAGCGCTGCCCGGCTCTGGAACTCGTCAGCCCGCGTTCGGCCGAGAACCGCGGCTCGCAGGTGTCCTTCCGCTTCGAGCACGCGTATCCGGCCATGCAGGCTCTCATCGACCGGGGCGTCATCGGCGATTTCCGCGCGCCCGACGTGATGCGGTTCGGAATCACGCCGCTCTATCTCGATGCCGGGGACCTGGTCCGGGCGGCGGAGACCCTCGAGGAAATCGTGAACGGGCGGCTGTGGGACCGGCCCAGGTACCGGGAACGGCGGGCGGTGACGTGAGCGGGATGGAGCAATACGAGCTTCAAGAAGACGAGCTGCCGGACGACCGGCCGTCACGGCGGTGGCTCCGCTCCGACATCTCGGACGAGGAGTTCGAACGCCTGCGCGGAGAAATTTCGGGCGCGTTTGCCGGCCGGCCCGAAAACGCGGTTCGCGCCGTCGTCGACGAGGCGGTCGAAGCCGCGCACAAGCATCGCGCGGAAACATGAGGGTTGTGATCGACTGCCGACTCTGAACCGACAAGAATCCTCCCGGTTCAGTCCCGCCCCTTCGGAATCACTTCGTAGCCCGGCTCCTCCGGCTCGTCGTCGACCATCTCCGCCGGGAAGCCCGAAGCGAGTATCGACAGGCCGGTGGCGTCCTCGAGGCGGCGAATGATGTTGGGGGACCATTCGCGCGCGCCGTAGCGCGCCTCGCCGTCCCTGAAGATCTCGACCATGACCGGGTTGAGCTCGACCGGGACGCCGCACCGGTCGGCAATCGCCTGGAAGAGCCCGATGTCCTTGCGCACGAGGTCCATCGTGAACGAGATGTCGCGTGAGCCGTTGAGGATCACCTGGCTCTCGGTCTCGTGCACGAACGAGTTGCCGGAGGAGATTCGCATCGCCTCCCAGGTGGTGTTGAGATCCAGTCCCGCCGCCCTGGCGGTGACCATCGCCTCGCAGCACGACACCAGGTTGGCGGTGGCGAGGTAGTTGGTGATCACCTTGAGGATCGAGGCCGATCCGAGCGGTCCGGTGTGCAGGATGCGGCGACCCATGGTCGTCAGCAGCGGCAGGATGCGCTCGAACGTCGAGCGTTCGCAGCCCGCGAAGATGGAGATGTTGCCGGTCCCCGCACGATGGCAACCGCCGGAAACCGGGCAATCGACCGGCTCGCCACCGAGCGCGACCACCTTGGCCCCCAGCCGGCGAACCTCGGCCTCGTCGGTGGTCGACATCTCCATCCAGATCTTTCCCGGAGCCATCGTCGAGAGGAGTCCGTCGTCGGCTTCGAGCACCTCCGCCGACGCGGCGGGCGTGGGCAGGCAGGTGATGACCGCATCGGCAGTCGCCATCATCCGCGCGGGGCTCTCGCCCCAATGGGCGCCCGCCTCGAGACACGGCTGCGCGGCGTCGCGAGAGAGGTCGCGCACCGTCAGGTCGAGCCCGTTGCGCAGCAGCGAGCCGGCGAGCTTGCCGCCGACGTTGCCGAGTCCGATGAAGCCGATTTTCATGTGGTCGTTCTCGAAATCCGGCGCGGGAGGCCGCGCCGATCAGCGCAACGTGTCCGCCAGCGCCGCGTCCACAATCCTCCGGTCCTGTGTGAGCAGCGTCGCACCAAGCACCCGGGCGGTGGCGACGAGAATGCGATCGGCCGGATCACGGTGAAACGAGTCGGGCAGCGCCGCCACCTCCGCGGCGATGGCGGGAGAAATCCCCTGTCGCCGCACCAACGGAGGTGCCGCCGCCTTGTCGAGCCACTCCCGCAACGGAACCGAGAGCCGAATTCGACCCAGGCCATGCAGTGTGGCCACTTCCCAGAGCGAAATGTCGCTTACCAGAAGCGGCGTCTCGGGACCGGCGGTGCCCACGACCTCCTGCTGCGCTGGCGATAGCCGCTTGCGATCGTTCAGCCACCAGATCAGCACATGCGTGTCGAGCAGCGCCTTCACCGACCGAGACTTTCCCAGTGCTCCTCGGGAACCGCGGGCTCGACGATATCGCCGATGACGGTCACCGTGCCCCGCAGCTCCAATTGTGGATACTCGGCCCGAGCTCGGCTGGCAGGCCAGAGCTCGGCCACGGGTCGGCCACGCTTGAGAATGACCACTCGCTCACCGGTCGCCGACACTCGATCCAGGATCGCCAGACAGCGGGCCTTGAAGTCGGACGCGTTGATGGTTTCCATATGACCAGTCTTCGGGACCAGTTACCTTGTGTCAAGAGGGCGCGCCAACAGTGGATGCGCCAACAGACGACATCCAGGCACACCTCCTGCAGCTCGGGCCGTACGTACGAGCACGTCCCCGCAATTGACGGCAGTCAAGACGAGTAGTACAACGCGCCGAGGTTGCGGAGAAGTCGCACGCAGTGGAAACGCTGTGAATTCGCGGCCTTTCGGGAGGCACATACAGACCCTTCCGGAGTCCGGTGCCTTCACGCATCGTTTCCGATCCCAGGGAGATCCTCAACCGGTCCGAATTCGTCAGACCCTCCCTGAATGTGTTCCATTCACAGGAGAACCGTACCAATGCACAAACCAACCTGGTGGTCGGCAGGGCTTGCGGGCCTTGCGGCCGCGGCAATGATTGCCTCGTCAGCGGTCCTCGCCGAAGTGAAAATCCGCGTCCAGTCGGTGATTCCGTCCAAGGCCGACGAAGTTCACATGCTCAACGAGTTCGCCAAGGATGTGAACGATCTCACCAACGGCGAGGTCGTCATCGAAGTCCTGCCGGCCGGCGCCGTGGTCGGCGTCAAGGAGACTCTGGACGCGGTCGACGCCGGGCTCGTCGAGGGCGGATTCGCCTGGACCCACTACTGGTCGGGCAAGCACCCGGCGGCCATGCTGTTCGGGTCGCCCGTGGCGGGTGCCGGCGTCGGCATCGACAACATCGCCTTCATGTCGTGGTTCCTCTACGGCGGCGGCAAGGAACTCTACGACCAGCTCTGGAAGGAGATGGGCGTCAACGTCAAGGGCTTCATGCTGCAGCCCGTCGGTCCGGAGGCGCTCGGCTGGTTCAAGGAGCCGATCAACTCCATGGACGACTTCCGCAAGTACCGCTTCCGCACCCCGCCTGGAATCCCCGGCCAGACCTACAACGACATCGGCGTGGCCGCGGTGGCCATGGGCGGCGGCGACATCCTGCCGGCGCTCGAGAAGGGCACCATCGACGCGGCCGAGTGGTGCTGCCCGAAGCCCGACAGCGTGTTCGGATTCCAGAAGGTGCTGAAGCACTACTACCTGCAGGGCCTGCACCAGGTCGTGGTCAACGCCGACATCTACATCAACGGCGACGTCTACGAGTCCCTCACCGACCACCAGAAGAAGGCCATCGAGGTGGCGGCGAACGCGTCGCTCACCAAGGCTCTGGCCTACCGCATCTACGAGAACGGCAAGGCGCTCAAGGACCTGACCGAGAACCACGGTGTGCAGCTCCACGACACCCCGACCGACTACTTCAGCGAGTACATGAACGCCGCCAAGGCGTCGCTGGCGAAGAACGCCGAGGAGAACGCGTTCTTCAAGGAGGTGTGGGAGTCGCAGCGGGCATTTGCGGAGATCGCGGTGCCGTTCTGGGCCGGCGCGCAGACCTCGAACGCCAACCTCGGCCAAGCGTTCGCCAAGTCGCTGCAGTAAGGCGGAATCTGCCGTAGCAGTGTAGTGTAGGACCCCACGTGGCGGAGCAGCGATTCCGCCACGTGGCGACGGCCGGCCGAATTCGCTTTCAGCGAAGCGATGGCGGAATGCTTCGGTGATTGAACGAGGACGAGTGAAGCGATGTCCGACGCACCCGAAGATCTGGACATCACCGACGAGCTGATTGCCGAACGGCGAGGTGGCGAGCCGGGCGATCTGCCGCCCGACATGGCGAGCTGGATGCGCTCGGCCATCACCCGGATCGACACCTTCAGCCTGTGGTGCGGGCGCATCTTCTGCTGGCTGCTGGTCCCGCTCATGCTGGCCATGGTGTGGGAGGTGGTGGCCCGCAAGCTCTTCATCGCACCCACCATGTGGGCCTACGACACGAGCCGGATGCTGAGCGGCGCGCTGTTCATGGTCGGTGCCGGCTACGCCCTGATGCGGGGCGTTCACATCCGCGCGGACTTCATCTACCGGAACTGGGCTCCGCGCCGCCAGGCGCTGATCGATGCGGTCCTCTACCTGACCCTGTTCTTTCCCGCGATGGTCTTCTTCCTCTTCGTCTCCTTCGGCTACGCCGAGAAGGCATGGGTGCGTTGGGAACTCGTCATGGACACCGCGTTCATGGCGCCGGTCGCGCCGGTGCGCACCGCCATGCCCCTCGGCGCCGCGCTGCTGATCATCCAGGGGATCTCGGAGCTCCTGAAGTGCGTCTACGCGATGCAGAAGAACCGGTGGCCGTGACATGAGCTCCGAAGCCATCGGCTTCATCATGATCGCGGTGATGCTGCTCGCGATCTTCGTCGGGTTCCCGATCTCCTTCACCCTCATCTTCCTGGGGCTCGTGTTCGGGGCCTGGGGGTTCGGTCCCAAGCTGGTCGTCTACCTCATGACGCTGCAGTTCAACAACGTCATGCTGGAGCAGACGCTCGCGGCGGTCCCGCTGTTCATCTTCATGGGCATCCTGATGGAGCAGGCGGGGCTGATGGAGCGGTTGTTCCGCGCCGTCCAGCTCATGCTCTCGCGCACCCGCGGCGCGCTCTACATCGCGGTGCTCTTCGTCTCCACCATCTTCGCGGCCGCCACCGGCATCGTCGGGGCGTCGGTGACCATCCTCGGCATCATGGCCGCGAAGACCATGAACCGGTCCAACTACGACGTGAGGCTCGCGGCCGGCACCATCACCGCCGGCGGCACGCTCGGGATCCTGATCCCGCCGTCGATCATGCTGGTGGTCATGGGGCCGGTGCTGGAAGTGCCGGTCACGGATCTCTTCGCCGCCGCCATCGTCCCCGGAATCCTGCTCGCCTGCCTGTATACCGCCTACGCCCTGATTCGTTGCGGGCTGAACCCTGCGCTGGGTCCGCCGCTGCCGGAGCACGAACGCCCGGAGACCTCCGGCAGCATGTGGCTGGAGTTCGTCGCCGCCATCGTGGTGCCGGTGGTGCTCTTCGTCGGCGCCACGTTCGTCGTCCACCAGGTCGTCGCGGCGGCGCTGCTCGGGCAGGGGCTGCTTCACCGAGTGCTCGCGCTCGCGATCTATTTCGGGGTGTACGCGGCCATCTTCTTCGCCCTGATGCGCGCGCACGCCTGGCTCCTGGCCAATCGGCCGCTCGGCTTCTACGTGAGCGAGGTGTGGACCGAGTTCTACCTGGGCCTGGTGCCCCCGGCCCTGCTCGTCGCGTTCGCGCTCGGCTCGATTCTGCTCGGTTGGGCGACCCCGACCGAGGGCGCGGCCTGCGGCGCGTTCGGCGCGCTGCTGATGACGCTCGGCTACCGAAAGATGACCCCGTCGAAGTTCCAGGAGGCCCTGGTCAAGACCCTGGAAATCTCGGTGCTGATCCTGTTCCTGGTGGCGGCGTCCAACTTCTTCGGCGCGGTGTTCTCGAGGCTGGGCACACCCACGATGCTGACCAACGCCCTGCTGGCGTTCGATCTGTCCCAGATCGAGGTCCTCATCGTCGTCATGGTGCTGATCTTCATCCTGGGATGGCCGCTCGAGTGGGTCCCCATCGTCCTGATCATCGTCCCCATCCTGATCCCGCTCCTGGACAAGATGGAGATCAACCTGACCTGGTTCGGCATCCTGGTGGCGGTGAACCTCCAGACCGCCTGGCTCTCGCCACCCGTCGCGCTGTCGGCGTACTTCCTCAAGGGCGTGGTGCCGGAGTGGGACCTGAAGGACATCTACATCGGCATGATGCAGTTCATGCTCATCCAGTTGACCGGCCTTGCCCTTATCATGTTGTTCCCCCAGATCGTGCTGTGGCTGCCGGGCTACATGTACGGCGAGTAGCGGCGGGAGTTCGTGCGATGCTGGTCTTCCCCGAAATTCAGATATCGGAAGGCAAGGTGGTGACGCGGGCCTCTCCCGAGGCCGCGAACATCGTCCATCCGCTGACGCCCCGGGACGCCGTCCGGAAGTTCGAGGCTCAGGGCGCGGAACGTCTGCATCTCCTCGACGTGGACGCCGCGCTCGGCAAGGACGTCACAAATGAAGGTCTCATCGGTGAGCTCGTCGCCTCCACGTCCATCCCGGTGCAGGTCGCGGGTGGAATGCGCACGCTGAACCATATCGAGTCGTGGTTCGAGGCGGGTGCGGCCCACGTGGTTCTCGGAACCCTCGCCATCACCGATCAGCAGTTGCTGGCCGAAGCATGCGCCCGGTTTCCGGGAGCGATTCTCGCCAACATCGCCACCAAGGACGGCTACGTGATGATCGACGGCTGGACGACGCAGACCGCGTTCCGGCCGCAGGACATCGTGTACGACCTTCAGATGGCGGGGGTCGCGGGCATCATCCACTTCGACATCAACCGGTTCGAGGGCGACGCCTCGACGTCCCTGGCGCTGACGATGGAGATGAATCAGGACGTCGTCATTCCAGTGTATTCCAGCGGTACGGTTCACAGTCTCGACGACATGGCCCGGCTTCGATACCTGCCGAACATCCACGGCGTGATCATCGGCGAGGCGCTGATCAACGAAAGGTTCAGTCTCCACGAAGCGCTCCATATCGCCGCGCAGAGAGAGACCAGCCCGGAACCGGAGGTGGAGACGGCGGTCTCGGTACGTGGCATCCAGCACTCCGTGAAGGTCTACCTTGCCTCCTACGGCCTTTCCCCCGCCGTACGCTGGTGGAACCACGATCTGCGTCAGGCCGTCACCGACGACAATCCGTATGTCGAGATGCTCATCCCCCAGGAGGATCTCGAAATCGATCCTTCCGCGCTGACCCCGCGCGAGCTTCAGGCGGCGTACGAGAAGGTGGTGGACGACGCGGATGCGGTGGTGGTGGTGCTCGACGGCATCGACCATGAAGCGTGGACCGGGTTCGAGTGCGGCTATGCCCGAGCGCGCGGCAAGTATCTGCTGGGAATCGCCGTCGTCGGTTCGAATGAGGCACGCACGCCATTCGAGGCGATGTGCGACGAAGTGGTCGGGGTCGACCCACGAGAGGAGCGCCACGTCATGTTCGCGTCCATCGCGAAGCAGGTGAACGCGCGGTTGCTGATGGATCGCGGCGTTTGCTGAGCGGAACGCGTGCCGTGCCGAGCGCGATTCGCGCCGATTTCGCCGGTCGTCCCGGCCCGTTGCTCTCCCGGGCAGTCCGCAACCCTCGCAGGAGATCGACCAGATGAAGATCGGATTCTGTCTGCCGCACGAAACCGAGGCGATGGGTGGTCGCACCGCGACCGGAGCGGACGTCATGAGGCTTGCCCGCCGAGCCGAGGAGGTCGGGTTCGACTCGGTGTGGCTGGTCGACCACTTCTGCTATTCGGCCGCGGGGGAGCTGGAAGCGTTGGGGGCAAGCGCGCCGCCGGAGCTCGTCGGCCTCACCTACGGAGCGTGGGAGTGCATGGTGACCGCCGGCGCACTGGCCCGGGAGACGCACCGCGTCGAGATCGGGACGCTGGTGGTGAACACGGGATACCGCAATCCGGCGTTGCTTGCGCGGATGGCCGACACCATCGACGAGCTGAGCGAAGGGCGCCTCATCCTGGGGCTCGGTGCAGGAGACTTCGAGTCCGAGCACGTGGCGTTCGGCTATCCGTGGGACCGGCGCGTCAGCCGCTTCGAGGAAGCGCTGCGGATCATCCGCCCGCTGCTGCGCGGGGAGAAGGTCACATTCGAAGGCGAGTTCTACTCCACGCGGGAAGCCGAGAACATTCCCAAGGGGCCACGGCCGGAGGGGCCGCCGGTCATGATCGGCGTGCTGGGACGAGGTCCTCGGATGAGGCGTCTGGTCGCGCAGCACGCGGACCAGTGGAACTGCTGGCTCGCGTCGGGCGACAGTCACGCCCGCGCGTACGTCGACATTCGCGACACGATGCTCGCAGGATGCGAGAAGCACGGGAGGGACCCCGCGACGCTCGAGCTGAACGTCACCGTGCGTGTGTGTCCGCCCGGAGGAGTTCCAGTGTCGGAGGACATCAAGCCGTTGTCCGGACCGCCGACGCAGATCGCCGATCAGCTTCGCGAGTTCGAAGCGCTCGGCGTGGCGCACATCACGGTATGGCCGCATCCGAACACGAGCGAGAGTCTGGAGGTGCTCGGCGAGGTGCTTCAGTCGCTTCGGTGACCGCAAGAATCATGCAGCGCACTCGAAAGACTCGAGTTCGACTCGACCATGGACGGCCCCCGCCTCTCACTTCGCTGCACCCGTCGAACGAGGATTCCGCCGAGCCATGAACGGAGCCAGGCTGGTTGTCGACACTCTGGTGCAAGCCGGCGTACGGCGTGTCTTCAGCCTGTCCGGGAATCAGATCATGCCGGTCTACGATGCCTGCATCGATGCCGACATCTCCATCGTGCACGTCCGCCATGAAAGCGCAGCGGTGCACATGGCCGACGCCTGGGCGCAGATCACCGGGGAGCTCGGGGTCGCTCTGGTCACGGCCGGGCCGGGATTCGGCAATGCGCTGTCCGCGCTCTTCTCCGCGCGCCACTCCGAGAGCCCGGTCCTGCTGCTGAGCGGGGACTCGCCGGTTGCGGCCGACGGAGACGGCGCATTCCAGGAGTTGCCGCAAGTCGAAATCACGCGCCCCATCGTCAAGACGGCGCGGCGCCCCGGCCGGGTCGAGCGGTTGGGACACGAAACCGCGGCGGCCATTGCCTGCGCGCGTTCGGGACGACCCGGACCGGTTCACGTGGCCCTGCCGTTCGACCTGCTCAATGCCACGGCCGACGCTGCATCCCGGGCAGTGCCGGCGGAACTGGAACGCCGCCCGCATCCGCTTTCGGGGCCGTGCGCCCAGGAGATCGCCGAACGGATTGGCCGTGCGAAGCGACCCCTCGTTCTCACCGGACCGTGCGTGAATCGAACCCGTGAACCCGCCCGGATCGCGGCGCTGCAAGTGGTGCTCCGAGTCCCGGTGATCTCGATGGAGAGTCCGCGCGGATTGCGGGACCCGGCGCTCGGTGCATTCTCCGAGGTGCTGGCGGCGTCGGACCTGGTGGTCTTGCTTGGCAAGCCAGGTGACTTTTCGGTGGGGTTCGCACGTCCGCCGGCCGTGGATGCGGAGGCCGAGCTTGTGGTGGTCGATCCTGACCACGACGTGATCGAACGGGCTTGCCGAATCGCGGGTGAGCGGGTCGCAGTGTCCGCCTGCGCGGACCCGGACCTCGCGATCGATGCGATCGTCGCCGCGGCACCGGCGGTGGCGGACCACACGTGGTGTGACGAAGTGGCCGGCGCTATCGCGCACCGCACCGTCCATCCGGAGTCGGACGTTCGTTTTCATCCCAGAGCCGTCTGCGAGGCGGTGCAGCGGGTTCTGGACTCCGCCGCCGAGCCCGTTCTCGTCTGCGACGGCGGGGAGTTCGGGCAATGGTCGCAAGCGGTGTGCACCGCTCCGACCCGGATCATCAATGGCCTGTCGGGCGCCATTGGCGGAGGGTTGTGCCATGCCCTCGCCGCGAAGCTCGCCCGACCGGAAGCCACCGTTATCGCGATGATGGGAGACGGGTCGGCCGGGTTTCATTTCACCGAGCTCGATACCGCGGTCCGCGAAGGGGCGGCGTTCGTCAACGTGATCGGCAACGATTTCCGCTGGAACGCCGAGCATCAGATCCAGCTCCGGGATTATGGTCCCGACCGCCTGATCGGCTGCGATCTCGCACCGAGTGCTCGATACGACCGGGCCGCGGCCGGGTTCGGGTGCCACGGCGAGCACGTCACGGAGGCGGCGGGACTCGATGCGGCTCTGGGCCGCGCGCTTGCCAGCGGTCGTCCGGCCTGCGTCAACGTCGAGATCGACGGGGTGGCGGCGCCGACGTTTGCGCCGAGGGCGGACCTCACCGCCGATCCAGCCCCCGGGTAAGCCCCGGGACGGCATCGAGGCCCGGTTGCCGGCGAACACCGATCGGGCCGAGCCGGGTCGCGAGGCGCAATCCGTCGGCGGGCGATTTTCGCACCCGGTGGCCGTTGTTCGGGTCGGCGACAATTCGAGCCACGGACGGAGACTTCCAGCCCTCGGGTCCCGACCGGACTGGGCCCGCACGCACCCGGCGGCTGGCGGCCCTCGCGCGGCGTCGTACGGCCAGCTTCTCAGTCGTTCTCTTCGAGGCACTCGGGCGCGTCTTCGAGCGCCAGCCGGGCGTGGTAGTGGAAGGTGGCGTTGAGGAGTGCCGGCTTGAGCCGGTAGTCGTGGGCCTGGCGTCCGGCCTCCGACGGGAGCGCCCTGACCGATCCGGCCGCCATGGCGAGAAGCTGCAACCGGGCCGCGTACTCGATCGTGAGCGCCCGAACCGCCGTCTCCTCCACCGTCGGCGCTGCCGCAAGCTGGCCGTGGTGGGCAAGGAGGATCGAGTTCTTGTCGCCCAGGGCCCCGGAGATCAGCTCGCCTTCCTCGTCGCCGATGGGCGGTCCCGGCCACGTCTCCAGCCAGGCGCAGTCGTCATGCAGGATTGCGGTGTCCATGTGGGCCGCGCGCAACGGCACGCCGATCATCGACAGTGCCGAGCAATGGGGTGGATGCGTATGCACGACGCAGTGAACGTCGGGCCGAGCGCGATAGATCCAGAGGTGGAAGCGGTTCGATGGATTGGGCATGCCTTCGCCTCGGAGGACGTTCAGACCGTCGTCCACCATCAGGAAGTCGCAGGCGCGAACTTCCTGGAATCCGAGCCCGAAACGCGCCGTCCACATGGTGCCCGGCGCTTCGCCCCGGGCCGTAATCTGACCCGCCAGCCCCGTGGCGTGCTCCTGCGCCGCCAGCATGCGGGCCGTCAGCGCCAGCTTCTGGCGGAGCGACCATCGGGATTTCGGCAGGTGCTTCTCCATCGCCGCGGTTGCCCGCTTCTCGAAGTGTGCCCTGGGTTCGTGTCGGGTCCCGCGTCCGGTCGCGGTCTTCGCCTCGCCGTCCACCATCGGGTTTCTCCTCATGCCGTTGCCGTCCCCTCGGTAGCGCGGGGCGAGAGCGACGATAGCACTCCGCAGATGCCGAGGCAGCGCCCCTCCAGCCAGCTTCGGACGATTCAGTGACGACGAGGAATTCGACCACCCTGGGCCGTTGGTCGGCCATCGCGGCTCACGGCTCTTCCGGACGGACAGGTGCAACGAACGCACGGGTCCCGAAGCCGAGGATGCATCGCCTTCCCCGGGAGCTTCCGCTCAGGCTCCACATGGAACCGACGAGTCGTGCGCGAAGGCGCGGAACGAGTTGACGAGTCCGCCGAGCCTCGAAGAGTCCGGCCGGATGGCAAAGGCGGCTAAACTGCGCGATCAGGACATCGGGAGGGCTCACGGTGAACGCCGGTCTTCACATGGATCTCGGGCTGGAGG
This sequence comes from Gammaproteobacteria bacterium, assembly GCA_022826505.1. GTDB lineage: Bacteria > Pseudomonadota > Gammaproteobacteria > HK1 > HK1 > HK1. The sequence goes on from JAJDUQ010000020.1 coordinate 30,384, forward strand.
GAAAGGTCGCCATCGTCGCCGGTGGTGGCGCCGCGGGTGACGGTATCGGCAACGGTCGCGCGGCGGCCATCCTGCTGGCGCGTGCGGGCGCCAGGGTGCTGGTGGTGGACCGGTCGCTCGACCTTGCCGAGGGCACGGTCCGGATGATCGCGTCGGAGGGAGGCGATGCGGCTGCCCACGAAGCGGACCTGACCGACGAGAGCCAGTGCGCGACCATGGTGGAGGCGGCGCTCGCCCGGTTCGGGCGGGTCGACGTCCTTGACAACAACGTCGGCATCGCGAGCCTCGATACGGTGGTCGCGGAGCAGCAGAGCCGGTGGGAGCGGGTGATGCGGGTCAACGTCGAGACGATGTTCCTCACCGCGAAGCACACCATCCCGGCGATGATCGAGAGCGGCGACGGCGGTGCGATCGTGAACATCTCGTCGATCGCCGCACTGAGACCGCGCGGCATGACCGCCTACTCGACCTCCAAGGCTGCGGTGGTCGGCCTGACGCGTGCGATGGCGGTCGACCACGCCCGCGACGGGATTCGTGTCAACTGCATCGCTCCGGGACCGGTCTACACGCCGATGGTGTATTCGGACGGCATGTCGCACGACGCCCGCGAGCAGCGCCGGAAGTACTCGCTTCTCGCCATCGAGGGCACCGGCTGGGACATCGGGCACGCGGTGCTCTATCTCGCTTCGGGATGGGCACGCTACGTGACCGGTCAGACGCTGGTGGTCGATGGCGGCGGCACCCTCGGCGGTCCACCGCGATCCGCCGGAACCGAGGCGGCGCAAGTCAGCGGCAATCTCGGGTAGGGGGCGTGTCGGTCACTGTGGCCGGATCGACACCCGAATTTCGACACCGACGGCAATTCCGAGCATGCAATGACGACCGGGCCCGAAGTCCCAGCGACGAAGGCCGCCATCGTCACCGGCTCCGCGACCGGAATCGGCGCCGCCGTCGCGCGCGCCCTCGCCTCGCGCACACCCTCGCCCCGCATGTGCGGGTGAACGCGGTGTGCCCGGGTTACGCAGACACCCGATGGGCGCGGGCCGGGCTCCAGGACGAAGCCTACGAGCGCTTCAAGGCGGGGCTCGAGGCCACTCTGCCGCTCGGGCGCATGCCCTCGGCGGAGGATGTCGCGGAGACGGTGCTCTGGTTTCTTGCCGCCGGTCGAACCGTCACCGGTCAGCTTCTCGTCGTCGATTCCGGCGAGCACATGGCGGGCGGGATCGCACCGGGCGACGGCTGACGGCCCGGGTCACCGGCACCGGCGGAACCATCGGAACGGCCGAATTCGTGCGGGGCACGGCCCCATCCACTGTCGTTCGCGCCTCGTCTTCGTGACCTCGCGGTCGCGGGTCACGACCTGCGCCGGGTTGGCGGTACGGGCCGTGCAATCGAAGGAACCCGCCGCCGGTCGTTCAGTCCGCGCTTTCGAATCCGCCGGCGAGTACCGGGGACGCAGGTGGCGCAGGGGGAGTACCGCCGAGTCGACAGGCCGACCTCAATGCGGCCACGGCCTCGGCCGCATCTCCTTCCGTTCGCGCGTGGACCACCGCGAGCGGTCGCCCGGTGCCGACCCGATCGCCGGGTCCAACGACTTCGCTGAATCCGACACTGTGGTCGATCGGCTGATCCGCTCTCGTTCGCCCGCCACCGAGCGTCAGCGCGGCCAGTCCGACGTCGCGTGTCTCCACGGCGGCGACCCATGCCTCGTGCTCGACCTCCGCCGCCATCACCACCGGGGCTCGCGGCAGATGGCGTTCATGGTTTTCGACGAAATCGGATGGACCGCCGGAGGCGCTGATCATGCGTTGAAAGGACTCCGCCGCGGCGCCGTCGTCCAGCGTCCTCTCGATGTGGACCTGCGCCTCGGTGACGCTTTCCGCCAGGTCACCCAGGACCAGGAGATCCCGGCACAGAGTCGTGACCACCTCGCGGAGACGCGGCTCGCGTCGAATGCCGGTCAGAAATTCCACCGCTTCGCCTACCTCGAGGGCGTTTCCGACAGTGTCGCCCAGCACCTGGTTCATGTCGGTGATCACCGCGTGGGCGGCAAGACCGGCACCCTCGGCGGTGCGTACGATACTGTCCGCCAACTCGCCGGCATCATCCGCGTGGGCCATGAAGGCGCCGTTGCCGGTCTTGACGTCCATCACGAGTCCGTCGAGCCCGGCGGCGAGCTTCTTCGACAGGATCGAGGCGGTGATCAGTGGAACGGAATCGATCGTCGCGGTGACGTCACGCACGGCATACAGCCGCCGGTCCGCGGGGGCAAGTTCGTCGGTCGGTCCGATGATTGCGCAGCCGGTGTCCGCGACGATGCGCTGGAATGTGTCGATGTCCGGTGTCGTGTCGTAACCGGGGATCGCGTCGAGCTTGTCGAGGGTGCCGCCGGTGTGGCCGAGACCGCGTCCGGAGATCATCGGCACCGCGGCGCCGCATGCGGCCATGATCGGCGCCAGCACCAGGCTGACCTTGTCGCCGACGCCACCAGTGGAGTGCTTGTCGAGGATCGGACGGCCAAGGTCCGGCCACTCCAGGATGCGGCCCGAAGCGGTCATCGCTCGTGTCAGCGCGATGCCTTCCTGCATCGTCATGCCGTTGAAGCAGATTGCCATGGCCATTGCCGCCACCTGTCCCTCGGTGATCGTGCCCTCGCTGATTCCGGCCACGAATGCGGCAATCGCATCGTCCGCCAGTGTCAGGCCGTCGCGCTTCGCCTTGATCAGCTCCTGGGGCAGAAAGGCGGGCATCGGTATCGGACCTCGCGGGAAGCGATGGAGAATTCTGCCTCAGACCCACGGGCTCGGCACCAGGACGTCGACTCCTACCGCCGTGTGTCCCCGGCTTCGCGAGTCGCTCGACCACCGATGCACCTGCGCGCGAGTCGTTCCGAGCCGGGGTGTCACGTTTCGCTGCCATGCGCTGATTCCGCACCGACGAGCGAGGCGCCGGTCGAATGCCGGCAGCGGGCGGCGATGGCGCGGATCCGTCGCCTCGCACACTTCTCGACACGGCGCGATCGGGCGCATCGCCAGGAATCGCGGCGCTGACCTCGTGAACCTGGCGTGATACCGGCGTGATACTTGACCTCCTACAATTACAGTCAGGCACATCGCTCCCTGCGGTGCGGCCCCAGTGCGATCCGATACGCTCGTCTCAACTCGTATTCAAAGGAGAGTTCCATGGACGTCAAGACCACCTCCAGCCTGACGCTCGCCGCGGCCGCGGCGGCGATGTTTGCCCTCGCGCCCATTTCGGCGAGCGCGGGTGACGCAGAAATGAAGTGTGTGGGTGGCAACGCCTGCAAGGGTCAGAGCGCCTGCAAGACGGCCAGCAGTGAATGCAAGGGTCTGAACGGCTGCAAGGGCCAGGGATTCGTCATGGCTACCAAGGCTGCGTGCGAGGAAGCCGGCGGCACAATCGAGGAAGGCTAGACTGTCGGCTGTCTCCAGCCCTTTTCGCACGGGGCGAATCGGAAGTGTTTCTCCGATCCGCCCCGTGCGGATTTCCGTGAGCCCGCGCCGGGACGCGGTCTTGCGTCACGCGGCCGACACCCGAATCGTGTGCCGTCCGAAGGTGCGTTCTCGGATGGCGGGTCCTTCGCCAACCCTCCATCTGCCGTCATTGGAGATTCCGAGTTGCAACGCGGCCGGACCGGCGCATCCCGAACCCGAACTGCTTCGAGTCTTCAGGCGGGATCCGAGACATGACCATCCCGCTCCGGTCGAGTGAGGACGCGAAGATCGACGGCTCTGACCAAAGACCGATTCTGGGCTTCGGACTGGGGCTTCGGCCCGAGCACTACCTGGAAGTGCTCGAAGGCCGTCCGGCCGTCGACTGGTTCGAGATCATCAGCGAGAACTACTTCGTCGACGGCGGGAAGCCGCTGCACTACCTCGATCGTATTCGCGAGCACTACCCCATGGTCATGCACGGGGTCTCGCTCTCCATCGGGAGCTCCGATCCTCTCGATCCGGAGTACCTCGCGGGCCTGAAACGGCTTGCGGGCCGGGTGGAGCCTGCCTGGGTATCGGACCACCTGTGCTGGACCGGCGTCGGCGGACGCAACCTGCACGACCTGCTGCCCCTGCCGTACACCGAGGAAGCGATTGCGCACGTGGCGGAACGGGTGTGTCGGGTGCAGGACTATCTCGGCCGACAGATTCTGCTCGAGAACGTTTCGAGTTACGTGACGTACACGGATTCGCGCGTTCCGGAGTGGGAGTTTCTCTCGGCGGTCGCGCAACGCTCCGATTGCCGGATTCTGCTCGATGTCAACAACGTGTACGTAAGCGCTCACAACCACGAATTCGATCCCCTCGCATACCTCGACGGCGTGCCGCGCGAACGGGTGTGGCAGATCCATCTCGCCGGCCACAGCCACAACGGTCCGTTGATCATCGACACTCACGATCACCCGGTGCCGGACCCCGTTTGGGAGCTGTACGTAGAGGCGATCGCGCGTCTCGGACCGGTGTCCACGATGATCGAGCGCGACGACGACATTCCGCCCCTCGACGTGTTGCTCGGAGAGCTCGCGCGGGCGAGGTCGCTGGCCGCCTCGGCGTGTCGCCCTGCGAAGTCACGAGTTTCCGAGGCATGACCGCGCTTCGTGAGTTGCAGCGGGACTTTCAGGCCTATGTGCTGGGGGACGCGAGCGCTCCGCCGACGACGGTCGACGACACTGGCGCGGTGTCCGCCACCGGCCGCATGAACGTCTACGCCGACGCGATCCGGCTGAGATTCCTCGAAGTGCTGGGCCAGGACTATCCGGGATTGCACACGCTGGTTGGTGACGACGAGTTTCGCGGTCTGGGGCTCGCGTACGTGGCGGCGCACCCCTCGCACCATCCGTCGATTCGGTGGTTCGGCCGTCATCTACCCGAGTTTCTCCGCGCCGCCGCGCCGTGGCGGAATCACTCGGTGCTCGCCGAGATGGCAAGGTTCGAGTGGGCCAAGGGCGAACTCCTCGACGCCGCGGACAGCCCGGTGGTCGGCGTCGAGGACATCGCCGCCATCCCCCCCGACCGGTGGGCCGGTATCCGGCCGCGGCTCAAGCCCGCGGTGCGTCGACTGGCACTGGAATGGAACGTGCCGAGTCTGTGGAAGGCGATCGATGGTGGTGACACTCCACCGTCGCCCGCCCGCATGGAATGGGCGGTGGACTGGTTGCTGTGGCGCGAGGAAATCGTCGTCCGGTGGCGGTCCATCGAGTCCGACGAGGCGTGGGCCCTCGGGCGGTGCCAAGCGGGAGCGGATTTCGGCTCGATCTGCGCCGGCCTGTGTCAACGCATCGGGGAAGATGCGGCGGCGTTTCGCGCTGCCACCTACCTCAAGCAGTGGGCCGCCGACAGCGTTCTGGAGGGGGTATGAACCCGCGTGAAACAGGGCAGACCGCGTGCTGGGCCACTGTCGTCTCACCGCTTGAACGCGGTGGTCGTTCGGACGAGCGCGAAACAACCACCGCCATTCGATGTCTCAGTACCGGGTAGCATCCCTTTTTTCCGACCCAACGACAGGAGGAGTGCACAGTGACGAAGAAATCCACAATCGCCAGGGCATTGCTGACCGGCGCCGCAATCGCGGCGATGAGCGCCCAGGCGGCGGCAAAACCCAACGCGCAGCTTGCGATCGCGGACAATGCACCGGAGGCGGTCAAGACCGCATTCAAACAGTGGATGTCGGGCGAAGCTCCCAGCGGGCGCAAGGACAAGTGCTACGGCATCGCGCTGGCGGGCGAGAACGACTGCGCCGCCGGGGCGGGAACAAGCTGCGAGGGAACCTCCACCGTGGACTTCCAGGGCAATGCGTGGACCCAGTCTCCGAAGGGAAGCTGCGAGTTCATCATCACCCCCGAAGGCCCGGGGTCGCTGACCGCCCTCGATCGCAACAATCCCTGAGCGCAGAGTCCTTGGTGCCGGACCCGACAAGCGCCGCCGGTCGCTTGCGGGCCCGGCGCCGGCCGCGGCGTCAAGCGGCTGTCGGCGGGCCCATCACGACGGGCGACTCCGGACGAATCGGCGCCGGAGTCGGTCTCAAGCAACCCCACGTGGAGCACGCACTGGCGTCCCGGGATTCGACCCTGTGGTTCGAAGTCCACACCGAGAACTACATGGTGGCGGGCGGACCGCGCCTCGCGCAGTTGCGGAAGATTCGAGAAGTGTTCCCGGTGAGTCTTCACGGCGTCGGCGGATCACTCGGTGGTCCCGCCACGCCCGATCCGCGGCACCTGTCGGCGGTCAGGCGCCTGGTCGACGAATTCGAACCCGTTTTGGTGTCGGAGCATGCGGTCTGGTCCAGCGCGAACGGCATCTGGTTCGCCGATCTCCTGCCGCTGCCCCGGACCGGCGACGCTCTGCGGCAGTTGGTCGAGGGCGTGGATCGGTACCAGGAGGCGATCGGACGGCACATACTGATCGAGAACCCGACCAACTACCTGCCGTTCGTGAGCGAGATGGACGAGCCGGCGTTCCTGAACGAAGTCGCGTTGCGAACCGGGTGCGGCCTTCTGCTCGACGTGAACAATGTCTACCTGAGCGCGCGCAACTGCGGCCTCGACCCGGAGTGGTACGTCAGGTCACTTCCGGCCGATCGGATCGAGGAGATTCACATCGCGGGGTTCGAAGCCGACGAGAACCTCGGCGAATCGCTGCTGATCGATACCCACGCCGCCCCGGTGAGCGAAGCGGTGTGGAACCTCCTGGACGTCGCGCTCGCGCACTTCGGCCCGCGGCCGGTGCTGCTGGAACGCGACGGCAAGCTGCCTCCGTTCGAGACGCTGATGGAAGAGCGGCGGCTGGCCGCGGCGGCGTTGTCGCGGCATCGGACGAGTTCGGAGCGAGCCATTGCTTGAGGCGTTCACCAACGCATTCTCCGGCTACCTGCGCACCGGCACGGTCGGGCCGCTTTCCGATTTCTGCGCGGAGGGTGCCGACCTCTCCCGGCTACGCGTCTACCGCAACGGATTTCTCCGAGCCTGCATCGAGGCGTTGCGGGCAAACTATCCTTCTGTCGATCATCTCGCAGGCAAGACACGCTTCCCGGCGCTGGCCCGGCCCTACGTCGAGGCACGCCCTCCCCGCACGGCCAGTCTCGTGGAGTACGGAAAGGGCTTTGCGCACTACATCCGGGAGGCCCGCGAGATGCATGGCCTCGACTATCTTGCGTCGTTCGCTGCGCTCGACCGCGCTTGGACCGAGGTCCACTTTTCCGAAGACGGTCCCCGCGAAGTCGCTCCGCACGGCGGCATTTCGGGCGACGCCGAGACATTCATGAATTTGCGCGGCCGGCTCTCGCCTCGGGTGCGCCTGGTGTTGGTGGACTACCGCGTGCTCGACGTGTGGAGCCGGATTCGCCAGGGTGTGTTCGGTCAGCGAGTGGAGATCCGGCCTGAACCGCAACGAGTGCTGATCTGGCGCAGCGGCACAGAAATGCTGTTCCGCGACCTGACGCTCCCCGAGCACGCTTTCATCGCCGGCGTCGCCGCGGGAAAGCCGTGCGGAGAGGCGGCGGCTGCCGCGCTCGAAATCGACGCGGAATTCGATCTGGTGGCGGCGTTCGCGTCGCTGTTGCACCATCACATGCTGTCCTTCGAGCACTGAAGGCCAGCGGCGCGGGGTGGTTCGGCGGTCACGTCGACTCGTCGAATCGCCCCATTCCGGCGTCGAGGCGCCGAAGTCTGTCTTGAGGGGATGGGAATCATGACATCGGCATACCACGCTCTGGTCGTTCGTGTCGGCGGGTGGCTGGAACCGCTGGCCCTTCTGGCTCTCAGACTGGCCGGCGCCAAGGTGTTCTGGGAATCCGGCCTGACCAAGTGGAACGGTTTTCTGCAATTCAACACCGCGAAGTACGACCTGTTCCTCTACGAGTTCTTCTGCCCCGACCCGCCCCGGCCCGGAGCTCTGCAGCTCTGCGACCCCACCACCCTCGAATACACCGAGGGGTCGGCAATCGTCTCCATGGTCAAGGCGCTGGCGGTGATGGCCGGGATCATGGAAATCGCGCTGCCGGTGTTGCTGGTGCTCGGACTGCTGAGCCGGCTCTCCGCGCTCGGACTGCTCGGGATGACGCTGTTCATTCAGCTCGCGGTGTTCCCCACCTGGAGCCACTGGTGGAATCCCGCGATGTGGTGGGCGGTGGTGCTGCTCGCGCTGGTCGCCTGCGGCCCCGGCGCCTGGTCCCTCGATCGCCTGCTGGGGCTCGAAGGCAGGCGCGACAGGTGAGCGGGAGCGGGGATCGGAGTCGGCGGGTCGGGTCGGCCGGAGGCGCAACCGGAGATCACTCTCGGCGTCGGGGGACGCGTCACGCCGGATCGCGCTGCGCCACGCCCGATGCATCGAGCCGCCGGGGCTCGGGGAGAGACGCCGCGCCGAGGGCTGGATTCCTCGAAGCACCTCGGGGGGATACATGAACACCGATCGAATCCGCCGTCATGTCGAGGAGCTCTGGGACGATTCCATCGTGCCGGAACTCGTCGAGTACATCCGCATTCCCAACAAGTCACCGCACTTCGACCCGGACTGGGCCGAGCACGGCTACATGGACGCCGCGGTCGAGCACATGGTGCGCTGGTGCGAAGCGCACGCGCTCGAGGGGATGGCGCTCGAGGTCGTGCGGCTGCCGGGACGTACTCCCCTCATCCTGATCGACGTACCAGGCGAGGGCGACGATTGCCTCGTGCTCTATGGACACCTCGACAAGCAGCCGGAGATGGCAGGCTGGCGCGACGATCTCGGACCCTGGACGCCGAAGATCGAGGGCGATCGGCTCTACGGGCGCGGAGGCGCCGACGACGGATACGCGATCTACGGCTCGCTCGCCGCGCTCGGCGCCCTGCACGAGCAGGGGATCCCGCACGCGCGCTGCGTGGTGATCATCGAGTCCTGCGAGGAGAGCGGCAGCTACGACCTGCCCTACTACATCGAGGCGCTGCGCGATCGCATCGGCACCCCGAGCCTGGTGGTATGCCTCGATTCCGGCTGCGGCGACTACGATCGGCTGTGGTGCACCACGTCGCTCCGCGGGCTCGCGGGAGGCGCGCTCAGCGTCGAGATGCTGCGCGAGGGGGTTCATTCCGGCGACGCGGGCGGGGTGGTGCCGTCGACGTTCCGCATCCTGCGCCGGCTGCTGTCGCGTATCGAGGACGAGCGCGACGGCCGGATTGTCGTCGACTCGCTGCACGCGCAGATCCCGCCCGAGCGGCGGGCACAGGCCGAGGAAGCCGCCTCCGTCCTCGGGAAGCAGCTCTACGCGAGACTGCCCTTCGTGGACGGCGCCGGCCCGACAACCACCGATTCGGTCGAGCTCGTGCTCAACCGCACCTGGCGGCCCGCGCTGGAGATTATCGGCGCCGAGGGGCTTCCCGATCTCGACAACGCGGGGAACGTGGCGCGTCCGGTCACCACTGCCAAGCTCTCGCTGCGCCTCCCCCCGACCTGCGACCCGAAAGCCGCGGCCGACACGTTGCGCGAGCTGCTGGAAGCCGATCCGCCCCACGGCGCGCGGGTGCGATTCTCGCCCGAGCACGCCGCACCCGGATGGGAAGCGCCGCCGGTCGCGTCGTGGCTGGACCGCGCGGTACGCCGAGCGTCCGCGAACTACTTCGGGCCGGATGCCGTGTACATGGGCGAAGGCGGCTCGATCCCGTTCATGGGGATGCTCGGCGAGAAGTTCCCGCGGGCGCAGTTCCTCGTCACCGGCGTCCTCGGCCCCGAGTCCAACGCCCACGGCCCGAACGAGTTTCTGCACATCCCGACCGGCAAACGGCTGACCTGCTGCGTCGCGGAGGTGATCGCTGCCCACTACGTCCGAACGACCGCCGAGTGAGCGAGTTCCAGATGCCATGTCCGCTCTCGGCGGCGTCAACGTCTGTCGATGCTGCGAATCAGGGGTATTCGCTCATCGATGTCGAGCCGGGATCATCGTGACACATGGATACAGCGGATGGCGTTGATCGAGCAAATTCCGCAGCCAAAGGGATTGCAGTGAATCACGTACCCTGCTAAAGGGTGGTGCCGGACTTGGCTTGACGCCCCGGAGACCTCGTTCGCCGACGCGTTGCCGAGCTGACTCCGGCCGATCGCCAGGCGGCGAGAACGCGATTGACCGGCATTGTGGACGCGAAAGCCCGCGCCGCCGCTGTCAAGCGCACACACGGACAAGGGACCAAGGCCATGCAAGAGAATTCACGGGAACTGGTGGCGACGACCGGCATCTGGAGGGGGCTGCATCCCGGCATGGGACTCGCCTCCAAGGGCATGGTCGCCGCATTCGTGGTCTTTACCGCGCTCAACGTCGAGTTCGCCAACTCCATCTATTCGGCGGTTCGGGGCTGGATCGAATCGGCGCTGAACTGGTACTACGTCAGCGCGCTCGTCGTCATGGTCTTCGTCTGCATCTACCTGATGTGCAGCCGCCACGGCGCGATCAGGCTCGGCGACGACGACAGCAGGCCGGAGTTCAGCAACTTCTCCTGGTTCGCCATGCTGTTCTCGGCCGGCGTCGGCATCGGACTGCTCTTCTTCGGTATCGCCGAGCCGATGTTCTACTTCGACAACACCGAGCCCTGGGGCTATCCGAACAATCCGTTCGCGGACCGCGCCCTCGTCACGGAGATGAACGAGGCGCGCGCGGCCTACGCGATGCGCGTGACCTACTTCCACTGGGGATTCCACGGCTGGGCGGTCTACGTGATGATCGGCCTCTGCCTCGCGTATTTCGCGTTCCGCAAGAAGCTTCCCCTGACGCTGCGTTCGGCCCTGTATCCGGTCATCGGTGACAGGATCTACGGGCCTATCGGTCATGCAGTCGACCTGCTGGCGGTGTTCGGGACGGTGTTCGGTGTCGCCACGTCGCTCGGGCTCGGGGTCAGCCAGATGGCCACCGGGCTCAACTTCCTGTTCGGAATCGATCCCGGCACGACCACCCAGGTCATCCTGATCGCGGTCATCTCCATCATGGCGACATTTTCCGCCGTTTCCGGAGTCGGCAACGGCATCCGCATCATCTCGGAGTGGAACATCTGGCTGAGCGTCGTCCTGCTTGCGTACTTCCTGTTCGGTGGGCCGTTCCAGTGGCTGATGGGGTTCTTCGTCACCACGGTCGGCGACTATCTCTGGAACGTGATTCCGATGGGCTTCCAGACGTTCAACACCGAGGGCGAAGGCGCCTGGCAAGGGGGATGGACGATCTTCTATTGGGGTTGGTGGATCTCGTGGGCTCCCTTCGTGGGCATGTTCATCGCCCGTATCAGCCGTGGGCGGACCATTCGCGAGTTCATGCTGGGCGTGATGTTCGTCCCCACCACCATCGCGTTCTTCTGGCTGTGCATCTTCGGCGGCAACGCGATGTACCTCGAGCTGACCGCCGACGGCGGAGTGGGCACAGCGGGGATCGCTCAGTTGATCCGCGACTGGAACCTGCCTGCCGCGCTCTACGGCACCATCGAGCGGATGACCGACCTGAACTGGTTGAACTGGATGATGGCGGCGCTCGCGACCTTCCTGCTCGCGACGTGGTTCATCACCTCGTCCGACTCCGGCACGCTGGTCATCACCACCATGCTCAGCATGGGCGACGACGATCCGCCGCAGCGATTCCGGATCTTCTGGGGAGTGGGCGAGGGCTTCGTGGCAGCCGCCTTGCTGCTGGCCGGCGGACTGAAGGCGCTTCAGACCGCCTCCATCGCGGCGGCGCTGCCGGTGAGCGTGATCATGCTGCTGATGACGTACGGGATCGTGAAGTCGTTGAACGAGGATCCGAGCGCGGTGGCCGCACCGGACGCGTCGGTGGCGCCGGACGGGACGAGCTTGAGTGGTGAGCTGCGTGCGTAGCGGCGGGGATACCGCGAGCCACGAGGACCGAATAGGGGAGAGCAAGGCAATGCATACAACAATTCGCCTTGGAGCCGCCTGTCTGGCGATTGCCCTGTTGCAGGCGTACGCCACAACTGCGCTCGGGTCGCCGCAGAAGGCGCTCACGATCGTCTCGTGGGGTGGCAGCTACACGAGGAGCCAGATGCTGGCCTACGTGAAGCCGTTTCGGAGCCAGAGCCGTGAATGGGTGGCGATGGAGACCTACAACGGCGGACTCGACGAGATACGTGAGCAGGTCGAATCCGAGAACGTCGTCTGGGACGTCGTGGACTTCGAGCTTTCCGATCTGATCCGGGGATGCACCGAAGGTCTGCTCGAGAAGATCGACCATGGAACCCTGATGGGGGGCGTCAAGGGCGAGCCGGCGTCGGAGGACTTCATCCCCGGTGCGCTCACCGAGTGCGGCGTCGGTCAGATGGTGTGGGCGACCGTCGTGGGATACGACGCAAGCCGTTTCGACGGCGACCCGCCGGCCGGACTCGCCGACTTCTTCGACGTGAAGAAGTTTCCCGGCAAGCGCGGCCTGAGACGCGACCCGAGAGTGAGCATGGAATGGGCGCTGATGGCGGACGGGGTCGCTGCGGATCAGGTCTACGCTACGCTGGAGACCGAGCAGGGCCGAGCACAGGCGTTCGCGGTGCTGGACCGGATCAGGACCGGCATTGTCTGGTGGACCTCGGGGTCGGAGCCGATCGACCTTCTGGACTCGGGCGCGGTGGTCATGACATCGGTGTGGAACGGCCGCATGCACCGCCCCATGGTCGAGGACGGCAAGGACTTCGCCATCATCTGGGATGGTCAGCTCTGGGACATCGACTCCTGGGGGATTCCCAAGGGCGCCACCAACCTCGAAAGGGCGATGAGATTCATAGCGTTCGCTACGAGTTCGGGAAGACTTGCGGAACAGACGAAGTACATCCCCTACGGACCGGCCAGGGTGTCGGCGATGACGCTGGTCGACGAGGCGACGAAGGCGATGCTTCCGACCGCGGAGGAGAACATGGCCACCGCACTGCAGATGAACGCCGAGTGGTGGGCGACCCACCATGAAGCGTTGTCGGCGGAATTCGAGGCGTGGCTGGCCAAGGGGCGGCGCGGCCTGTCCGGCTCGGCCCGCTGAGCGCATCCCGGCGGATTCGGGGCGGGACGGATTCGCGGCTCGTCGGTCTCTCGCCGAGGCATGCGACGAAGCGCGGCACGTACCGTTCGTATCGGCACCGATTCGTGTCGTTCAGCGTCGCGTCCAAGGAAGTTCGATGGACGATCCTGCCCTCGACCTCGGGCGCGACCTCGCCGGCAGCAGCGATGGCTTCGATGACCTGGGTCGCCATGAGTTTGCCGGACGCCGCATCGATCAGCCGTCGGGCGCCTGCAAACATGTCGTAGCCGTCGCCCCCGCGGCCGAGGAAGTCGTTGGTGGCGAGTCGGTAGTTGCGCGCGGGGTCGAGCGGCTCGCCGCCCACCGTCACCTCACGAACGCGACTTCCCACCGGCTTTGAAGCGTCGAAGCGGAACGCCATCCCGGACACGTGGGGGAACCGGCCCGCACCGACCTCGACCCCGCTGACCCCGTTCTCGAGCGCCGCGCGCAGGTCGGTACCCGTCACCTCCACCACGATCGTCTTGTTGCCGAAGGGCAGCTCCGAGTGAATGTCGCGGCGCAGCAGCGTCGTGCCGGGCGGGTAGATCTTGTCGGCGCGGATGCCGCCGCCGTTGGTCAGCGCGGCGTCGGCTCCGGTCGCGGCCCGCATGGCGTCGGCGATCAGGTTGGCGAACGCGCCTTCGCGGCTGCGCACCGCACTGCGCCGGCTGTCGAGCTGCACCGCCGTCGAGCCGATCTCGATGTCGAGTTCCCGCTCCAGGCCTCCAAGATAGGCGTCCACCGCGGCCTGAAGCTCCGGATCGGGTGTCACGGAGACGGTGTTGACGACCCGCACCGACGGCTCCCAGACGAAGCGCGGGCCGTTGCGCCCCTCGGCCGTGTCCATCGCGACGTCGACGATGGTCACGAACTCCGCCTGCGCCCCGCTCTCCACGAACGTCGCGTCGGCGCCAATCTCCACCTTCATGTCGTGATCGTGGCCCGAGAGCAGGAGATCCACCGCGCCGAGACGCATCACCGCCTCGTCCTCGGCCCGGCCGGTGTGGGCGAGGGCGATGACGAGGTCGGCGCCCGCGTCGCGCAGCTTCGCCGCCTGCTCGGCCGCGACCTCGTCGGCCGGCCGGAAAGCCACTGGGGCGGAGGACGATATCATCGGGGTCATCGCCGTCGTCAGGCCGAACAAGCCGACTTCGTAGGGGCCGACGTCGATCAGCAGGTTCTCGGTAATCCCGTCGATCAGTGTGCCGTCCGGTTCGAGCGCATTGCTGGCGAGAATCGGAAATCCGGCCTCCGCGATACGCGCCTTCGTCACCGCCAGCGTGAAGTCGAACTCGTGGTTGCCGAGCACCATGGCGTCGAGCCCGATCTGGTTGAAGAGGTCGATCATGTGCGCGCCCTTGTCGAACGACGACAACAGGGACGGGGAGATCGCGTCGCCGCCGTGGGTGACGAGCACACGGGAAGCATCAGCCCGAACGCGGTTGACCACCGCCGAGAGGCGCGCGACGCCTCCGCGGTCCCCCGAGCCGTCGAGGCGGTCGAGGTCGTTGACGTGGACGATGGTGAGGGTGACCGGTTCGGCGCATGCCGGTCCGGCGAACAGCGCTGCGGTCAGCGTCGCGGCGGCAAGGGCCACGGCGCCGTTTCGCCGCGGAAACTGTCGATCCATGATCTGCTCCTGGTGTCGGAGAGCGGCAACGCCGGTTCACGAATTCGCGCGGCAGCGTGTCCGTGGGCCCGGGTCGGATGCCGCGGTGGTGGGCGTCGAGGGTGGAGCGTTTGTACGCCCTGCGCGGCGAGCCGGTCAACATTGCCGCTACACCGGAGGGGCGAGGCGCGGAGGGAATCGATTTCGACACTCGGGGGTCGTTTGGACAAGTTGGATGCGTCACAGGAGAAATCGGCCATGACCGAAGAGGTGCTCTACGAGGAAATCGACGGAATCGCGATCGTCGCAATCAATCGGCCGGAGAAGAAGAACACCCTCACCGAAGAGGTCGTCCACGGCATCGCGGACGCGATCGACGCGGCGAGCCGCTCGAAGGAGGTCGTCGCCGTGGTGCTGCGCGGCGTGGGCGACACGTTCACGGCCGGTTACGACCTGACCGACGGCGGCGAGTGGGACGTGCCCTACGGTGTGCCCGACATCGAGACCCGGGAAGGCGCATGGGATCCGGTCAAGGATCTCGCCTTCATGGGCAACAACGTCAGGCGCTTCATGCGGATCTGGGAGTGCCCGAAGCCGGTGCTGGGCGAGGTCAAGGGCTGGGCGATCGGAGGGGCGACCGACGTCGTGCTTTGCTGCGATCAGCTCTACATGGCGAGCGATGCCCACATCGGCTACGCCCCGAGTCGCCTCTTCGGTACCCCGACCACGCTGCTCTGGGTCTACCGGCTGGGCCTGGAGCACGCCAAGCAGTTCCTCCTGACCGGGCGGGCCATCGACGCCGAGACCGCGCACCGGATCGGACTGGTGGCCCACGTCGTCCCGCCCGGCGAGCTGGCCGAGCGCATCGAGTCCGACGCGCGACGCTTCCGGCATATCCCCGCAAATCAGCTCGCGCTCAACAAGCTGCTGATCAATCAGGCATTCGAGAACATGGGCCTGCGCACCACTCAGCTCATCGGCACCTTGTTCGACGGTATTGCCCGCCATACCGAAGAAGCGTACCGCTGGGCCGAGTCATTCGAGGAGTCGGGATTCCGCGAGGCCGTCAGAAGGCGTGACGCACCGTGGCAGGACTACGGCGAACGTCCGAAGGACTGACGCACCGGCCGCGATGCCTCCCGACTCGATGCTGCGGGCGCGGATCGATGGAATTTGGCGGCCGTGCGGTGCATCGAATCGCGGTCTCGTGCCCGGTGCGATGACTCGGACTCGACGGTGGGCGGTACGATTGGGCTCGACTGCGTTCGAGCCTGCGCGTGGGGCTCGGCGACGCGGTTCGCCCGTGCCGATCAGGATCGTCCGTACCGCACGGTCGGCGTCGTGCGCGGAGAGTGCTCGGAGAGTTGCGCGAGGTCGGTCTGCTGATACACTGATTCCGTTCCTGTCCATGCCTTTTGGTACATAGCGGCAACTTGGTTCAGCCCCGGTTGGGGCAATTTCCTGTTATTGGAATTCGCAATGTCGGGCACATACGCCGGATTTATCGACGCGAGCTTCCTTCGAGCCGAAGGCGCCAAGTCGATCGGACAATCGCCGAAAGGCGTTCGTCCCGATGCCCAGGCCGTCGTGAACTGGTTTCGCCAGCTCGCACCCCATGAGGCGCTCGGCCAAACGTTTCTCCGAGCCTATTGGTACGACAGCGCCTTCGACCCCTCCCATGCCAGCTATGCCGGACAGCGGTCCTTCTTCGATGCGATTGCGCTCACGCCCGGCTTGCAGCTCCGTCTGGGGCATATCGCGGAGGGACCGTCTCCGCTCGAACAACCGATTCGACGAGCCCTGGAATCGACGGCGGTCGGTCTCGCTCTGGAACCGGGACAACTTCTGGCCGAGTTCGATCGGCACTGGACGTTCCGGCCCAATCGCCAGCAGAAGGGCGTCGATACGCTGATCGCCCTGGACATGGTGCGACTCGCCGGTCGTTCGGTCTGCGAGACCATGGTGCTCGTTGCCGGGGACCGCGACTTTGCCGAGGTCCTCCGCGCCTCGCAGGATTTCGGCACTCGGGTGCTCGTCGCCACGCCGAAACGTACCAGTGTCTCCCGCGAGGTTGCGCAGCTTGCAGACGATGTCATCGACATCACCGAGGACGAGGTTCGTCGGATGCTGACACCGCGGCCGATGCACACCGGCTCCGGCTGACCCAAGCGGCGAAATCGTCGCGGTCGTCGAAACGATGGCCGTGTGTCGGCGCAGGCGCCGCCGCCCGCTGTGCCCGCGAGCGCGCCGACGCGCCGAACCGGACAACACCGCGTGAATCCGGCGCTAAGATCGAGACCGGGACTTCAGGGGAACGGCGTTGAGCACATTCAGTATCGTCGCGCTGGTGGTGCTGGCGGTAGCCGTCGCGGTGCTGGTGGTCGTGGCGGCGATTCGCCTGGGACGCGTTCGCCGGCCCGGCTCCGGGGAGCCTGCGACCCCCAGGCGCCCGAGCTGGTACGAAGTCCTGCTCGCGATCGTGCTCCTGCTGGGGCTGGTGATCGTTGCAATCTACTTCGCGGTCGAACTCGCCTCCGGCGGTGCGGCATCCCATGGCTGGCGAGCCGAGACGCGTTCCAATCTGTTTCTGGCTCTGATGCTTGCGGTCGCCGCCATGGCGTTCCTGTTCCTGGTGGCATTCGCGCTGGCGCGCATCTCGGCGGCCGCACGGGTGGTTCCGGGAGACGCAGAGCAGAACATGCAGGCCGAGACGGTGCGGGATCCGGCGGGTTCTCGGCTCGTCGGCCTGTTGCTGCTGGCGGTCGGCATCCTGCTGCTCGGATGGTTCTATCTGGATCCGTCGGGACGCGCCGACCTGATGCTGCGGGTGATTTATCCCGCCGCAGTCGCGGTGGGGATCGTGCTGCTGTTCGACAAGGCCACACGCGCCTGGACACCGAAGACCCGGACCGAGGGATTTCGCGAGTGGCTGCTGTGCGACGTCATCCTGATCACACTCCTGCTCGGTTTCCTCAACCTCGAGCAGTTCGAAGGGCGCGACGCCTATGGGGGATTCTTCTGGGACATGGTGCACATCGCCGCGTTCTTCCTCGTCTACTGGTGCCTGGATCGGACTTCGATGCGCGGTCGGTTTCTCGTGGGCTTCGGGTACCTCACCCTTCTGCCGTTGCTGCTCCTGCTGTGGCGTTGGGTGCAGGAGATCGAGGTGCCGGCCGAGCTGGCCTGGTGGAGCACAATCTGGCCGGTGTTCCTTCTTGCGCTCGTGTTCCTTGTCCTCGAAATCATTTCCCTCCTCGTGTTGAGGGACGATCGAGACCATGTCATACCGGCCATCAAGGACGCACTGTTCGTGGTTCTCTTTGCGGTATTCCTGATTGCCGCGGTCCCGAGCGGCGAATAGCCGGCTCGATTGATGGCGGGAAATCGATCGGGTACAAGGAAGGTGTGAGCGCGATGCTCCCGGAGCGGGTCTCGACTTCCGGTCCGGAAGCCGCGGACGCAACGCCGCTTCGGCGATCTCGGCTCATGCCGCGCGGCGTCAGTGTACAGAGCATTCGGAGATCACCATGACTGGATGGCAGTGGTTCTGGACCGTGGTCGGGTTCATCCTGTTCATCATCGTGCTGATCTTCCTCTACTACTACGCACCGTTCGAGCAGCTCTTCGTGCTGGTGCTCAACGGGATCAGCTTCAGCAACGTCATATTCTGGGTCGCGCTGATCGTCGGCATCGTCGGATTCTGCGTGTTCCACTGGCACGCGTATCGGCTGCACGTCGGCCGGCAGCACAGTGTCGACGTGATGGTCCTGAGCTCGCTGCGCGGCTCCACCTTCACCGCCATCCTGCTCAGCGGCGGCGCCACCTTGCAGGCGCTGCAAATCCTCTGCGTGTACCTGTTGAGCGAAGGCCAACTGGTGGATGGGGAGTTCGGGAAGCGGCTCGGCGCGGTGGTGGCCCTGGTGGTGCTGACCGCACTGTTCTGCGTGATCTTCTGGCTGCTGAAGATCATCCGTCCGGAGGCTCAGGCGGCCTGAGCGGCCTCGTGGACGCGACACGCGCCCCGCGTTTCAGTCGCCCGAGCGGCGGTCGTCGCGGGACGCGGACAAGAACTCCTCGAGGACGTCGCGGAGCTGGCGGGCGGTGGCGCCGGACAGCAGAATCGAATCGGTAATCTCGCGCACGTAGGTCACGGCACGAGGCGGAGCGGCGCGCGAGCCGTCCTCCATGTACTCGACCTTCTGCTCGAGCTCGCGCACCTCGTTGTAGAAGTGCAGCGCCAACTGGCCGCGGACGTTGCTCTCGACCAGTACCCCGGAGACGCTCTTGGTTTCGTGCGCGTCGGCCTTGGGCCACTTGATGGAGTAGAGCGGAACGTCATCGGACCTGCCGCCGCCGCTGCCGTTGCCGCTCATGCGTGCGCCCCTCCGTAGGGACCTCGCCGGACGAAGGAGCCGTCTCCCGCCCGGCCCACGTACTCCCCGCGATCGATCACCACCTTGCCTCGCGACAGCACGGTCTCGGTGAACCCCTTGACCTTGAAGCCCTCGTAGGCGGAGTAGTCGACGTTCATGTGGTGGGTTCTCGGGTTGTGGACGCTGATGGTCTCTTCGCGATCGGGGTCGAAGATGACGATGTCCGCGTCGCTCCCCACCGCGATGGTGCCCTTCTTCGGGAACAGGCCGAAGATCTTCGCGGCGGCGGTCGAGGTCAGCTCGACGAACCGGTTCAGGTTCATCCGGCCCCCGCCCACACCGTGGTGATAGATGAGGCTCATGCGGTTCTCGATCCCCGGCCCGCCGTTGGGGATCTTGCTGAAGTCGTCGCGGCCGATCTCCTTCTGCTCCTTCAGACAGAAGGGGCAGTGGTCGGTGGAGATCACGTCGAGCGCGCCGTGTCGCAGGCCGCGCCACAGCTCGTCCTGGTTCCATGCTTCGCGCAGCGGCGGGGTCAACACGTACTTGGCGCCGTCGAAGCCCGGGGCGTCGTAGGCACTCGCGTCGAGCAGCAGGTACTGAGGGCAGGTCTCGGCGTGCGCCATGACGCCGCGCGCCTGGGCAAGGCGCAGCTCCTGCAGCGCGTCGTAGCAGCTCAGATGAACGATGTGGATGGGGGCCTTGGCCACCTCCGCGATTGCCAGCGCCCGGTGTACCCCTTCCGCTTCCAGGCGGGTGGGTCGGGTCAGGGCATGGTGCTTGGGGCTCAACTCCCCGCGCTCCAGGGCGATGCGCACCAGCTCGTCGATGACGACCCCGTTCTCCGCGTGCATGCACACCAGGGTGCCGTCCTCTGCGGCCTTGCGCATCGCCCGGAAGATGGTCGCGTCGTCGGCGAGCATCACCCCCGGGTAGGCCATGAACATCTTGTAGCTCGTCACCCCTTCGTCGGCGAGGCGGCGCATCTCCTGGACCCGGGACGCGGGCAGGTCGGTGATGATCATGTGGAAGGCGTAGTCGATCGCGGTCTTGCCGGCCGACTTCGCGTGCCATGTGTCGAGCGCATCGAGCGTGGACGTGCCCTTGGGCTGGATCGCGAAGTCCACGATGCACGTCGTCCCGCCGAAGGCGGCGGCGCGGGTGCCGGTCTCGAAGTTGTCCGAGGTCACGGTGCCGCCGAACGGCATCTCGATGTGGGTGTGGGGGTCGATCCCCCCCGGGATGACGAGCCTTCCCGATGCGTCGATGACGGTGTCGGCCTCGATGACCAGGTCCCGGCCGATCAGGGTGACGGTCTCGTCGCTGATGAAGAGGTCGGCGTGGTAGTCGTCGACTGCGGTGACGATTCTTCCGTTCTTGATCAGCACGCTCATGGCTTGATTTCAGTCCCGACTCGGCGGCCGGCGTGCCGGCGCTTCCGGCATTCGGGCCGCAATTCCATATCCCGTGACGTTGCGCTAAGGTTCCCGGACCGTTCGACCGAGACGGCCGGCGCGACCGGCGCAACGCCGGCGGCTTGAGCACTTCACCCAGCCGAGCATAGCCGCCTGTCGGCGGTTCTCAAGTGAGAGGAGCGACACGATGAAAACCAAGCATGAGCATAAACCCCGCCGAAGGCAATCGAAACGCATCGCCCGGCGCGAGTTCCTGGGAACCTCGGCCAAGGTCGCTGCGGCGGGCGCCGCGATCACCGCGTTTCCGGCAATCGTGCGTGCCGACGACCCCATCCGGTCCATCGGCCTGGGGGTGAGCATCATCAACGAGATCCAGGGCAAGGCGTCCGAGGATCTCGGATTCGGGGTCCGGGGCCAGGCGCTCGGATACGGCGCGATGTTCGGCAAGATGCTGAACCAGAACGACCAGTACGAGGTCGCCGAGGGCTACTACAACGACATGGACGTGATGTGGCCGGCCGGCGTGTGGCAGCCCATCGACACCCAGCGCATCCGCGACTGGGACAAGGTCACCGATCTCTCCAAGACCGGGCGGTTGACGCCCGAGTCCAACCCCGGGCAGGGCGACGCACCGTTCCGCCATCTGTGGGTCGACGAGAACGGCAAGTACGTCGACGGGCCGTCGCGCTACGTCACCATGGTGCCGGGCTGGCACAACGCCGACTCGATGGGATACAACCCCGAGGACACCGGCCGGAAGATCGAGAGCTGGGCCGAGCTGTTCAGCGAGGACTTCAAGGGCGCGGTGGCGCTGCTCAACGTCCCGCAGATCGGGGTCATGGACGCGGCGCTCGGCATCGAGGGGCTCGGGCTGTTCAAGTTCAAGGACAAGGGCAACATGACCCGCGAGGAGATCGACTTCCTCATCGACTTCCTCATCGCCAAGAAGGAGGAAGGGCACTTCCGGGCGTTCTGGGAGACCTTCGGGCAGTCCGTGAACCTGATGGTGAGCGGCGAGGTGGTGATCGAGAGCATGTGGTCGCCCGCGGTCACCGCAATCAAGGCCGAAGGTGTCCCGTGCGTCTACGCGTTCCCGAAGGAAGGGATGCGGGGCTGGCATGGCGGCTGCTCGATCTCGGCCAAGGCGACCGGCAAGGCGCTCGACCAGGCCTACGAGTACATCAACTGGTGGCTCGACGGCTGGGGCGGCGCGTTCGTGGCGCGGCAGGGGTACTACATGTCGGTGCCCGAGAACGTGAAGAAGTACCTCGAGCCCGAGGAGTGGGACTTCTGGTACGAAGGGAAGCCGGCCGCGAAGGAGCTGCCCGACCCGTTCGGCACCATCATCGTCGAGAAGGGCGAGGTCCGCGACGGCGGCTCGTACTGGAACCGCTTCAGCAACATCGCGGTGTGGAACTCGCTGATGGACGAGAACGACTACCTCGTCAAGCGCTGGACGGAGTTTTTGAGCGCCTGAGGTACGGACCGGCCGGGCGGGCGTACCGTCGCCCGTTCGGCCAACCTTCATTTCTCACCCGGCGGCAAGGCGAGCCGGCGTACCGGGCGGAAGATCGGGCAGGTCCGCGCCGGCGGCCGTGCCGCGGTGAGAGATGGGGGCCATAGGGTCATTCCGAGTGGAACGAGCCATCGAGTCCCGGCACCGGGGCCTCATCGGCGTTCAGCCACCCCCGCCCGAAGAGGTCGTCGAATCGGCGCAGCATGTGCGCCGCGAAGGCGGGTTCCCGGTCGGGTGGCTCATCGCCCCCGGCGTGGCGTGGCTGGTTCTGTTCCTGGTGGTGCCGCTCGCGAGCATCATCGTGTTCAGCTTCTGGACCTCCACCGGCCACGGGATGACGCCGGACGGGACGCTTCAGTACTACCACGAGTACTTCACCAACGAAGGGTTCTTCGACCCCGAGTCGAGGAAGTACCTCACGCCCAGCATCTTCATCCAGACCCTGTGGTCGACGTTCCGGTTCACCCTCACGGTGATGTTCTTCTGCCTGCTGCTGGGGTATCCGATCGCCTACTTCCTCGCCATGCACATCAACTCGTTCAAGTGGCAGATGGCGCTCTTCCTGCTGTGCATGGTGCCGTTCTGGACGAGCTACCTCATCCGCGCCGTGGCGTGGCTGCCGATGCTCGGCCGCCGCGGCCTGCTGAACAACTTTCTCATTCAGACAGGGATCATCGAGAAGCCGTCCACGGTGCTGCTGTACTCGGAGTTCAGCTACACCATGGCGCTCGTGCAGCTCTACGTGGTGCTGTGCGTCGGGCCGATATTCTTCTCGCTCGCGAAAATCGACAAGGACATCATCGAGGCCGCGCGCGACATGGGGGCGACCTCGTTCCAGATCTTCCGCGAGATCGTGGCGCCGCTGTCTCTGCCGGGGGTGGCCATCGGCATGATCTTCATCTTCGTGATGATCATGGGCGAGTTCGCGACCGCGGTGGTGGTGTACGGCGGCAAGACCACCACGGTGGGCACCGTCATCCTCAACTACTACGCGGTGGCGAACTACCCGTTCGCCGCGGTCAACGCGCTGATGCTGATGCTCGCGATGATGATCGGCGTGATCATCATCCTGCGCATCGTGGACATCCGGAGCCAGCTCTGACATGGCCCGCCGGTGGACGGTCGAGAAGAAGAATCGGGCGGCGGTCAAGACGCTGTTCAGCAGCTACTACGTCGTGTTCCTGCTCTTCATCTACGGACCGATGTTCGCGATGTTCATCCTGTCGTTCCAGGGCCGCCGGGGCGGGACCAGCTTCCCCATGCGGGGGTGGAGCCTGTACTGGTGGAACAAGTTGCTGGAGCCGTCGAGCGTCGGGGACATGCAGGGCGCGATGCTGCGCTCCATCATCCTCGCGCTGATCGTGATGGTGATCACGGCGCTGTTCTCCACCATGTTCGCGATGGCGTTCCGCAAGCGGTTCTACGGCTCGGGGCTGCTGTTCTACACCATCATGACCGGCATCATGGTGCCGGGGATCCTGTTGAGCCTGGGCCTCGCGACGCTGCTGAAGCAGCTCGGCATCCCGCCCGCGTGGTGGTCGACGGCGCTCGGGGTGCACGTGGTCTGGACCCTGCCGTTCGGCTTCCTCGTGATGATGGCGGTGTTCAACCGCTTCGACGGCCGGCTCGAGGAGGCCGCCCGCGACATGGGCGCGAGCGAGTGGACGGTGTTCAAGGAGGTCACCCTGCCCCTCATCACGCCGGGGATCGTGGCGGCGGGGCTGTTCGGGTTCACCCTGTCCTACGACGAGTTCGCCCGCACCACGCTGCTCGCGGGCGAGTACAACACCCTGCCGCTCGACATCAACGCCTCGATGACGCAGCGGATCCGGCCGACGCTGTTCGCGCTGGGGACCGCGTCGACGCTGTTCTCGCTGCTGATGATAGGGCTGTTCCTGGTGATCTACACGTTGCTGGCGCGGCGTACGCGCTGACGCTGTATCGCCGCCCGT
>JAJDUQ010000265.1 GCA_022826505.1 Gammaproteobacteria bacterium
GCGCGTTCACGATGCTCCAGACCGCGAGCGGCCCGTAGAGGGCGGCGAGCAGCAGCGCCGCACTTCCGGCCGGCAGTCCGATCAGGCGCAGCAAGTGGACCGGGACGACGACGCAGAACAGCAGAAAGCCGAGCCCTACCCATAGATAAACGGCCCGCAGCAGCCACCGCGTAAGGGCGTTGCGCCGGACCTGATGGACCAGCCATCCGGCCGCCGGCCCGACCAGCAGCACCAGCAGTTCGGACGTGCCCGGATGCCAGGCCGGCGACATCAGCCACGCCGCCGCGAGCTGAGCGTAGCCGAAGATGAGGTAGTAGACGGTGACGACAACGAGCGCGCGGCGCATGGAGGCAGCCCTGATCGGTCACTCGGGCCGGGATGGGCGTTCGGCCGGCGGCCAGGCCGCGGATGGAGCACGGCCCGCGATCCGCGCAGCCGGGAATCCGTCGAGTTTTCGCACTAGTACCTCTGCACAGAGGTTATGATCGTTTGAAAATCAACAATTTAGACTCCGATCGGCGCTCACTGGCGTCATCTCAGCCGGTCAAACTCACTGTGCAGAGTTTGTGATCGATTGAATTTGACCGGTCATCGCAAGTTCGGAAGGTGCTCGGGAGCAATCAGGACTTCGAGAGATCGCGCACGTCCTGGAGTGCGACGGAGCAATCCGCGGCGCTCGAGGGTGATCAGCATTTGATGAACGCTCGGCGCGGTGACGGCGAAGAATCGTTGCATGTCCGCTTGAGCCGGAGGGCGCCCGTTGACTTTGGTGTAGGCGTGAATGAACGCCAGATACTGGCCTTGTCGTTCCGTGTATGGCGTCGATGAACTCGCAGGGATCGACACGGTGAGCGTTCCATGATCGACTGTCTCCATCCCCGTGATGGAGGCTGTGATGAACATACGATACATCGTCGAGCTGAACGAAGAGGAACGCATGCAATTGCAGGAACTGACCGGCGCGGGCAAGGCACGTGTACGCCGGGTCAAACGCGCGCAGATACTGCTTGCCGCCGAGCAGGGCCATGGCGACGCGATGGTCGCAGCCACGGTGGGAGTGGGGACGTCGACGGTGTATCGCACCAAGCGCCGGTTCGTCGAGGAGGGGTTGGAGGCGGCATTGAGCGAAGCGCCTCGGGCTGGGGCGAGTCGCAAGCTCACCGGGCGCGAGGAGGCGTTGCTGGTTGCGGTGGCGTGTTCGGACCCGCCAGCGGGGCGAGCGCGCTGGACGCTGGAGTTGTTGGCCGAAGAGATGGTGGTTCGTACCGGGCACGAGCAGGTCTCGCGCGAGACGGTGCGTCGGCGACTGGCCGAGCAATCGGTCAAGCCATGGCAGCGCAAGATGTGGTGCATTCCCTGCGTCGATGCCGAATACGTGGCGCGGATGGAAGATGTGCTCGACCTCTACAGCGAAGTCCCCGACCCGCGCCGTCCGGTGGTGTGCTTCGATGAGACCCCGGTCCAACTCATCGGTGAGACCCGAATCCCATGGCCGGCGCAGCCGGGCAAGCCGGCGCGCATCGATTATGAATACCGGCGCCACGGCACCGCGAACTTGTTCGTCTTTCTCGATGCGCATCAGCCGTGGCGGCACGTGAAGGTGACCGAACGCAAGACGGCGCACGACTTCGCCCGCTGCATGCATGAACTGGTCGAGGAGCACTATCGCGATGCCGAGACGGTACGGGTGGTGCTCGACAATCTCTCGGCACATAAACCGGCGGCGCTCTACGAGGTCTTCGCGCCGTCGGTGGCTCGCGAGGTGCTGCGCCGGCTGGAGTTTCACTTCGTCCCCAAGCATGCGAGCTGGCTCAATATGGTGGAGATCGAGATCGGGGTATTGAATCAGCAATGTCTTGACCGGCGCATTCCCGACCGCGAAACCCTGTGCCGCGAGGTGGCGCACTGGCAACGCCGGCGCAACGCCCAGGGCGCTCGGGTCAAGTGGATGTTTGACGTCTGCCGTGCCCGTGAGAAGCTCGGCCGTGCCTACCCCGCGCCCGTCTCCGCCGAGTTCGAGAAGGCCGCATGAACCGGTCAGAATCACTGTGCAGAGGTACTAGACGCCGATGCCGAACACGTGGAGCACGAACGCGTACACGAGCGCGGTCTCCTTCAGCCGGTCGAACCGTCCCGCCGCGCCGCCGTGGCCCGCCTCCATGTTGGTGTGCAGCACGAGCAGGCGATCGTCGGTCTTCGTCGCACGGAGCTTCGCCACCCACTTCGCGGGCTCCCAGTAGGTGACGCGGGGATCGGTGAGGCCCGCGGTGGCGATGATGTGCGGGTAGTCCCTGGCCTCGATGTTGTCGTAGGGGCTGTAGGAGGCGATGCAGTCGTATGCTGCGTCGCTTTCGATCGGGGTGCCCCACTCCGGCCACTCCGGCGGGGTGAGCGGCAGGGTGTCGTCGCAGATGGTGTTGAGCACGTCGACGAACGGCACCTCGGCGATGACCGCGTGGAACAGCTCCGGGGCCACGTTCGTGCACGCCCCGACCAGCAGGCCCCCGGCGCTTCCGCCGTGGATGGCGATGCGGCCGCGGCGGGTGAAGCCCTCGTCGGCAAGCGCGTGGGCGGCCGCGATGAAGTCGCGGAAGGTGTTGGTCTTCCTCGCGAGCTTGCCGCC